>NZ_JBJQIZ010000015.1:0-81231 GCF_046487695.1 Escherichia sp. WS1118 | reverse complement strand
ACTTTGCTGAACTGTTGCTGGAAGACTACAAAGCCTCCCTGAAATATCTCAGCGACCACCCGAAACTGCAGGGTATTGCCCAGCAGAACAGCTTTAAACACACCTGATAACGTTTAACGGTAACGGTGTCCCGAAACGAAGCCGTTTCGGGACAATTTCCAAAGTCTGTTCACTGGCATTAGCAACGGAAAATATTGTTCTGAATACGCTTCAGAACAAAACAGGTGCGGTTCCGACAGGAATACCGTTTTAGGGGGATAATATGGCTACATCAGTACAGACAGGTAAAGCTAAGCAGCTCACATTACTCGGATTTTTTGCCATAACGGCATCGATGGTAATGGCTGTTTATGAATACCCTACCTTCGCAACATCGGGCTTTTCATTAGTCTTCTTCCTGCTATTAGGCGGGATTTTATGGTTTATTCCCGTGGGACTTTGTGCTGCGGAAATGGCTACCGTCGACGGCTGGGAAGAAGGTGGCGTCTTCGCCTGGGTATCAAATACTCTGGGGCCGAGATGGGGATTTGCAGCGATCTCATTTGGCTATCTGCAAATCGCCATTGGTTTTATTCCGATGCTCTATTTCGTGTTAGGAGCACTCTCCTACATCCTGAAATGGCCAGCGCTGAATGAAGACCCCATTACCAAAACTATTGCAGCACTCATCATTCTTTGGGCGCTGGCATTAACGCAGTTTGGTGGCACGAAATACACGGCGCGAATTGCTAAAGTTGGCTTCTTCGCCGGTATCCTGTTACCTGCATTTATTTTGATCGCATTAGCGGCTATTTATCTGCACTCCGGTGCCCCCGTTGCTATCGAAATGGATGCGAAGACCTTCTTCCCTGACTTCTCTAAAGTGGGCACCCTCGTTGTATTTGTTGCCTTCATTTTGAGTTATATGGGCGTTGAAGCTTCCGCAACCCACGTCAATGAAATGAGCAACCCCGGGCGCGACTATCCACTGGCTATGTTACTGCTGATGGTGGCGGCAATCTGCTTAAGCTCTGTTGGCGGTTTGTCTATTGCGATGGTCATTCCGGGTAATGAAATCAACCTCTCCGCAGGGGTAATGCAAACCTTTACCGTTCTGATGTCACATGTGGCACCGGAAATTGAGTGGACGGTTCGCGTGATCTCCGCACTGCTGTTGCTGGGTGTTCTGGCGGAAATCGCTTCCTGGATTGTTGGTCCTTCTCGCGGGATGTATGTCACAGCGCAGAAAAACCTGCTGCCAGCGGCATTCGCTAAAATGAACAAAAATGGCGTACCGGTAACGCTGGTCATTTCGCAGTTGGTGATTACTTCTATCGCGTTGATCATCCTCACCAATACCGGTGGCGGTAACAACATGTCCTTCCTGATCGCACTGGCGCTGACGGTGGTGATTTATCTGTGTGCTTATTTCATGCTGTTTATTGGCTACATTGTGTTGGTTCTTAAACATCCTGACTTAAAACGCACATTTAATATCCCTGGTGGTAAAGGGGTGAAACTGGTCGTGGCTATTGTCGGTCTGCTGACTTCAATTATGGCGTTTATTGTTTCCTTCCTGCCGCCGGATAACATCCAGGGTGACTCTACCGATATGTATGTTGAATTACTGGTCGTTAGTTTCCTGGTGGTACTTGCCCTGCCCTTTATTCTCTATGCTGTTCATGATCGTAAAAGCAAAGCGAATACCGGCGTCACTCTGGAGCCAATCAACAGTCAGAACGCACCAAAAGGTCACTTCTTCCTGCACCCGCGTGCACGTTCACCACACTATATTGTGATGAATGACAAGAAACACTAACCATGTCTGAATGGTTATAAGACAAGGGAGCGATAATTCATCGCTCCCTTTTTCGTGCTTGTTGTCGTATTGACTTAACCGGGATAAGTACGAGAATGAGCGCACATCTGTTTACCGGAAACCAGCACATATGGATATCTGCTCCCGAAACGAGAAATTAGCGATTAGAAGACCAGCGATACTGGTTGCACTGGCACTTTTACTGTGTAGTTGTAAAAGCACGCCTCCAGAGTCCATGGTGACACCACCAGCGGGCTCAAAGCCACCAGCCACGACGCAACAATCGTCACAACCGATGCGTGGCATCTGGCTGGCCACGGTGTCTCGCCTCGACTGGCCACCGGTTTCCTCGGTTAACATTAGTAACCCCACCAGCCGGGCACGTGTACAACAACAGGCGATGATCGACAAACTGGATCATCTGCAACGTCTCGGCATAAACACGGTCTTTTTCCAGGTCAAGCCGGATGGTACTGCCCTGTGGCCATCGAAAATTTTGCCGTGGTCCGATCTTATGACCGGTAAGATTGGTGAAAATCCGGGTTACGATCCGCTGCAATTTATGCTCGACGAAGCCCACAAGCGTGGGATGAAAGTACACGCCTGGTTTAACCCCTATCGCGTATCGGTTAATACGAAGCCCGGTACTATCAGGGAACTGAATAGCACTCTGTCTCAACAACCGGCGAGCGTCTATGTGCAACACCGCGACTGGATCAGAACGTCCGGCGATCGCTTTGTCCTCGACCCGGGCATCCCTGAGGTTCAGGACTGGATCACATCAATAGTCGCGGAAGTGGTTTCCCGCTATCCAGTAGATGGCGTGCAGTTTGATGACTATTTCTATACTGAGTCACCAGGTTCACGGCTAAATGATAACGAAACGTACCGCAAATACGGCGGCGCATTTGCGTCAAAAGCAGACTGGCGGCGCAACAATACTCAGCAGTTAATTGCGAAGGTATCGCACACCATTAAAAGCATTAAGCCGGAAGTCGAATTTGGCGTTAGCCCGGCAGGCGTGTGGCGTAACCGATCACACGATCCGCTCGGTTCCGATACCCGAGGCGCGGCAGCCTATGACGAATCCTACGCTGATACCCGTCGATGGGTGGAACAAGGGTTGCTGGATTACATTGCTCCCCAAATTTACTGGCCATTCTCACGGAGTGCCGCGCGTTATGACGTGTTGGCAAAATGGTGGGCGGATGTCGTTAAACCGACCAGGACCCGCCTGTATATCGGTATCGCCTTCTATAAAGTAGGAGAACCTTCAAAGATAGAGCCAGACTGGATGATTAACGGCGGCGTACCAGAACTGAAAAAGCAGCTCGATCTTAACGATGCTGTGCCGGAAATTAGCGGCACAATCTTGTTCCGTGAGGACTATCTGAATAAACCGCAGACGCAACAAGCGGTCAGCTATCTGCAAAGTCGTTGGGGCAGTTAAACTCCCATTCTTACTTTGTAACAAGCCGGTGCTTTACCCACTGGCTTGTTACCCTCTTGAACTATCCCACTAGCAATCATGCTTAAATACGTCAAATTAACCACGCAATTAACCACACTTAGTTAAACAGCCATAATCCCCCTAATAAAAATGTATGAATATGAAAAAACATACGATATTCGCTGTCACCGAAAAATAATTACGATGGGCTATACTCTTCTGAAGAACAGTAGCGTAGATTGAAACTGTCCTAAGTCGCTTATTTCTTTTCAGTATATCTTCATATTTCAGGAGAATATGGTGCAGTTAGTCGATCCCGCACGTTGTGTTTGGTTGATTTTGGCCTGCGGTTTAACCATAAAGGTCGACATTATTTTAAAGCCGCAAACGGCGAGGATATTGCCCTCTCACTTTCCATCGGTGCCGCCATGTTTAATGGTCATCCTGACTATGAGCGCCTCATTCAAATAGCCGATGAAGCTCTGTATATCGCCAAAAGACGAGGTAGAAACCGTGTTGAACTCTGTAAAGCCAGTCTTTAGATGCGCCAGGATGCAGAGGTAATCATGAAGCTAACCGATGCGGATAATGCCGCCGATGGCATTTTTTTCCCCGCCCTTGAGCAAAATATGATGGGCGCGGTGTTAATTAACGAAAATGATGAAGTGATGTTTTTCAACCCCGCCGCAGAGAAGCTCTGGGGGTACAAACGTGAAGAAGTCATTGGCAATAACATTGATATGCTGATTCCGCGGGATTTGCGTCCTGCGCATCCTCAATACATTCGTCACAACCGTGAAGGTGGTAAAGCGCGCGTCGAGGGGATGAGTCGGGAGCTGCAGCTGGAGAAAAAAGACGGCAGTAAAATCTGGACCCGTTTTGCGCTATCGAAAGTGAGCGCCGAGGGGAAAGTTTATTACCTGGCGCTGGTACGGGATGCCAGCGTAGAAATGGCGCAAAAAGAACAGACCCGACAATTGATTATTGCCGTTGACCATCTCGACCGACCGGTGATTGTCCTCGATCCGGAACGCCATATTGTGCAGTGCAATCGCGCATTTACCGAAATGTTTGGTTACTGCATTAACGAAGCCAGCGGTATGCAGCCCGATACACTCCTGAACATTCCAGAATTCCCTGCTGATAACCGTATTCGTTTACAACAGTTGCTATGGAAAACCGCCCGCGATCAGGACGAATTTCTGCTGTTGACGCGCACCGGTGAAAAAATCTGGATTAAAGCCTCTATCAGCCCGGTTTATGACGTGCTCGCGCATCTGCAGAACCTGGTAATGACATTCTCGGATATCACCGAAGAAAGGCAAATCCGCCAGCTTGAAGGCAATATTCTCGCCGCCATGTGCAGCAGCCCCCCATTTCATGAAATGGGGGAAATCATTTGTCGTAACATCGAATCTGTTCTCAACGAATCGCATGTTTCGCTGTTCGCGCTGCGCAACGGGATGCCGATACACTGGGCGTCATCTTCGCACGGTGCAGAAGTTCAAAATGCGCAAAGCTGGTCAGCGACCATTCGTCAGCGCGATGGCGCGCCTGCGGGGATCCTGCAAATTAAAACCTCGTCAGGAGCAGAAACCAGCGCCTTTATCGAACGCGTGGCAGATATCAGCCAGCATATGGCCGCGCTGGCGCTGGAACAGGAAAAAAGCCGTCAGCATATTGAACAACTCATCCAATTTGATCCGATGACCGGTCTGCCAAATCGCAATAACCTGCACAATTACCTCGATGACCTGGTCGACAAAGCCGTCTCTCCGGTGGTGTATCTCATCGGTGTTGACCATATTCAGGATGTGATTGATAGCCTTGGCTATGCGTGGGCCGATCAGGCATTGCTGGAAGTGGTCAATCGCTTTCGTGAAAAACTCAAACCGGATCAGTATCTCTGTCGTATTGAAAGTGCGTCTTTTGTCCTCGTGAGCCTGGAAAACGATGTCAGTAACATTACCCAGATCGCCGATGAGCTACGGAATGTGGTCAGCAAGCCGATAATGATTGACGATAAACCATTCCCGCTCACCTTGAGCATTGGCATCAGCTACGACGAGGGTAAAAACCGCGATTACTTGCTCTCCACTGCTCACAATGCAATGGATTTTATTCGCAAAAATGGCGGTAACGGCTGGCAGTTCTTCAGCCCGGCGATGAACGAAATGGTAAAAGAGCGTTTGGTTTTAGGCGCAGCGCTAAAAGAAGCGATTAGCAATAACCAACTTAAACTGGTTTATCAGCCGCAAATCTTCGCAGAAACGGGTGAACTGTACGGCATCGAAGCCCTTGCTCGCTGGTACGATCCCCTGCATGGTCATGTGCCCCCTTCACGGTTTATTCCTCTCGCAGAAGAGATTGGTGAAATCGAAAATATTGGGCGCTGGGTCATCGCGGAAGCTTGCCGTCAGTTAGCAGAATGGCGTAGCCAGAATATTCATATCCCGGCGTTATCCGTTAACTTGTCTGCGCTGCACTTTCGCAGTAATCAGCTGCCTAATCAGGTATCTGATGCAATGCACGCCTGGGGTATTGACGGCCACCAGCTGACGGTGGAAATCACGGAAAGCATGATGATGGAACACGATACCGAAATCTTTAAGCGCATTCAGATCCTGCGCGATATGGGCATCGGTTTATCGGTAGATGATTTTGGTACAGGCTTTTCCGGATTATCCCGCTTAGTCAGTCTTCCGGTAACGGAAATCAAAATTGATAAAAGTTTTGTCGATCGTTGTCTGACCGAAAAACGCATCCTTGCCTTACTCGAAGCCATTACCAGCATTGGGCAAAGCCTCAATTTAACCGTCGTGGCTGAAGGCATCGAAACCAAAGAGCAATTTGAGATGCTACGCAAGATCCACTGTCGCGTTATTCAGGGATATTTCTTTTCCCGCCCCCTGCCCGCCGAAGAAATTCCAGGCTGGATGAGCAGCGTGTTACCGCTGAAAATCTGACAAATTCCTCTCGCCCGCACTCGCGGGTTTTTATTTAACGTGACACTGTCACTTAAATACTGTGATTTCCGCTACGTTTAGTTGGACAACGACAACGCATAGCCATGTCAGAACAATCCCTTCTCAGCCTGATGTGATTGTGCTGACGCATCAGGCATTCACGCGCCTGACGCGTCATCCGGCAACGCTTACGATTTCAACTGGTAATCCAGCGTAATTTCCGCTTTCAGTACCTGAGAAACCGGGCATCCTGCTTTTGCTTTCTGGATAATGCCGTCAAAGGTGGAGGCATCAATACCCGGCACCGCAACTTCGCTCTTCAGTGCGATTTTAGTAATCGCAAAACCGGCATCCACTTTATCCAGCGAGACATCGGCGGTGGTATCAATCGATGTTGGCGTGAATCCCGCTTCCCCCAGCATTAATGAAAGCGCCATTGAGAAACATGCGGCATGTGCTGCGCCAATCAGTTCTTCAGGGTTGGTTCCTTTTTCGCCTTCAAAACGCGTGTTAAATCCATACGGCTGTTGGTTCAGCACGCCGCTCTCAGTAGATACTGTTCCCTTCCCGCGTTTGATATCGCCTTCCCAGTGTGCCTGACCTTTCTTATGGATTGTCATTGTTGCTCTCCTGTGGGCTTAAAAAGGAAATTATAGACTACGTGAGAAACAGCACGAGGATAAGCAGGATAATCCGAATAAAATCCGGCGAAAATATAATTCCTGCACTTAAATTAAATTTCCACAATAGATAACCGGAAATATATAACTCAAGAGATATTGCATCAATATCAATCAACTCATCACAATAATAATACCTATCAATATCATGGAGTTAAAATATAAAAATCATCAACCAGGACTAATCTTAACAACGAAGCGGCAAATATTTGCCATGCTGAATGTGCTTTATAAATCTGCGATCCGTAGCAGACACCATAAATACACAGACACGGAGAATCACTATGTTTACTTATTATCAGGCAGAAAATTCAACAGCAGAACCCGCTCTGGTTAATGCCATTGAGCAAGGCCTTCGGGCAGAGCACGGTGTTGTCACTGAAGATGACATTCTCATGGAGCTGACCAAATGGGTGGAAGCTTCTGATAACGACATCCTCAGTGATATCTACCAGCAAACGATCAATTATGTGGTCAGTGGTCAGCACCCTACGCTTTAAGGTGCTATGCTTGATCGGCAACCTAATTTAGGGGTTTAGCACGTGTTTCTTCGCTACGGCGATGTTGTCCTTAAAACTAGCAACAGGATTGAGGAGTTAAAATGAAATCGAACCGTCAGGCACGTCATATTCTTGGACTGGACCATAAAATTTCTAACCAGCGCAAAATAGTTACCGAAGGTGACAAATCCAGCGTGGTAAATAATCCCACCGGCAGAAAACGCCCCGCTGAAAAGTAATTCATAACCATCAGTCCTCAATGACGATTAAACACCATTGCCTGCGCAATGGTGTTTTTGTTTTTATCTGCTTTATACTTGGTACTTGACGCCCTGGCGGTAATGCAAAGACGATAAAAGCCCCCAGGGATGGATATTCAAAAAAGAGTGAGTGACATGGAACCAAAAACAAAAAAACAGCGTTCGCTTTATATCCCTTACGCTGGCCCTGTATTGCTGGAATTTCCGTTGTTGAATAAAGGCAGCGCCTTCAGCATGGAAGAACGCCGTAACTTCAACCTGCTGGGGTTACTGCCGGAAGTGGTCGAAACCATCGAAGAACAAGCGGAACGAGCATGGATCCAGTATCAGGGATTCAAAACCGAAATCGACAAACACATCTACCTGCGTAACATCCAGGACACTAACGAAACCCTCTTCTACCGTCTGGTAAACAATCATCTTGATGAGATGATGCCAGTCATTTACACCCCAACCGTCGGCGCAGCCTGTGAGCGTTTTTCTGAGATCTACCGCCGTTCACGCGGTGTGTTTATCTCTTACCAGAACCGCCACAATATGGACGATATTCTGCAAAACGTACCAAACCATAATATCAAAGTGATTGTGGTGACTGACGGCGAACGTATTCTGGGGCTTGGTGACCAGGGCATCGGCGGGATGGGCATTCCGATCGGTAAACTGTCGCTCTATACCGCCTGTGGCGGCATCAGTCCGGCCTATACCCTTCCGGTGGTGCTGGATGTCGGCACCAACAACCAACAGCTGCTTAACGATCCGCTGTATATGGGCTGGCGTAATCCGCGTATCACTGACGACGAATACTATGAATTCGTTGATGAATTTATCCAGGCTGTGAAACAACGCTGGCCGGACGTACTGTTGCAGTTTGAAGACTTCGCACAAAAAAA
Source organism: Escherichia sp. WS1118 (assembly GCF_046487695.1). NCBI lineage: Bacteria > Pseudomonadati > Pseudomonadota > Gammaproteobacteria > Enterobacterales > Enterobacteriaceae > Escherichia > Escherichia sp. WS1118. Next base: position 72,687 of record NZ_JBJQIZ010000015.1, on the reverse strand, counting down.
TGCGATGCCGTTACTTAACCGCTATCGCAATGAAATTTGTTCTTTTAACGATGACATTCAGGGCACCGCGGCGGTAACAGTCGGCACACTGATCGCAGCCAGCCGCGCGGCAGGCGGTCAGTTAAGCGAGAAAAAAATCGTCTTCCTTGGCGCAGGTTCAGCGGGATGCGGCATTGCCGAAATGATCATCGCCCAGACCCAGCGCGAAGGATTAAGCGAGGAAGCGGCGCGGCAGAAAGTCTTTATGGTCGATCGCTTTGGCCTGCTGACCGACAAGATGCCGAACCTGCTGCCTTTCCAGACCAAACTGGTGCAGAAGCGCGAAAATCTCAGTGACTGGGATACCGACAGCGATGTGCTGTCACTGCTGGATGTGGTGCGTAATGTAAAACCAGATATTCTGATTGGCGTCTCAGGACAGACCGGGCTGTTTACGGAAGAGATCATCCGTGAGATGCATAAACACTGTCCGCGTCCGATCGTGATGCCGCTGTCTAACCCGACTTCACGCGTGGAAGCCACACCGCAGGACATTATCGCCTGGACTGAAGGTAACGCGCTGGTCGCCACTGGCAGTCCGTTTAATCCAGTGGTATGGAAAGATAAAATCTACCCTATAGCCCAGTGCAACAACGCCTTTATTTTCCCGGGCATCGGGCTGGGTGTTATTGCTTCCGGCGCGTCACGTATCACCGATGAGATGCTGATGTCGGCAAGTGAAACGCTTGCTCAGTATTCGCCGCTGGTCCTGAACGGCGAAGGTCTGGTACTACCTGAACTGAAAGATATTCAGAAAGTCTCCCGCGCAATTGCCTTTGCGGTTGGCAAAATGGCGCAGCAGCAAGGCGTGGCGGTGAAAACGTCTGCCGAAGCTCTGCAACAGGCCATTGATGATAATTTCTGGCACGCCGAATACCGCGACTACCGCCGTACCTCCATCTAAGCCTGCGCCCGGTAGTGAAGGCTACCGGGCAATTTTCCTCTCCCTTTTTCAGATCTCATCCATACTGGGTAGTGGCGAATAAATCTCATTTGCCTCACCTGCTATGCAGAACATCATCCGAAAAGGAGGAACTATGAAGGCTGCAGTTGTTACGAAGGATCATCATGTTGACGTTACGGATAAAACACTGCGCTCACTGAAACATGGCGAAGCCCTGCTGAAAATGGAGTGTTGTGGTGTATGTCATACCGATCTTCATGTTAAGAATGGCGATTTTGGTGACAAAACCGGCGTGATTCTGGGACACGAAGGTATTGGTGTGGTGGCAGAAGTTGGCCCTGGTGTTACTTCATTAAAACCAGGCGATCGTGCCAGCGTGGCGTGGTTCTATGAAGGATGCGGTCATTGCGAATACTGTAACAGTGGTAACGAAACGCTCTGCCGTTCAGTTAAAAATGCCGGATACAGCGTTGATGGCGGGATGGCGGAAGAGTGCATCGTGGTCGCCGATTACGCGGTAAAAGTGCCAGATGGTCTGGACTCGGCGGCGGCCAGCAGCATTACCTGTGCGGGGGTCACTACCTACAAAGCCGTTAAGCTGTCAAAAATTCGTCCAGGACAGTGGATTGCTATCTACGGTCTTGGCGGTCTGGGTAACCTCGCCCTGCAATACGCGAAGAATGTCTTTAACGCCAAAGTGATCGCCATTGATGTCAATGATGAACAGTTAAAACTGGCAACCGAAATGGGTGCAGATTTAGCGATTAACTCACGCACCGAAGACGCCGCCAGAATTGTGCAGGAGAAAGCCGGTGGCGCTCACGCAGCGGTGGTGACAGCGGTAGCTAAAGCTGCGTTTAACTCGGCGGTGGATGCTGTCCGTGCAGGTGGTCGTGTCGTGGCTGTCGGTCTGCCGCCGGAGTCTATGAGCCTGGACATCCCACGGCTGGTGCTGGATGGTATTGAAGTGGTCGGTTCGCTGGTCGGCACGCGTCAGGATCTAACCGAAGCCTTCCAGTTTGCCGCCGAAGGCAAAGTGGTGCCGAAAGTCGCCCTGCGTCCGTTAGCGGACATCAACACCATCTTTACCGAGATGGAGGAAGGCAAAATCCGTGGCCGTATGGTGATTGATTTCCGTCGCTAAGAGGTCTTTGCTGCGACTGCCATGTTCGGGTCGCAGCCTGTTTTGCGAGACGCTTTCCGCAATTTCACTCTTCTTCTTTTCCTCCCCCATCTTTCCCCTCACAATTCGCGAAAACGTAGCGAAATTTGTTGCGCTGTACGGAACAATAGTGATAGTGTTCCTTTCGAGGGAACAAGGATGAAGAGATGATAATGAATTTCAGACACAAGGGATTGCGTGACTTGTTTCTTCTCGGCAAAACCTCCGGCGTTATACCGACGCAAGTCAAACGATTACGCCACCGACTCGCTGTGATTGATGCAGCATGCTGTCTTGCTGATATCGATATGCCCGGTTACCGACTACATCCGTTAAGCGGCGATCGCGATGGAATTTGGGCGATATCTGTCTCGGGCAACTGGCGAATCACATTTGAATTCGTCAATGGCGATGCATACATACTGGATTACGAGGACTATCACTGATGAAAATGGCCAATCATCCCCGCCCGGGGGACATTATTCAGGAATCACTGGACGAACTTAATGTCAGCCTGCGCGAGTTTGCCAGAGCAATGGAAATTGCGCCCTCAACGGCAAGCCGATTGCTGACCGGAAAAGCAGCTTTGACGCCAGAAATGGCAATAAAACTTTCCGTGGTGATCGGCAGTTCGCCGCAAATGTGGCTGAATCTGCAAAATGCCTGGAGTCTGGCAGAGGCAGAAAAAACAGTGGATGTGTCGCGACTGCGCCGTCTGGTTACGCAATAAAAAAATGGCACCTTATAAAGCGCCATTTGAAACTGATGACAAACGCAACATTGCCCGATGCGCTACGCTTATCAGGCCTACACGTTCACTGCAATCTATTGGATTTGAACGGTTTGTAGGCCGGATAAGGCGTTCACGCCGCATCCGGCATGAACAAAGTGCACGTTGTCTACAATAAAAAAATGGCGCCTTTTACAGCGCCATTTTCAGCTTAAAGCTCAAAAGAGATTATAACCCTTCTTCACTCTCTTTTTTCGCTTCTGCCTTCTCGATTTCACGATACCAGCGCGGATGGTGTTTCTTCGCCCAGCGACGGCTCACCTTCCCTTCGATCATCCCTTTAATCGATCCTTTCACCCAGAATGCCATATACATATGGATCAGGATGGCGTGGATCAGGATGATACCCGCAGCCGCATGGATCAGCAGGCTATAACGGACAACCTGTATCGGGAAGTACTGCGCAAAGTACGGACGCCAGATAATCACCCCGGTCACCAGCAGCACGAAAATCATGCTCATGATTGACCAGAACATCATCTTTTGCCCGGCGTTGTACTTACCGACATCCGCCACTTTGTGCTCATTGCCTTTTAATACTTCGACAATGTTCAACAGCCACGGAATATCTTTCTTATCCGGGATGTTGTGATGCACAAAACGCACAAACATAAACATCAGCGCGACGAAAATCGCAATGCCGAAGAACGGGTGCAAAATGCGTCCCATCTGCGGCGTACCGAAGGTTTGCGTCAGCCATTGCAGCGTCGGGAAGAAGAACGAAATCCCGGACAGCGCCACCAGGAAGAAGCAAATCACCACGGTCCAGTGACAGGCGCGATCAATAAATTTGGTGCGCACAATCATTTTCGACTTACTCATGATTTCCCTCCTCGTCATCGTCCACTTCCTTATTCGGGCCAATACCGATGTAGTGGAAAATCAACCCGGCAAAAGTGGCAATAAAGCCAGCCGCTGCCAGCGGTTTCAACGCGCCTTTCCACAGGCTTACCGAGGTATCGATCTTCGGATCTTTCGGCAGACCATGATACAGCTCCGGCTGATCGGCATGATGCAGCACGTACATAACGTGTGTACCACCGACCCCTTCCGGGTTGTAGACGCCAGCATGTTCGTAACCACGCGCTTTCAGTTTCGCTACGCGCTGTTCCGCCAGCTCCAGCATCTCCTTCTTGGTGCCGAAGTGGATAGCCCCGGTCGGACAGGTTTTCACACAAGCCGGTTCCTGGCCGACGCTGACGCGATCGACGCAGAGCGTGCATTTATATACCCGGTTATCCTCTTTGTTGAGGCGCGGAATATTAAACGGACACCCGGCAATGCAGTAACCACAGCCGATGCAATTTTCCGACTGGAAATCGACAATCCCGTTAGCGTACTGAATGATTGCACCAGCAGACGGGCACGCCTTCAGGCAGCCCGGATCTTCACAGTGCATACAGCCGTCTTTACGGATCAGCCACTCCAGCTTGCCGTTCTGTTCGGTTTCGCTAAAGCGCATCACCGTCCAGGACTTGGCGCTCAGATCGGCGGGGTTATCGTAAACCCCGACGCAGTGCCCCACTTCATCACGGATGTCGTTCCACTCCGAACACGCCACCTGACAGGCTTTACAGCCGATACAGGTGGAAACGTCGATAAGTTTCGCTACTTCTGCTTTGTAATCACGCACCTGAGAAGGCGGCGTGATGGAGTTAGTTGCGGACCTTTTGATAATGTCCTGCGTTTCCATAGCCATCTGTTCGCCCCCTTACGCCTTCTCGATGTTGACTAAGAACGCTTTATATTCCGGCGTTTGCGAGTTTGCATCACCGACATTCGGCGTCAGAGTGTTAGCGATATAACCTTTACGCGCGACACCCTCAAAGCCCCAGTGGATTGGAATACCCACCGTTTCAACCTGCTGACCGTTTACATTCAGCGGTTTCAGACGGCGCGTTACCACAGCCACCGCGCGGATAAAGCCACGCTTGCTGGAGACAGTGACACGATCGCCATTGGCAATGCCTTTCGCCGCCGCCAGCGTTTCGCTGATTTCCACAAACTGTTCCGGCTGAGCAATTGCGTTGAGCAATGCGTGCTTGGTCCAGGTGTGGAAGTGCTCCGTCAGACGATAGGTCGTACCCACATACGGGAACTGCTCTTTTTTACCCATCCGCAGTGCGTCTTGTTCATACAGACGAACAACCGGGTTAGACACCACGTTCGGATGCAACGGGTTAGTGCCCAGCGGCGTTTCAATTGGCTCGTAGTGTTCCGGGAACGGACCTTCCGCCATTTTGTTGATGGCAAACAGGCGTCCCATCCCTTCCGGCTGCATGATAAACGGCCCGGTTGGCGTACCCGGTGCGGCATTGCCGAAGTCCGGAATATCGTTACCCGTCCACTTGCTACCGTTCCACTGGATCAGCATCCGTTTCGGATCCCACGGTTTACCGTTGATATCCGCCGAAGCACGGTTGTAGAGTACGCGACGGTTGAGCGGCCACGCCCAGGCCCATCCCAGCGTATTCCCCAGACCGGACGGGTCGGAGTTATCGCGGTTAGCCATCTGGTTGCCCTGCTCGGTCCAGCTACCGGTGTAGATCCAGCAAGAAGATGCGGTTGTACCGTCATCACGCAGATGCGCAAAGCTACTCAGCAACTGACCTTTCTTCGCAATCAGCACGCCATTAGCGTCATAGAGATCTTCCAGCGCATAGCCGTTGTTCTCTTTCGCCACTTCGTCAGACTGCGGTTCGTGCGGCTGCTTGTAGTTCCAGCTCATCTTCATCAGCGGTTCTACGCCTTTACCACCCTCGGCCTGGTACAGCTCGCGCAGATGATGGTAGATACCCGCCAGAATTTCGCCGTCGTTACGTGCTTCGCCCGGCGCGTCCTGACCTTTCCAGTGCCACTGCAACCAGCGACCGGAGTTAGCGATAGAACCATCTTCTTCAGCAAAGCAGGTCGAAGGCAGACGGAATACTTCAGTCTGAATAGATGCCGGATCGACATCGTTCGACTCGCCGTGGTTCTGCCAGAAGGTAGAGGTTTCAGTCACCAGCGGATCGATAACCACCATGTACTTCAGTTTGCTCAGGCAGCTCACCACTTTGTTTTTGTCCGGGAAGGACGCAACCGGGTTAAAGCCCTGGCAGAAATAACCGGTGACTTTACCTTCATCCATCATGTTGAAATACTTGATGACGTCGTAGGTCTGGTCCCACTTCGGCAGCCAGTCGTAGCCCCAGTTGTTCTCTTTCTGCGCGGCATCGCCGTAGAAAGATTTCATCAGGCTAACGAAAAACTTCGGATAGTTGCTCCAGTAGTTCACCTGATCAGCCAGCGTCGCTTTCGGCGTGTTCGCTTCCAGATACGACTGCAAATCAACCTGTTTTTCTGACGGCAGCGTCAGATAACCTGGCAGGCTGGTAGAGAGCAGGCCTAAGTCAGTCAGGCCCTGAATGTTGGAGTGACCACGCAATGCGTTCACGCCGCCACCGGCCATACCCATGTTACCGAGCAGCAACTGGATCATCGCCATAGTACGGATGTTCTGCGCACCCACGGTGTGCTGCGTCCAGCCCAGCGCGTACAGGAAGGTGGTTGTGCGATCCGGTGCGCTGGTGGAGGCCAGCACTTCACACACTTTCAGGAAGTCGGCTTTTGGCGTACCGCAGATGTTTTCTACTACGTCCGGCGTGTAGCGGGAAACGTGCGCTTTCAGCAAGTTCCACACACAGCGCGGATGAGTCAGTGTTTCATCGCGTTTCGCATAGCCGTTTTCATCGAACTGATAGTTCCAGGACGATTTATCGTACTGGCGTTTTTCAGCGTCATAACCGCTGAACAGGCCATCTTCGAAAGCAAAATCATCACGCACCAGCAGGCTAGCGTTGGTGTAATGCTTAACGTATTCGGCGTTGATTTTGTTGTTTTCGATCAGGTAGCGCAAAACGCCAGACAGGAACGTAATGTCCGTACCGGAACGAATAGGTGCGTAAATATCCGCCACAGAAGCGGTACGCGTAAAACGGGGATCGACAACGATCAAGGTTGCATCGTTGTTGTTTTTCGCTTCCATCGCCCAGCGGAAACCGACGGGATGCGCTTCAGCAGCGTTACCGCCCATCACCATTACGACGTTAGCGTTTTTGATATCCACCCAGTGGTTGGTCATCGCACCGCGACCAAATGTTGGAGCAAGACTTGCTACCGTTGGTCCGTGTCAGACGCGCGCCTGGTTGTCTACCGCCAGCATCCCGAGGGAGCGGGCAAATTTTTGAGTCAGCATCCCGGTTTCGTTGCTGGCACCGGAAGCACACAGCATACCGGTAGAAAGCCAACGGTTTACCGTTACGCCCTGCTCGTTCTTTTCAATAAAGTTAGCGTCACGGTCGGCTTTCATCAGCTTCGCAATACGGGAGAATGCTTCTTCCCAGCTAATGCGCTGCCATTTGTCAGAACCTGGCGCACGATATTCCGGGTAGCGCAGACGGTTTTCGCTGTTGACGTAATCCAGCAAACCGGCCCCTTTCGGGCACAGCGCACCACGGCTTACCGGATGATCCGGGTCACCTTCAATGTGATAAATCGCTTCTCTGGCGTTTTTCGCGCCATCACCCAGGCTATACATCAATAGCCCGCAACCTACGGAACAGTATGTGCAGGTGTTACGGATCTCTTTCGCGCGTAATAATTTGTAGTTTCGCGCCTGAGCCAGTGCTTGCTTCGGGGCAAAGCCCAATGCTGCTACTGTTGTTCCCGCCATACCGCCCGCGCAGATTTTAAAAAATTGTCTGCGACTGACGTCCATTGCTTTCCTCTTTTTTCAGGGGTATTACTGCGCGAGGAAACTAACAGTAAAATTCTGAATCTTTTTGCGCGAAATCAAAAAGAACACGTGTTTGCCACAAAATAATCCGCCTGCGCAAATTGACCTACCTCAATAGCGGTAGAAAAACGCCCCACTGCCTGACAGGGCAGTTAAAAAAATGCTATAAAATTCAGCTTAATTTTTAACGGCAAGAGAGACAAAACAGCGAGCATGACACGACAAAAAGCAACGCTCATAGGGCTAATAGCGATCGTCCTGTGGAGCACGATGGTAGGATTGATTCGCGGTGTCAGTGAGGGGCTCGGCCCGGTCGGCGGCGCAGCTGCTATCTATTCATTAAGCGGGCTGCTGTTAATCTTCACGGTTGGATTTCCGCGTATTCGGCAGATCCCGAAAGGCTATTTACTCGCCGGGAGTCTGTTATTCGTCAGCTATGAAATCTGTCTGGCGCTTTCCTTAGGATATGCGGCGACCCGTCATCAGGCGATTGAAGTGGGGATGGTGAACTATCTATGGCCCAGCCTGACAATTCTCTTTGCCATTCTGTTTAATGGTCAGAAAACCAACTGGCTGATTGTACCAGGATTATTATTAGCCCTGGTCGGCGTCTGCTGGGTGTTAGGCGGTGACAATGGGTTACATTATGATGAAATTATCAATAATATCACCACCAGCCCATTGAGTTATTTCCTGGCGTTCATTGGGGCGTTTATCTGGGCAGCCTACTGCACAGTAACGAATAAATACGCACGCGGATTTAACGGAATTACCGTTTTTGTCCTGCTAACGGGAGCAAGTCTGTGGGTTTACTATTTTCTTACGCCACAACCAGAAATGGTATTTAGCACGCCCGTCATGATTAAACTCATCTCTGCGGCATTTACCTTAGGATTTGCTTATGCTGCATGGAATGTCGGTATATTACATGGCAACGTCACCATAATGGCGGTAGGTTCGTATTTTACGCCCGTCCTTTCCTCAGCACTTGCAGCCGTGTTACTCAGCGCCCCGCTGTCGTTCTCGTTCTGGCAAGGCGCGCTAATGGTCTGCGGCGGTTCCCTGCTCTGCTGGCTGGCGACACGTCGTGGCTAAAATAATTGTCGGGTCTACGGCCCGGCAGTTAATCAGATAAATTCTGACAATATTAAAAAATAAATTTCAAATACCAGAAAGCCATTTTAGTTACATTTAGTAACACATATCTGTCTGTTTAATCCACATTCTGCCCCCGCAGTTACGCTTTCTTATCTATTCTTCTAATCAGCACTTCACCTGATTCATCCTTAATTCTAATAACTGGCTATTGCGCCTTACCTCCTGTTTTGTCTTTTTTTCATTACCAATGTGTGCATGTGAGGAACAATATGGCACTGCAAAATGAGAAAAATAGTCGTTATCTTTTACGCGACTGGAAACCAGAAAATCCGGCCTTCTGGGAAAATAAAGGAAAGCATATTGCACGAAGAAACCTCTGGATATCAGTCAGTTGTCTACTTCTTGCCTTCTGTGTATGGATGCTATTTAGCGCAGTTACTGTTAATCTCAATAAAATCGGTTTTAATTTCACTACCGATCAACTCTTTTTATTAACCGCATTACCCTCCGTTTCTGGCGCATTATTGCGTGTCCCCTACTCCTTTATGGTGCCTATATTCGGTGGACGCCGATGGACGGTTTTTAGTACTGCAATCCTGATTATTCCTTGCGTCTGGCTCGGAATTGCCGTGCAAAATCCGAATACCCCTTTTGGGATATTTATCGTTATCGCTTTGCTATGCGGTTTTGCAGGTGCGAACTTTGCTTCGAGCATGGGCAATATCAGTTTCTTCTTTCCAAAAGCCAAACAAGGGAGCGCTCTTGGGATTAATGGCGGATTAGGAAACTTAGGTGTAAGTGTGATGCAGTTGGTTGCACCACTGGTCATTTTTGTCCCCGTATTTGCCTTTCTCGGCGTCAATGGCGTACCGCAGGCCGACGGTTCGGTGATGTCGCTGGCGAATGCCGCATGGATTTGGGTGCCATTACTGGCGATTGCCACGATCGCCGCCTGGTCAGGGATGAATGATATCGCCAGTTCACGCGCCTCAATTGCCGACCAGCTCCCTGTCTTACAACGCCTGCATCTCTGGCTGCTGAGCCTGCTTTATCTTGCCACCTTCGGTTCGTTTATCGGTTTTTCTGCGGGTTTTGCCATGCTGGCAAAAACCCAGTTCCCGGATGTGAATATTCTGCGCCTGGCGTTCTTTGGCCCATTTATCGGTGCCATCGCGCGATCGGTTGGTGGTGCTATTTCCGATAAATTCGGCGGCGTGCGGGTGACGTTGATCAACTTCATTTTTATGGCGATTTTCAGCGCCCTGCTGTTCCTTACCTTACCGGGCACAGGCTCCGGTAATTTCATCGCATTTTACGCCGTATTTATGGGGCTGTTTCTGACCGCGGGTCTGGGAAGTGGTTCTACTTTCCAGATGATCGCCGTCATCTTTCGCCAGATAACCATTTATCGGGTGAAGATGAAAGGCGGTAGTGATGAGCAAGCTCAAAGAGAAGCCGTCACCGAAACGGCAGCCGCTCTGGGCTTTATCTCAGCCATTGGCGCAGTGGGCGGCTTTTTTATTCCGCAGGCGTTTGGCATGTCGCTCAATATGACCGGCTCTCCGGTGGGCGCGATGAAAGTGTTTTTAATCTTCTACATCGTTTGCGTGCTACTGACCTGGCTGGTTTATGGTCGGCGGAAGTTCAGCCAAAAATAAGAGATCGATGCCTGACACGTCTTATCAGGCTACAACCGTGTCGCGTCCGACAAGGCATCAGATCCCAATTCATTCCTGGAGCAGGAGTTATGTCATGAGTAAACTTTTGGATCGCTTTCGCTACTTCAAACAAAAGGGCGAAACCTTTGCCGATGGTCACGGACAGGTGATGCATAGCAACCGCGACTGGGAGGACAGCTATCGCCAGCGTTGGCAGTTCGACAAAATCGTGCGTTCCACCCACGGTGTTAACTGTACAGGCTCCTGTAGCTGGAAAATCTACGTTAAAAATGGTCTGGTGACCTGGGAAATCCAACAGACCGACTACCCGCGCACTCGCCCTGACCTGCCCAATCATGAACCTCGCGGCTGCCCGCGTGGCGCAAGTTACTCCTGGTATCTCTACAGCGCTAACCGTCTGAAATACCCGCTCATTCGTAAACGACTGATTGAACTGTGGCGCGAAGCCCTCAAGCAACACAGCGATCCGGTACTGGCGTGGGCATCGATTATGAACGATCCGCAAAAGTGCCTGAGCTACAAACAAGTACGTGGACGCGGCGGCTTTATCCGCTCCAACTGGCAGGAGCTAAACCAGCTGATTGCCGCTGCTAACGTCTGGACCATCAAAACTTACGGCCCGGATCGCGTTGCCGGTTTCTCGCCGATCCCGGCGATGTCGATGGTTTCTTACGCCGCCGGAACACGTTATCTGTCGCTGTTAGGTGGCACCTGTTTAAGCTTCTACGACTGGTATTGCGACCTGCCGCCCGCCTCGCCGATGACCTGGGGCGAACAAACCGACGTGCCGGAATCTGCCGACTGGTATAACTCCAGTTACATCATCGCCTGGGGGTCTAACGTACCGCAGACACGTACGCCGGACGCCCATTTCTTTACCGAAGTACGCTACAAAGGCACTAAAACCATCGCCATTACCCCTGACTACTCTGAAGTGGCCAAATTGTGCGACCAGTGGCTGGCACCGAAACAAGGCACTGATAGTGCCCTGGCAATGGCAATGGGCCATGTCATTTTAAAAGAGTTTCATCTCGATAATCCCAGCGATTATTTTATCAACTACTGCCGCCGCTACAGCGACATGCCGATGCTGGTAATGCTGGAACCTCGCGACGATGGCAGCTACGTTCCCGGGCGCATGGTCCGCGCATCTGACCTGGTGGATGGACTGGGCGAAAGCAATAATCCGCAGTGGAAAACCGTGGCAGTTAATACCGCAGGTGAATTGGTAGTGCCGAACGGTTCGATTGGTTTTCGCTGGGGAGAAAAAGGCAAATGGAACCTGGAATCCATTGCCGCCGGTACGGAAACCGAATTGTCGTTAACCCTGCTCGCTCAACATGACGCCGTTGCAGGCGTGGCCTTCCCCTACTTTGGCGGCATTGAAAATCCACATTTTCGCAGCGTAAAACACAATCCTGTCCTGGTGCGCCAATTGCCCGTTAAAAACCTGACATTAGCCGATGGTAGCACCTGTCCGGTGGTCAGCGTTTATGATCTGGTACTGGCAAATTACGGCCTCGATCGCGGACTGGAAGATGAAAACAGCGCGAAAGATTACGCTGAAATCAAACCTTACACCCCTGCCTGGGGCGAGCAAATTACCGGCGTACCGCGCCAGTATATTGAAACCATCGCCCGTGAATTTGCCGATACCGCTCATAAAACGCATGGGCGCTCGATGATTATTCTCGGCGCAGGTGTTAACCACTGGTATCACATGGACATGAACTACCGCGGGATGATCAATATGCTGATCTTCTGCGGTTGTGTCGGGCAAAGCGGTGGCGGCTGGGCACACTATGTCGGTCAGGAAAAACTGCGCCCGCAAACCGGCTGGCTGCCTCTGGCCTTTGCGCTCGACTGGAACCGACCACCGCGCCAGATGAACAGCACCTCGTTTTTCTACAATCACTCCAGCCAGTGGCGCTATGAAAAAGTCACCGCGCAGGAATTGCTCTCACCGCTCGCCGATGCCAGTAAATACAGCGGTCACCTGATTGATTTCAACGTTCGCGCCGAACGTATGGGCTGGCTACCTTCTGCGCCGCAGCTGGGGCGTAACCCGCTCTCCCTGAAAGCCGAAGCCGACAAGGCCGGATTGTCACCCGCCGAATTTACCGTCCAGGCACTGAAGTCAGGCGAATTACGCATGGCCTGCGAACAGCCGGACAACGGCAGCAACCATCCGCGTAACCTGTTTGTCTGGCGTTCAAACCTGCTTGGCTCTTCCGGCAAGGGCCACGAGTATATGCAGAAGTATCTGCTGGGTACGAAAAGTGGCATTCAGGGGGAAGAACTTGGACCGACGGAGGGAATCCAACCGGAAGAAGTTGAGTGGCAAACTGCGGCGATTGAAGGCAAGCTCGACCTGCTGGTGACGCTCGACTTCCGCATGTCCAGTACCTGCCTGTTCTCCGATATCGTTCTGCCCACCGCCACCTGGTACGAAAAAGACGATATGAATACCTCGGATATGCATCCATTTATTCATCCGCTTTCTGCGGCGGTCGATCCGGCGTGGGAATCACGCAGCGACTGGGAAATCTACAAAGGTATTGCCAAAGCCTTTTCGCAAGTGTGCGTGGGCCATCTTGGCAAAGAAACCGACGTGGTATTACAACCACTGCTGCATGACTCCCCGGCAGAGCTTTCACAGCCGTGTGAAGTGCTCGACTGGCGCAAAGGTGAATGCGATCTGATTCCAGGCAAAACCGCGCCGAATATTGTGGCGGTGGAGCGCGACTACCCTGCTACCTATGAACGCTTTACCTCACTCGGGCCATTGATGGACAAACTTGGCAACGGCGGTAAAGGGATTTCGTGGAATACCCAGGATGAAATCGATTTCCTCGGTAAACTCAATTACACCAAGCGTGATGGCCCGGCACAGGGGCGTCCGCTGATTGATACCGCCATTGACGCATCAGAAGTGATTCTGGCGCTGGCACCGGAAACCAACGGCCATGTTGCAGTCAAAGCGTGGCAAGCGCTGGGCGAGATCACCGGACGCGAACATACCCATCTGGCGCTGCACAAAGAGGACGAGAAGATTCGCTTTCGCGATATTCAGGCGCAGCCGCGTAAAATTATCTCCAGCCCCACATGGTCTGGTCTGGAAAGCGATCACGTTTCCTATAACGCGGGATACACCAACGTTCATGAGTTAATTCCGTGGCGCACGCTGTCGGGACGCCAGCAACTCTATCAGGATCATCCGTGGATGCGTGCTTTTGGTGAAAGTCTGGTGGCTTATCGCCCGCCTATCGACACCCGTAGCGTCAGTGAAATGCGCCAGATACCGCCAAACGGCTTCCCGGAAAAAGCACTTAACTTCCTGACGCCGCACCAGAAATGGGGCATTCACTCAACCTACAGTGAAAACCTGCTAATGCTGACGCTCTCTCGCGGTGGACCGATTGTCTGGATCAGCGAAACCGATGCCCGAGAACTGACCATTGTCGATAACGACTGGGTGGAAGTATTTAACGCCAACGGCGCGCTGACTGCCCGCGCGGTGGTCAGCCAACGTGTACCGCCGGGCATGACCATGATGTATCACGCCCAGGAACGCATTATGAATATTCCTGGTTCGGAAGTAACTGGCATGCGCGGCGGCATTCATAACTCGGTTACCCGCGTTTGCCCGAAACCAACGCATATGATTGGCGGTTACGCGCAGCTGGCCTGGGGCTTTAACTACTACGGCACCGTCGGCTCGAACCGCGACGAATTCATTATGATCCGCAAGATGAAGAACGTTAACTGGCTGGATGATGAAGGTCGCGATCAGGTTCAGGAGGCGAAAAAATGAAAATACGTTCGCAAGTCGGCATGGTGCTTAACCTCGATAAATGTATCGGCTGCCATACCTGTTCGGTGACCTGTAAAAATGTCTGGACCGGACGCGAAGGCATGGAGTACGCATGGTTTAACAACGTCGAAACCAAACCGGGCATTGGTTATCCGAAAAACTGGGAAGATCAGGATGAGTGGCAAGGTGGCTGGGTGCGTGATGTGAATGGCAAGATACGCCCGCGTCTGGGCAGCAAGATGGGCGTAATAACCAAAATTTTCGCCAACCCGGTAGTGCCGCAGATTGACGATTACTACGAACCTTTCACCTTCGACTACGAACATTTGCATAGCGCGCCGGAAGGCAAACATATTCCCACCGCCCGTCCGCGTTCACTGATTGACGGCAAACGGATGGACAAAGTGATCTGGGGCCCAAACTGGGAAGAACTGCTGGGCGGCGAATTTGAAAAACGAGCTCGCGACCGCAACTTCGAGGCCATGCAAAAGGAGATGTACGGGCAGTTTGAAAACACCTTCATGATGTACCTGCCGCGCCTGTGCGAACACTGCCTCAATCCCAGCTGCGTGGCGACCTGCCCCAGCGGCGCTATCTACAAACGCGAAGAAGACGGCATTGTGCTGATTGATCAGGATAAATGCCGTGGCTGGCGTTTGTGCATTAGCGGTTGCCCATACAAAAAAATCTACTTCAACTGGAAAAGCGGTAAGTCAGAAAAATGTATTTTCTGTTATCCGCGAATTGAGTCCGGTCAGCCAACAGTCTGCTCCGAAACCTGCGTGGGTCGCATTCGTTATCTTGGCGTGCTGCTCTACGACGCCGACCGCATCGAAGAAGCAGCGAGTACCGAACGAGAGGTCGATCTCTATGAACGCCAGTGCGAAGTGTTCCTCGATCCGCACGATCCCTCGGTGATCGAAGAAGCCCTGAAACAAGGTATTCCACAAAACGTGATTGACGCTGCCCAGCGTTCGCCTGTCTACAAAATGGCGATGGACTGGAAACTGGCGCTACCGCTGCACCCTGAATATCGCACCCTGCCGATGGTCTGGTACGTTCCTCCGCTGTCACCGATTCAGTCCTACGCTGATGCGGGCGGCTTGCCGAAAAGCGAAGGCGTGCTGCCCGCCATCGAAAGCCTGCGTATTCCGGTGCAATATCTCGCCAATATGTTGAGTGCCGGTGATACCGGTCCGGTACTGCGGGCGCTGAAACGGATGATGGCGATGCGCCACTATATGCGTTCACAAACCGTGGAAGGCGTTACTGATACTCGTGCCATCGACGAAGTAGGCCTGAGCGTCGCCCAGGTCGAAGAGATGTATCGTTACCTCGCCATTGCCAACTATGAAGATCGTTTCGTCATCCCGACAAGCCATCGGGAAATGGCGGGCGATGCCTTCGCAGAACGCAACGGCTGCGGTTTTACCTTTGGCGACGGTTGCCACGGTTCGGACAGCAAATTCAACCTGTTCAACAGTAGCCGTATCGATGCCATCAACATCACCGAAGTGCGCGACAAAGCGGAGGGCGAATAATGCAGATCCTCAAAGTGATCGGCCTGTTGATGGAGTATCCGGACGAGCTGTTGTGGGAATGTAAGGAGGACGCGCTGGCGTTGATCCGCCGCGACGCACCGATGCTTACGGATTTTACCCGCAACCTGCTTAATGCGCCGCTGCTGGATAAACAGGCCGAATGGTGCGAAGTGTTTGACCGTGGACGTACCACATCGCTGCTGCTGTTCGAACATGTTCATGCCGAGTCCCGCGATCGCGGCCAGGCAATGGTGGACCTGCTGGCGGAGTATGAAAAGGTCGGCCTGCAGTTGGATTGTCGAGAACTGCCCGATTATCTACCGCTGTATCTGGAGTACTTAAGCGTACTGCCGGACGATCAGGCGAAAGAAGGCTTGCTCAACGTTGCGCCGATCCTCGCCCTGCTTGGCGGACGCTTAAAACAACGCGAGGCACCGTGGTACGCGTTATTTGACGCCCTGTTGCAACTGGCAGGAAGCCCTCTGTCAAGTGACAGTGTCACAAAACAGATTCGCAGTGAAGAGCGTGACGACACCCGCCAGGCGCTGGATGCGGTGTGGGAAGAAGAACAGGTGAAGTTTATTGAAGATAACGCCACGGCGTGTGACAGCTCGCCGCTTAATCAATATCAGCGACGCTTTAGCCAGGATGTCGCGCCGCAGTATGTCGACATCAGTGCGGGAGGTGGGAAATGATTCAGTATCTGAACGTCTTTTTTTACGATATCTACCCGTACTTGTGTGGCACGGTTTTTATCCTTGGAAGCTGGCTGCGCTACGACTACGGGCAGTACACCTGGCGCGCCGCCTCCAGCCAGATGCTGGATAAACGCGGGATGGTGCTATGGTCGAACTTGTTCCATATCGGCATTCTGGGGATCTTCTTCGGTCATCTGTTCGGCATGTTAACGCCGCACTGGATGTACGCGTGGTTTCTGCCGGTGGCGGTAAAACAGCAGATGGCGATGATCCTCGGCGGAATATGCGGGGTATTGACGCTGATTGGCGGTGCGGGGCTACTGGTGCGTCGTTTAACAAATCCGCGTATCAGGGCGACGTCTTCTGGTGCGGATATCCTGATCCTCGCCATTTTGTTAATTCAGTGCATTCTTGGGTTAACCACCATTCCTTTTTCAGCACAACATCCGGACGGCAGTGAAATGATGAAGCTGGTGGGCTGGGCGCAAAGCATTGTCACTTTCCAGGGCGGTGCATCTACGCATCTTGATGGTGTCGCCTTTATATTCCGCGTTCATCTGGTGCTTGGAATGACCATCTTCCTGCTCTTCCCGTTCACCCGACTGGTGCATGTCTGGAGCGCGCCGTTTGAGTACTTTACTCGTCGGTATCAGATTGTGCGTTCGCGGCGTTAATTCTCACGCGGGCCGGATAGCCCTTCGCTCTCCGGCCACTTGCAGGCTATGATAGTTCTCCAGCCACAGGAGAACATTAATGAAACCGCAGGTTTACCACGTCGATGCTTTTACCTCTCAACCGTTTCGCGGCAATTCTGCCGGTGTTGTTTTCCCCGCCGATAATCTCAGTGAAGCGCAAATGCAGCTTATCGCCCGCGAGTTAGGTCATTCGGAAACTGCTTTTCTGCTGCACAGCGACGACAGCGATGTGCGCATCCGCTACTTTACGCCAACGGTTGAAGTTCCGATTTGTGGTCACGCGACAGTAGCTGCGCACTATGTACGTGCAAAGGTGTTAGGTTTAGGAAATTGCACGGTCTGGCAAACATCGCTGGCAGGAAAACATCGTGTGACTATCGAAAAGCAAAATGATGATTATCGTATTTCGCTGGAACAAGGTACTCCAGGCTTTGAGCCACCACTGACAGGTGAAACACGAGCGGCAATTATCAACGCGCTTCATCTCACTGAAGACGATATTTTGCAAGGCTTGCCAATCCAGGTGGCTACCACCGGACACTCAAAAGTGATGATTCCACTGAAGCCGGAAGTGGATATCGACGCCCTTTCGCCTGACCTTGCTGCGCTGACCGCAATCAGCAAGCAGATTGGCTGCAATGGTTTCTTCCCGTTCCAGATCCGCCCAGGCAAAAGCGAAACCGACGGTCGCATGTTCTCGCCTGCGATTGGTATTGTGGAAGATCCGGTGACCGGGAATGCCAATGGTCCGATGGGCGCATGGTTAGTACATCACAACGTATTATCCCACGATGGCAACGTGTTGCGTGTTAAAGGCCATCAGGGGCGCGCATTGGGGCGTGATGGTGTAATTGATGTGACGGTGACAATTCGAGATAACCAACCGGAGAAAGTTACCATTTCCGGCACGGCGGTGATTCTATTCCATGCTGAATGGGCCATTGATTTTTGATGCCGTTGCCTGATGCGCTTCGCTTATCAGGCCTACAACCGGACTAATGTAGGCCGGATAAGGCGTTTACGCCACATCCGGCAACCTGACATAAATTATTTTCCCGCCTCCGGGTGCGTATCAAACGCCGCCATCACCAGCGCTAACTCATCCACAGTAAAGCCATGTTTCGCATCATCTACGCCCAGACCAAACTGTTCCTGCATCACGGCATATAACGACGCCACATCTGGTAGATTTCGCTGCTCAACTGCGTGCCCATTTTCATAATGGGTAAAATGAAAATTGGTCAGCGTTAGCTTGCCACCGTCCGGCAAATGGCGACACATCAGCAAATGATGGCGAAAATGCGACTGCGGCCAGTGCGCCGACCAGAAATTGCCCATCACATAATCGCTTTGTTGCTGCTCGCAGAGATCAAAACGGTACATCGACTGCCAGTGCTGATGATGATTAAACTGCAATACCCAATCATCACCCTCTTGCAACAACCGATACTCTCCGTGTGGCGTGGTTTGCATGATATCCGGCATTAAACGAATCGGCGCGGTTAGCGTCTGCCCACCGAAACCGACATCAGCAATCCATTTTTCCCCTTCCAGTTCCACCAACAGCAAACGATGGGTGCGCGGCGGTAATGCTGGCGGATTTGATAACACTACGCGACCTAACAAGCTGCGAACGTTAAACCCCAGCTCGCGTAACACCCGCTCAAACACGCCATTCTGCTCAAAACAGTAACCGCCACGACGGGCTATCACCAGTTTATCTTCCAGCGATTGATCATCAAGCTGTATTTCCCTCGGCAGCAAAACGTCGAGATTTTCAAACGGAATGGTGCAATTGTGTTTCAGGTGCAATGCACGCAGCGTATCAATATTGGCCGCAGCAGCTCCCAACCAGTTAATACGGGCAAAATAATGATTCAGAATGGGCGTCATCAGGCGTTTCCCTTAATGGTTTTCTCAACTTATAACCTGGAATAGACGCCGCACTGGCTATTTTGTGCGATCGCGGACATGCATCACGTTCGCAAATCGCCAATCCCGTTAATTTCGTTACTTATTGCGTTACGAGCTACGCTTTTAAAACACCCTTCATAGCGAGGCGATATCGTGAGCCAATTCATTCCCGTCGAATTACACCATGCCAGCCGTCTGTTAAATCATGGCCCAACTGTCATGATCACCAGTTTCGATGAGCAATCCCAGCGGCGTAACATTATGGCAGCAGCCTGGTCGATGCCCGTAGAGTTTGAACCGCCACGCGTGGCGATTGTGGTAGATAAATCGACATGGACCAGGGAGTTGATTGAACGTAACGGTAAGTTTGGCATCGTTATCCCGGGCGTTGCGGCGACTAACTGGACGTGGGCGGTGGGAAGTGTGTCGGGTCGTGAAGAAGATAAATTTAATTGCTACGGCATTCCGGTAGTGAGAGGCCCGGTGCTTGGTTTGCCGCTGGTCGAGGAAAAATGTCTGGCGTGGATGGAGTGTCGCCTGCTACCTGCAACTTCCGCGCAAGAAAAATACGATACGCTATTTGGCGAAGTGGTATCAGCAGCGGCAGACGCACGGGTATTTGTCGAAGGCCGCTGGCAGTTTGATGATGATAAGCTCAATACGTTGCATCATTTAGGTGCTGGCACGTTTGTTACCAGTGGTAAGCGAGTTACCGCGGGCTAAAGAATCATATGCAGCAACCAAGTTGTTTAAGCAATGTTTCCATATGAGTTAAAGCATATTTTATCTCACGATTGCATATTTTTAGTGAAGATTAATTTATCCTCACCAACATCATAGTAATTGCGTATTATCGCCTCATTGATAAAGCCCTGTTTTGTATAAAATGCGCGGGCGGCACTAAAATCGATATGGCTGGCGGTCTCTACTAATAGTAGTCTTGCCTGTTTAATTGTGAGCTCTTTTCTATTTCGTTAATCAGCAGATGTCTCACTCCCTGGCGCTGATGGGAAGGACTGATCCAGAGCATTAATAAATTTCAGACATCATTTGTCATCATTTCAGAAGCACAGTAGGCAATCCCTGCCAGTCCCAAGTGTTCTGCACTAAACCATAAATCGGCAGATTGACCTGAGAAATAATGTGTTAGTGTTTTTTGTACATGATGAAGGCCATCTTGATCAAATTGATCCCTGTCAAGCAGCATATCCATTAATGGTTCAACATCTGAAGGTTTGACTGGTCGTATAAACATGGAACTCCTTATTTATTGATGAATATTTGAAAATTGTTTGCATGGAACGCGGTTAACCTGAATTTTCAGCGGAAGTTTCACTCAAAGGCTTTATTAATCCGCTCCTTATGTCCTTTTACAGCAAATAAATAATTACCTCCCTGTTTTTGTATCTTCTCTGCAATATCTTTCTGGCAACCCATCGCATCAGTTGTGATAATTTCACCTTTAATATCCAACATGTTAGTATCAATTATTGAACATAAAATGTAAATTATTTAGTGCAAAAAAGCGGCGCACCGTGTTCTTTCCCATATTCCTAATATGGCAACTTTAAGTTATCGCCGTCTATACTTATAGAAATTTCATCAGGGGTGACGTAAATAGAATTTTTTTCATCCTCAATTGCCCATAACTGATTAATAAAAAAGTGTTTTTTTCATCTAATAACAAATTATTACATGTAGTAAAATTATTAATATCAAAAAAATCATCAGCACAATTAATTTTTAAATTTAAAAAATAAAGAAAAATATTATTGATTGATTTGAGTGTAAACCACTTGTCATTAACAAATTTATAGCCAGATGATTTTATAAAATAATAATTATCTCCTGGTATAAAGGCATACATATCATTTAAGGTTATACTCAACAAAAAACTACGACCTGGTTTAATAGTATTCCACCGTTCAGGATTCGTATTAATTTCAAAAGGACATGAACCACCTAAGTAGTCCAACGTGATATTCCCAGAGTTGATTCTGAATGGTTTTTTGCATATCGCATCATATTCATCTCCTTTTCCATCTTTTACTTTCATAGGTAGATAATGTTTAGAAAAAAAATACGTGGTAGAGCTATTGTTAGTAAAGGTTATGTTAGCAAAAATCCTGTTATTTTTTTTACTCATAGCTAATTGAGCATTGACATCCGCTATATAATTCATATGATTGCATTTTTTCTTACACTCATCATAATTTTCGATAGGATAAATTAATGGCCTTCCTTTGATATCTCTCTCAAGCCCAAACCCGTATTTTTTTATTAAAACCATTTCATCCGCAGTCGATTGAAAGGAATAGAAAAATATAATATTTACGATTGTCATTATTATGATTTTTTTTATAGCTTGCAGCATTAATGTATTTCTCGACTTATTAGTTAATGGAGAAGTGCTTTTTCTAATTCCGCTATTTTTTTCTTAACTGAATTGCTTAATATTTCATCATCAATCGAGTCTATCTCACTTTCAATTAATCTTATTTCAAAATATCTTTCTATGTTATATGCATTCTCAAATATTTGATCTTTTTGTTTAGAGATCAGTTTAGTTGCAATACGGATATGTTCGTCATATGAAACTTCATCCTCTTTGCACGTTGAATATTTATCAGTAGTTGTATAATCCTGTGACCACATACCACCTTTTTTATTATCCCCATAATACCACTGAATATGAGACATTTCATGACATAAAGTAGCAACATGAGAATCCTTTCCCGTTACTGGATTTTTTTTGCCATCTCTATACTCAAATTTTGCGCCTATGTTAATTATATAGGGCATATCCTTACTTGGGCTGACGAATGCTGCAAATTCATTACAACCTGTATAATTTATAAAACTGCTCATTGTTAAATCATTAGCTATAATCATTAATCTTCTCACACCATCCATCATAAGAAATCTAGCATTCATGCGCCTACCTGTATTATGTCCATATTTTCTTATATTAACCTCCTTATTTCCTTTAACACCAAAGATCTTACTGAAATCATATTCCTCCTGTGCTCCCCATCTCAAAAGATCATCTGCTCTTTTTATCAAAACCAACTTTTGTGCCTTACGAGCCTTATCAATCATTATTTTAAAATGATCTGTTATTTTTTGCTCTTTCACACATTCTTCTGGCTCTGGCTTTGGTTGTCCAGAAGTTTGATTATTATCGTCCATAGAGTCCTTCCATTGAGAGAAAATCATCATTCGCAAATAGCAACTTCACTTTAATTTCATGTTTGCTAGATACAAAAAAACGCTCTGTATACCCCTCTTCATCCGTTTCTCCGCGGGTCTGCGTGCCATCCTCAAAGAAGGCAATGTAGCGGGTTTCTGAATACGGTATCCCGTCATCGTCTGTAAAATGGAACTGGAGAGTATATTTTTCAGGTTCATCCTCATCGTCACCTCGATCATCACCACCACTTCCGGTCACGCAGTTCCCTCCAGAGTCTTCATTTTCTTCTCCGGAATCACTGCCATCACCACTCTTCTCATCCCCCAGTGTCTTCAGCACCGCCGGTTGCAGCGCCGGCACCGGCGTCCCCGGACTACCGCCGCTATTGAGACTGATTTTCGGCCCGACGATGTCCACGCCCCCTGAATGGATGACCACAAACGAGCCACCCACCTTCAGGCTTATCCGGCTGCTGCTCTCCAGCACGATATCCCCGTCGACCTTTATCCCCAGCGCGCCACTCACCTTCCTCGCCAGGTCCCCCTTCACCACCAGGCTGTGCTTTCCCTCCACCAGGCTGACATGGTTCCCCGTCGTCTTATGCTCCTGCTTCCCTTCCACCGTCACTTTACGGTCATTTCTGACGTACAGGCCGTCATCATTACTCACGCTCACCGTCCGGTCATTCGTCACCTGCAGCGTCTGGTCATTACGTACCGTGATGCACCGGTCGTTCGCCACCGTGATACTCTGGTCGTGGCCCCCTTCTTTTCTGGTCCCGACCTGAACCGTCTGCCCCTTCACCACCGTTATCTTCTGGTCGTTACCAATGGTCTCCGTGTGGTCAGCCTTCACATCCGTCGTCCGATTATTCAGCACCTCCGTATCCATGTTCTTCTGCGCGTGGATATAGACCTGTTCACCGCCCGTGGCGTCTTCAAACCGCAGTTCATTAAAGCCGCTTCCTTTATAGGTCTTCGACCGTATCGTCATCTGCGTCTTCGTCCCCGGCAGGCTCCCCGGCGAACGGTTGTCCTCATGGTACGTCCGCCCCATGATTATCGGCTGGTCCGGGTCCCCGTTCAGGAAGTCAACATTCACCGTCTGCCCCAACCCCACCGTTATCTTCTGGTCGTTACCGATGGTTTCCGTATGGTCATGTTTCACATCCGTTGTCCGGTCGTTGAGCACCTCCGTATCCATGTTCTTCTGCGCATGGATATACACCTGCTCATTACTGGTGGCGTCTTCAAACCGCAGCTCGTTAAATCCGCTTCCTTTATAGGTTTTTGACCGGATGGTCATCTGCGTCTTCGTTCCCGGCAGGTCGCCCGGGGAGCGGTTATCTTCATGGTAGGTCCGCCCCATGATTATCGGCTGGTCCGGGTCCCCGTTCAGGAAGTCAACAATCACCTCCTGGCCCACCCGCGGTATCGCCAGGTTACCGAACCCCGGCCCCGCCCACGCCTGTGACACCCTCACCCAGCACGAACTCTCCTCCGTCATCCCGTGATAACGGTCCCAGTGAAACTTCACCCGTACCCGACCATGTTCGTCGCAGAAGATTTCCTCTCCTGCGGGACCGGTGACAATGGCGCTCTGCGGCCCGTCCACCTTCGGTTTGCTCTGCACCCGTGGACGCCAGGTCCGGTCCGCCGGTATCACCTCTAACTGATTTCCCAGCGTGGTTCCTCTCCCCTGGCTGCCATGAAGCGCCTGCGGCTGGTCCCCTGACAGAATACTCTGTATCACCTGCCATTCACGGTTCAGCATCTTCTGCGGATGCCCCGTCAGCGTAAACCGCGTTCCCGGCCACTGCTTCGGCGAATTACTCTGCCCTGTGGCCTTTTCCGCATCACTGCGCAGGCTCTCTATCCGGTACAGCGTGAAATCCTTGCCGTGCTGTTCATCCTTGTACCTTCCCGGATAATCAAATATCTCATACTGTTCAAGCTGTCCGTTCAGGCTCTCACCCTGCTGCTCATACATCCCCGGCCAGTCCGGCACCTTAAACGTGTAATCCTGGCTCTGCACCGATGACGGGCGGACATGCGCCTCATAACGGAACATACTGACACACTCCGTCTCCGCTCCTGCCGATGTGTCCGGGTTAAACGGAAACTCCCCCGCCTGTGACAGCCCCGCCACATCGTCGCACAGCGTCAGCTTCTGCTCCGGACTGTCCGCCGCAAACCGCTCAAAGAAGAAAATCCCCTCCTCCGCCCACAGCCGCGCCAGAAACGCCAGGTCCGACTCCCCGTACTGCACACAGAACTCCCGCGCCGGATGGTCCTCATAAAACAGCGGCGTCCACTCCGTGACGCCGTTCTCGTTCAGTAACGTGGCCGATATCGTCCGGATATCCTGCTGCTGGAAGATGCGGAAGTTCTGCCGCAGCCCGCACCGCCATAACGGCGGCTCAATACGCAGGTGATAACGCATCTGCCAGCCGTTGTTCTCCTGCATACCAAACCCTGCCACCACGCCTGTGACATAACGCAGCGGGATGACACCCTGCCAGATAGTCAGCGTTGCGTTCTTCTCCAGCAGCATCTCCGCCGTCTGCATAAAAGAATCGCTGGCGACATCCACACTCATCACAAACGGATAAGACTGGTTCTGGATTAACCTGAAATTCACCACTGCAAAGGTGTCCGGCTCCTGGCCGTCAACCTCCAGCGTAAAGCGAAGACCTTTTAAGGACATAAATACCTCTCAGACATATCAGCCTATATTTACCGTGCCGCCACCAATAACCACGCCGCCGCAGTCAATAGCATCACCGGTTCTGGCGGCGGGCAGGCCGTCAATAAAGACGGTTGACGAGCCTCTGGCGATTTTTCGGGGATGAGGTGGATGCTTCGGTTTAGCATGCGGCGTCAGCGGATCTCCCTGGCGGGCTGCGGGGAGACCATCGATAAAAACGGTGGATGACCCGGCGGTGATGACGGTCTCGTAATAACCGTCGTGCCGGGTGCCTTTGTCGGTAAGTTTGGCTGCTAAAGGCATAATTCCTCCTGTTCAGAATTTCCACAGCAGCAGGTTTCAAAAATTCGGAGAAATATTCAACGAAATATTAATCACTTCACCGGATATTCTGATGCGTACCTTCACTGGTCTATTTAAGTAATACAAATTGTTGGCGTGTATTAAGTTTCATTTTGTTCTCCTTAATTATGTAAGGAGTATTTGATCATGTATAAGCAATGAAAAACAGCTTCAGGAAATAAGGAGTATCTCAATTTTTAAACATAAAATGAGAATCGTTCAGTACAAAAAAGCAGCGTTGCGTAATCTTTCCCTGATTAAATACGCTACCGCCCTACCCTGATGACATGATCTGCACTGCACTATCATATCGACATGTTTCTCTACATGCGAAAAGATGTTTTATTTTCGGATTATATTAAATTGATATTTCATATAAAAAACGAAATTACATCAATCATATAAATAGTTGTACCAACTTTAATTACTATTCATAGCAAACAAATGGATATCCAGTTAACTACGCCAGTGATTCATTAACATTAACCTCCGGCATTATTGTTAAATAATGACATTCCTTTTTAATACTTCTTGTAATTTCGGTATCTGACATACAGCATCAACAATCGCATTAATGTTCGGGGCATTATCCTGAAACCATTCGTGTCCCGGTCCCCATGTGCGCATGGTGCAGAGATAACAGTCCACCAGCGTTAGTTGCTCTCCAAACACATACGGTTCAGCAGTCAATTGCGAATTCAGCCAGATATAAAGCGATTTGCGATATTCAATTACACTCTTCTTTAACTGTTCAGGTGCGTCAGATGCCCAACGCTTAGGGTAATCGGCGAAAGTGAACGTTGGATAGACATTAGCAACCAGCCAGACCAATAGCCGTTGAAACTGTTGACGTTCGGCGCGCCCAAGAGGTGGCGCAAGGTCCGGGCGACGATCGAGAACCATCAATGCAATCGCCGCTGTCTCCGTCATAATCTCGTTATTTTTACAGCGCCAGTGTCGGAACCTGACACAACGGATTCAGGGTTTTTAATAAATCGCGTGAAGTTCCCTCGTGGTCAAAACCACTGACATCAACGAACTGATAAGGAATATCAGCCAGTGTTAGCATCAGCTCACTGATTGTAGAGCCCCAGCCGGGTACGCCATACACCTTAATCATATGCCCCTCACAATCTTTTAAAGATTAAGTGTAGGACAGCACACAGATTATCCAGCAAAAGGATTTATCATTTTTTCGTCAGTTGTATAAATCCCCTTCAGGATTGTAAGGGGATGTTTTGCATCGTTTATCGATAACGGGTAGGATGCTGCGCCGATAGTTTTATACCCATAAAGAATAATGGTGATAACTATCATCGCCAGGATGAATAAACATTGTTCATGGCAACTTATATGACTTTTTCATTAAAGCAATCAGGGAGAGCAATGAGTAAACACAACACCGACACTTCAGATCAACACGCCGCGAAACGTCGCTGGCTTAATGCCCACGAAGAGGGGTATCACAAAGCGATGGGCAATCGCCAGGTACAGATGATCGCCATTGGCGGCGCGATTGGTACGGGTTTGTTTTTAGGCGCGGGGGCGCGACTGCAAATGGCGGGGCCCGCACTGGCACTGGTCTATTTGATCTGCGGCCTGTTTTCGTTTTTTATTCTGCGTGCATTGGGTGAGCTGGTGTTACACCGCCCTTCCAGTGGCAGTTTTGTCTCTTATGCCCGTGAGTTTTTGGGTGAGAAGGCCGCTTATGTTGCTGGCTGGATGTACTTCATCAACTGGGCGATGACGGGGATTGTTGATATTACCGCCGTCGCTCTGTATATGCATTACTGGGGCGCGTTTGGCGGCGTGCCGCAGTGGGTCTTTGCGCTCGCTGCACTGACCATCGTTGGCACCATGAATATGATCGGTGTGAAATGGTTTGCGGAGATGGAGTTCTGGTTTGCGCTTATTAAAGTGCTCGCCATTGTAACCTTTTTGGTCGTGGGTACAGTGTTCCTCGGTAGTGGTCAGCCGCTGGATGGCAACACCACTGGCTTTCATTTAATCACCGATAATGGCGGCTTCTTCCCCCACGGTTTGCTGCCTGCGCTGGTGTTGATTCAGGGCGTAGTGTTTGCTTTTGCCTCCATTGAAATGGTGGGTACAGCGGCCGGAGAATGTAAAGATCCGCAGACCATGGTGCCTAAAGCGATTAACAGTGTGATTTGGCGTATTGGCCTGTTTTACGTCGGCTCCGTGGTGTTGCTGGTTATGTTATTGCCGTGGAGCGCGTATCAGGCGGGGCAAAGTCCATTTGTGACGTTTTTCTCTAAACTGGGTGTGCCGTACATCGGCAGCATTATGAACATTGTGGTGCTGACCGCTGCCCTCTCCAGCCTGAATTCAGGTCTGTACTGCACCGGGCGTATTCTGCGCTCGATGGCGATGGGCGGTTCCGCACCGAGTTTTATGGCGAAAATGAGTCGTCAGCATGTGCCGTATGCCGGGATTCTGGCGACACTGGTTGTGTATGTCGTCGGCGTATTCCTCAACTATCTGGTGCCGTCACGCGTATTTGAGATTGTGTTGAACTTCGCGTCGCTGGGAATCATCGCTTCATGGGCGTTTATCATCGTTTGCCAGATGCGCCTGCGTAAAGCAATTAATGAAGGCAAAGCAGCGGATGTCAGTTTTAAACTGCCTGGCGCGCCCTTCACTTCCTGGCTGACATTACTGTTTTTACTGAGTGTCCTGGTGCTGATGGCGTTCGATTACCCGAACGGGACTTATACCATCGCGGCACTGCCGATTATCGGTATTCTGCTGGTTATAGGCTGGTTTGGTGTGCGCAAACGCGTTGCTGAAATTCACAGCACTGCGCCAGTCGTCGAGGAAGATGAAGAAAAACAGGAAATTGTGTTTAAGCCTGAAACGTCGAGTTAATTGCAAAATTGCCCGGCTACGTGCCGGGCAAATTCAGACTACTGACGAAGGTGCCGGATGCGGCGTGATAAAAGTCAGGCAATTCTTTCCGTTTTCACCCTCGCCATATCTATTACAGCGCAATACGAATCACATCGTCCGGCTGGGTAGCTTCCTGCTGTTTAGTGGATTTTTGTTTCACACTGACATACAGCGTTTTGCCATCGGCAGACAGCGCCAGGCTGTTCGGATGAGTCGGCGTATCGAACGTTTTCACCACTTTATAGCTTTTCGCGTCAATCACACTGACTTTACCTGCCTGACGATGCGTCACGTAGGCTTCATTACGCGCTGGGTTAAACAGCACAGCCAGTGATTCCGGTGCCGCAACCTTCGCCAGAATATTGCCATTACGGGTATCGACCACTAACACTTCTGCCGCTTTAGAATCGGTGATAAATGCACGCTGATTGGTGGTATCAAGGCTGATGTTGATAAAGAAGTGCTCTTTGCCGTCATCCAGCAGCTTTTTACGGCTGAGGATTTTATTGTCGGCGGTGTCGATGGTAATCAATTCGCCGTCAGCGTTAGTGGTGTAAAGACGTTTGCCTTTGCTATCCAGCGCCAGACCGGTACTCATTTTACCGGTGTTCTGGATGGCGGTTTTCAGTTTGATATTCTCGCCATCAACGACCCAAATCACGCTCTCTTTACCAATACCACTGATGTAAACGGTGTTCGTGTCATCATCAGCTACCAGCTCACGTGGTTGCAACGGGCGTACCTCTTCCGTGCGCTTACGATCATCCAGCACCAGACGACCTTTCACTTCGCCCGTTTTGGCATCTATCGCCGTGACCGCACTATTTACGGTGTTACCAAACCACAACGTCTGAGTCGTGTTATTGATGGTGGCACCAAACGGCTTGAGATCGTTATGGATCGCCTGCGTCACTTCCAGAGTAACCGGATCAAGACGATAAACCACGCCGCCTTTATCCAGTTTGCGGCTTTGCGAAGTGGCAAGCCACAGCGCGTTTTCTTGCTGGCTATAAGCCATTTCGTAGGCACCTTTACCTACCGCTTTACGCAGCATTTCTTCTGCGGCCTGCGTACTGAATGATGAAGCAACAAGCAATGAACCTAACAGTAATGAACCACGCAGGCGCGATGAAAACAGATGACGTAAATGCATGACGACTCCCTTTGATGAACCGATATTTTTGCTGCTTCACAATGCTTCGCTAAGCGTAATCATCGTTACGCCCTTGTTATAAATGGGAATGGTAATCATTATTTTCTCAAATGTGGAGCATTTCTTACCGTTACGACTACAATTTTCTCAATTACTTAACGTATTGTGCCGTTTCGTTTTCCATAAATTTACAATTTCATTACCATGACGGTGTTTTCCCATTCTTAACCTGGCTTTTTTCATGAAGATTTTTTCCGTCCGACAGACCGTTTTGCCCGCACTGCTTGTCCTTTCCCCCGTTGTTTTTGCCGCTGATGAACAGACCATGATTGTCAGTGCCGCACCGCAGGTGGTTTCAGAACTGGATACCCCAGCAGCCGTGAGCGTGGTGGATGGCGAGGAGATGCGCCTGGCAACACCGCGCATTAACTTGTCTGAATCACTGACCGGAGTGCCTGGTTTACAGGTACAAAACCGGCAGAACTATGCGCAAGATTTACAGCTGTCGATTCGCGGATTTGGCTCCCGCTCCACTTACGGAATTCGTGGTATTCGCCTGTATGTGGACGGTATTCCCGCTACCATGCCCGACGGACAAGGGCAGACATCCAACATCGATTTAAGCAGTGTGCAAAATGTGGAAGTGCTGCGTGGCCCCTTCTCTGCTCTGTATGGCAACGCGTCTGGCGGTGTAATGAATGTCACCACCCAGACCGGACAACAGCCACCAACCATTGAAGCCAGTAGTTACTACGGCAGTTTTGGCAGCTGGCGCTATGGGCTGAAAGCTACGGGCGCAACGGGCGACGGCACACAACCCGGCGATGTCGATTACACCGTCTCAACCACACGTTTTACGACCCACGGCTATCGTGACCATAGCGGCGCACAGAAAAATTTAGCCAATGCCAAACTGGGCGTACGCATTGATGACGCCAGCAAATTAAGCCTGATTTTCAATAGTGTGGATATCAAAGCAGATGACCCAGGTGGGCTAACCAAAGCAGAATGGAAGGCGAATCCACAACAAGCGCCTCGTGCAGAACAGTACGACACGCGAAAAACCATCAAGCAAACTCAGGCTGGGTTGCGCTATGAGCTTAGCCTGAGCGCGCAAGATGATATGAGTGTGATGATGTATGCCGGAGAGCGAGAAACGACCCAGTACCAGTCAATCCCCATGGCTCCCCAACTTAACCCGTCACATGCGGGCGGCGTGATTACTCTGCAACGCCATTATCAGGGGATAGACAGCCGCTGGACACACCGTGGTGAACTGGGCGTTCCGCTCACGTTCACTACCGGCCTGAACTACGAAAACATGAGTGAAAACCGCAAGGGCTACAATAACTTCCGCCTGAATAGCGGCGTGCCGGAATACGGGCAAAAAGGTGAGTTGCGCCGCGACGAACGCAATCTGATGTGGAACGTCGATCCCTATTTACAGACGCAGTGGCAGCTGAGCGAAAAACTGTCGCTGGATGCTGGCGTGCGCTACAGCTCCGTGTGGTTTGATTCCAACGACCATTACGTTACTCCGGGTAACGGCGATGACAGCGGTGATGCCAGTTATCACAAATGGCTACCTGCCGGTTCGTTAAAATATGCAATGACCGATGCCTGGAATATCTATCTGGCAGCCGGGCGAGGTTTTGAAACGCCGACGATTAATGAGCTGTCTTATCGTGCTGATGGACAAAGCGGTATGAACTTTGGGTTAAAACCCTCCACCAACGATACAATTGAGATCGGCAGTAAAACGCGTATTGGTGATGGGCTGCTTAGTCTCGCATTGTTCCAGACCGACACCGATGATGAAATTGTTGTCGATAGCAGTAGCGGTGGGCGTACGACTTACAAAAATGCCGGAAAGACCCGTCGTCAAGGCGCTGAACTGGCATGGGATCAACGTTTCGCGGGAGATTTTCGCGTAAAAGCGTCCTGGACCTGGCTTGATGCGACCTATCGCAGCAATGTGTGCAATGAACAGGATTGTAACGGTAACCGGATGCCAGGGATCGCCCGTAATATGGGCTTTGCGTCGATAGGTTATATACCGGAAGATGGTTGGTATGCAGGCACGGAAGCGCGTTATATGGGCGATATTATGGCAGATGATGAAAATACGGCCAAAGCGCCTTCTTATACACTCGTCGGCTTATTCACCGGGTATAAATACAATTACCACAATTTTACCGTGGATTTATTTGGTCGTGTCGATAATTTATTCGATAAAGAATACGTTGGCTCTGTCATTGTCAATGAGTCAAACGGGCGATATTACGAACCTGCGCCCGGACGAAATTATGGTGTCGGCATAAATATTGCGTGGCGATTTGAGTAATTATCTTTAAGCCCGGTATTTGCCGGGCGTATTTTATTTATCGGCTGTATTGCTGGCACAACATAGCAACGTTTTTTTGCATAGTGAGGTTTTCGACAGCCAGAGCAACTGCCATTAATTCCAGTTCGTAGCGGATCCGATTGATTTCATTTAATTGACGTTTTCCCACTTCCGGAACTGTAAATGCTTGCGCTGGTGCGACAAAGAGCGCATTTACCGAAACCAGACGTAAGGAACCGGCGCGCCATGCGGACGCGAGGCCAGAACCCAACATCGGTTACGCTGCGTTTGTTGCCCCATAATGCTCTCCTGTGCTTTTGGCATGAATCCATCAATAGTAGCAAGCTCACAGGATTGGTTTTGTTTGCAGCCGTCACATCCCCTCTGCAACACGCAATAATTTCATAGAGGAATCCGTTGCTTCGGGCTGTTTTCGATAGTATTGATAACATCATCATCATTATTTTATCGAGGCCAGACATGTCCATCCGTTTTGCCCGCAAAGCCGACTGTGCTGCAATTGCGGAAATTTATAACCACGCCGTGTTGTATACGGCGGCTATCTGGAATGACCAAACGGTGGATGCGGATAACCGCATTGCCTGGTTTGAAGCGCGGACCATAGCAGGTTATCCGGTGCTGGTGAGTGAAGAAGATGGCGTAGTGACGGGATATGCCTCGTTTGGCGACTGGCGTAGTTTTGATGGTTTTCGCCATACCGTGGAACATTCGGTTTATGTCCATCCCGATCATCAGGGGAAAGGTCTGGGGCGTAAATTGTTAAGCCGATTGATTGATGAAGCGCGGGATTGCGGGAAGCATGTCATGGTCGCCGGGATCGAATCGCAAAATCAGGCCTCGCTGCATCTGCACCAGTCGCTGGGATTTGTCGTCACCGCGCAAATGCCGCAGGTAGGCACTAAATTTGGGCGCTGGCTGGATCTGACATTTATGCAGTTGCAACTCGACGAGCGCACTGAACCGGACGCGATTGGATGAATCAGTCACTTACCCTTGCCTTTTTGATTGCAGCCGGGATTGGTCTGGTAGTCCAGAACACGCTGATGGTGCGCATCACCCAGACCTCCTCTACCATTCTCATCGCCATGTTGCTGAACTCACTGGTGGGGATTGTGCTCTTTGTTTCTATTTTATGGTTTAAACAAGGCATGGCGGGGTTTGGCGAACTGGTGTCCAGCGTGCGCTGGTGGACACTTATACCTGGCTTGCTGGGATCGTTTTTTGTCTTCGCCAGTATCAGCGGATATCAGAATGTGGGAGCGGCGACAACTATTGCGGTACTGGTCGCCAGCCAGCTGATTGGCGGTCTGGTGCTGGATATCTTCCGCAGCCATGGCGTACCACTTCGGGCGTTGATCGGCCCAATTTGTGGCGCAATTTTACTTGTGGTTGGCGCCTGGCTGGTGGCCAGACGCTCATTTTAATCAGAGGATGGTACCGCCTTTGGTTAACTGTTCGTGGCGCGCTTCCATATCTTCTTTATGTTTGCGACCGTGATGAGCAATAGCGGTGCGCAAACGCTGCTGCTGGGTGTAGCGATCTTCCCGACTTAACTCCGCGTCATCGCTCAGGGCGATTAATAATTCGTTCATATGGGCAATGACGCTCTCTTCAATCGCGGCATCCACGCGCGCGATGACTTCATCCAGATGCGACATACTTTCTCCTTAGCCACTTGTGAAATTTATCGATTCATCCAAATGATATAAGTCTGCGTGGTGCCGTCAAGCCAGTGCATAAGATTTAAAACAGAGAAAACAACAGCGCCACCGGGAAACTCATCGGCCATGTTGCCCCCACCAGAAAGGCGCTTAAGAAACGGATGCGTTTCTTATCGTGAGAAAGAAACCAGGTGATAAGAAATGCGATTGCTGCCATAACCGCATAAAAAACAAGCATATGTTGATAGAGAGACATGTACGGGCGTCCAGCCAGATGAATAAAACGCGCGCAAATATGCGTCATTTTTTGACGTGCATCAAGTTTTTTCACCAGTTAGAGAAAAAATCATCAAACAGCAACTTGCCCTTATCTATCTTCAGAATGAGTATTATTGCGGATTTTCTTAACCCGTACTATACACATAGGGGCAATGATAAAAGGTGGCAAAAATGAATGTTTCCAGTAGAACTGTAGTACTGATAAATGTCTTTGCTGCTGTTGGTTTGTTTACTCTTATCTCTATGAGATTTGGCTGGTTTATTTGATGTTGTGATTTTGCACGCAGCACGTACTGTCAGAGAAATCAGTGCTCTGACAGTACGCAAGATCATCTCATACTCTTACGATCTGCAATATTATCCTTAATGTTTAACCATGACGTGGCGGACGACGGTGTAATCCTCCAGCCCATAAAGTGACATATCCTTGCCGTAACCAGAAAGTTTCTGCCCACCGTGCGGCATTTCACTTACCAGCATGAAATGGGTATTGACCCAGGTACAACCATATTGCAGCCGCGCGCTGACGCGATGCGCCCTGCCCACATCCTTCGTCCATACCGAAGATGCAAGTCCGTACTGACTGTCATTCGCCCAGTTCACCACCTGTTCTTCGTTGTCGAAGAGCGTAACACTCACTACCGGACCAAATACCTCTTTTTGCACGATGGCATCGTCCTGTAATGCGCCAGCCAGCAGCGTCGGCGCATAGTAATAGCCATTACCCTTGCGCTTTTCACCGCCAGTGATCACTTTGATGTGCCCTGTCGCTTTCGCCTCTTCTACCGCCTTGCTGACGCGTTCGAGATGCGCCAGCGAGCTTAAAGGTCCAAGCTCCGTAGACTCGTCATCCGGCGAACCCGATTTTAACGTTGCCACCGCAGCACCGAGTTTTTCCACCAGCGTATCGTAAATGCCTTTTTGCGCGTAGATCCGACAAGCCGCAGTACAATCCTGTCCGGCATTGTAATAGCCAAAAGTACGTACACCTTCGACCACTGCTTCAATATCCGCATCATCAAAAACAATCACTGGCGCTTTGCCACCAAGTTCCATATGAGTACGCTTAATGGACGGCGCGGTATGGCTGATGATGTGTTCCCCAGTGGCGATAGAACCCGTCAGCGACACCATCCGCACTTTGGGATGTCCGGTCAGCGGATCTCCCACCGTTTTGCCTCTGCCAAACAGCACGTTAATCACGCCAGCCGGGAAGATATCTTTCGCCAGCTCTGCCAACTTCAACGCGGTCAGCGGGGTAATTTCTGATGGTTTAAGCACTACGCAGTTCCCTGCCGCCAGCGCCGGAGCCAGTTTCCACGCAGCCATCATCAGCGGATAATTCCACGGTGCGATAGAAGCCACGACCCCCAACGGATCGCGACGGATCATCGAAGTATGACCTTCAAGATATTCACCTGCCGCCAGACCATTCAGGCAGCGCGCCGCACCGGCGAAAAAGCGAAAGACATCGACAATCGCCGGAATTTCATCATTGAACGCACTATGCAGCGGTTTGCCACAATTACGGGACTCCAGTTCGGCAAAAACCTGACCATTTTCTTCGATAACATCAGCCAGTTTCAGCAGGCATTCCGCACGCGCTTTTGGCGTGGTTTGCCCCCATTCGGCAAATGCTGCATCTGCCGCGCGAACAGCAGCATTGACCTGCTCTGCGGATGCCTCGGCAATCTCCAGTAAAACGTCCCCCGTTGCCGGATTATAGACAGGCTGTTTTTCCCCTTCGCCGCTAACCAGTTCTCCGTTAATCAGTAACTTATGTTGCATAGCATATTCCTGTATCAGTGGTTATTGACCATTGTCGCCTTCGCGGGTTAGCCACCAGGCCCCCAGGATCGGCAAGGTTGTTACCAACATAACCAGCAGTGCCACCACGTTGGTTACCGGTACATCACGCGGTCGCCCAAGCTGATTGAGCAACCACAACGGTAACGTTCGTTCATGACCTGCCGTAAAAGTCGTCACGATGATTTCATCGAACGACAAGGCAAACGCCAGCATTCCTCCAGCCAGTAACGCCGAACTGAGATTCGGCAACACTACGTAGCGGAAGGTTTGCCAGCCATTGGCCCCAAGATCCATTGACGCCTCAACCAGACTCCACGAGGTGCGGCGAAAACGGGCGATGACATTGTTAAACACCACCACTACGCAAAAAGTCGCATGACCGACCACGATGGTGAAAAATCCCGGCTCCAGATTGATGGTTTTAAAGGCGGTTAATAGCGCCAGACCAGTGACAATGCCCGGCAGCGCAATGGGCAGCAACAGTAACAGCGAAATGGCGTTTTTGCCGAAAAAGTCTCGTCGCCACAGCGCGGCAGCGGCCAGCGTCCCTAACACCAGCGCGATTAATGTCGCCAGCGCCGCCACTTTAAGTGACAGTGTCACGGCATCAAGAATATCACTACGCTGTGCTGCCACGCTAAACCAGCGCAGCGTCAGGCCTTGCGGTGGAAAACTAAACGCCGCATCTTCAGTGTTAAACGCATAGGCAGCGATAATCAGGATGGGAAAATGTAGGAAAACCACGCCGCCCCAGGCCGCCAGTTTGAGGAAAAACGGTGCGCGTTCAGAGTGCATCGAACGCTCCCAGACGTTTCACGAACGCCAGGTAAAGTGCGATGAGAACAATCGGCACCAGGGTGAATGCCGCCGCCATCGGCATATTGCCAATCGCCCCCTGCTGGGAATAAACCATATTGCCGATAAAATATCCTGGAGGGCCAACCAGCTGCGGGACAATAAAATCGCCCAGCGTGAGTGAGAAGGTAAAGATAGAGCCAGCGGCAATACCCGGGATTGCCAGCGGCAACACCACATAGCGAAAGGTTTGTCGTGGACGTGCGCCAAGATCAGCCGACGCCTGCAACAATGACGGCGGCAAATGCTCAAGCGCCGCCTGCACGGGCAGGATCATGAACGGCAGCCAGATATAGAGAAACACCAGAAAGCGCCCCAGCCCGGAAGTTGACAGCGTATTACCTCCCACCGCCGGTAGCGTGAGGAACGCAGTCAGCAGTGGTTCCAGCCCAAGATGTTGTAAAAACCACTGAGCCACGCCATCTTTTGCCAGCAATAACGTCCAGGCATAGGCTTTAACAATGTAGCTCGCCCACATCGGCAACATTACCGCAATATAAAAAAACGCTTTCATTTTTCCGCTGGTATAGCGCGCCATATACCACGCCATTGGAAAAGCCAGAATGGCGCTGGCGATAGTGACTGCCACAGCCATGGTCAGCGTGCGGACAATGATGTCGTAATTCGCCGGATTAAACAGCGCACGGATATTCGCCAGCGTCAGTTCCGGCGTTACCGACATGGTGAAATCGTCAAAGGTATAAAAGCCCTGCCATAACAGCGTCAGCAGCGAGCCGAAATAGACAATGCCAAACCACATTAGCGGGCCAAGCAGCAGCAAAAACAGCCCCAGCCCCGGATTACGCCAGAAGAAACCGGACACCTTACCCAGACCTGGACGTGAAGGTGATTGCAATACGTTCATCGCCATTCACCTCTCCTCAACCAGCGCCACCATCACATCACGCGACCAGGAAACCATCACCTGTTGTCCGGGCGTGAGCGTGGCAGGCAGTTCTTCGCCTGTCATATTGGCCTGACTCACCAGCAGTTTTTCACCGCCGCTCAGTGTCAGTTCAAAACGGGTCGCTGCGCCCTGATATTGCACCGCCTGGATCGTGCCATTAGCCTGCATTTCGCCAGGGGTGTTGAGGCGGATATGTTCCGGTCGTAGTGCGAAGCTTCCCGTCATGCCACAAAGTTTCTCTGCCATCAGTCCATCAAAAACATTCGATGTCCCAACGAATCCCGCAACAAACGGCGTGCGCGGGCGCATATAGAGATCGCGCGGAGAATCGACCTGTTCAATGCGTCCATTATTGAAAACCGCCACCCGATCGGACATCGATAACGCTTCGCCCTGATCGTGGGTAACGAAGATAAAAGTGATACCGAGAGACTGTTGCAGCTTTTTCAGCTCAAGCTGCATTTGCTCGCGCAATTTGAGATCCAGCGCGCCGAGCGGTTCATCCAGCAACAACACACGCGGTTCGTTCACCAGTGCTCTGGCGATGGCGACTCGCTGGCGCTGACCACCAGAAAGTTGTGACGGTTTACGTTGCTGTACAAACCCCAACGCCACTTTCTCAAGCGCCTCTTGCGCCATTGCATGCCGCTGCTTTTTATTCACGCCTTTGACCATCAGCCCGTAGGCTACGTTGTCAAGAATCGACATATGCGGAAATAGCGCGTAGTCCTGGAAGACAGTATTCACGTCCCGCTCCCACGGTGGCAGATTGCTGGCGGGCGTACCAAAAATAGAGATAGCCCCGCCGGAAAGCTGTTCGAATCCAGCAATCAGGCGCAGGCAAGTGGTTTTGCCGGAGCCGGACGGCCCCAGCATAGAGAAGAACTCACCATCTTTTATCGCAATACTGACGCCATCTACTGCGCGCACGTCACCGTACAACCGTGAGACGTTGTCAAACTCCACTGCGTACGTCATAAAGCACCCCAGCGAAGTTAGCGACCGCCCATAATGGCAATGTAATCCTGCGTCCAGCGACTGTAGGGAACAAACTTGCCCCCTTCTGCTATAGGCGTTTTCCAGAAGGCGATTTTATCGAAATAGTTAAAACCGTTTGTTTCACAACCTTTCTCGCCTAATAACGGACTGGCTTTACACCCTTGCGGCACTACTGGTAGCGAGCCAAACCAGGCCGCCACATCGCCCTGCACTTTTGGGGTTAATGACCAGTTCATCCATTTGTAGGCGCAAACCGGATGTTTCGCTTCGCTATGTAGCATGGTGGTGTCAGCCCAACCGGTAACGCCCTCCTTCGGGAAAACGGTAGCGACAGGCTGGCCTTCGGCTTTCAGGGCGTTGGCCTGATAGGGCCATGCACTGGAAGCAACCACACCCTCGTTTTTGAAATCGCTCATTTGCACGGTAGTGTCATGCCAGTAGCGATGGATCAAATTATGTTGATCGCGCAGCACTTTCAGCACCGCCTGATACTGTTCTTCGGTGAGTTGATACGGATCACTGATGCCCAACTGTGGCTGCGTGGCTTTGACGAACAACGCGGCATCCGCAATGTAGATAGGGCCATCATAAGCCTGTACCCGGCCTTTATTGCTCTTGCCGTCCGGCAGATTCTGCTCAACAAAAACCACTTGCCAGCTATTCGGCGGCGTCGGGAAGGTTTTAGTGTTGTACATCAGCAGGTTCGGCCCCCATTGGTAAGGTGTGCCGTAAACTTTGCCGCCAACGTTAAACCAGTCGCCTTTAACCACGCGCGGATCGAGCGCTTTCCAGTTGGGAATCAATGCGGTATTAATCGGCTGCACGCGTTTGCCCATAATCAGGCGCAGCGAGGCATCGCCGGATGCCGTAACCAGATCGTAACCCCCTTTGACCATCAGACTGACCATTTCATCGGAAGTCGCGGCGGTTTTAACATTCACCGCGCAGCCTGTCTCTTTTTCGAATTGCGTTACCCAGTCGTATTGTTTATCAGTTTGTCCGCGTTCGATGTATCCCGGCCAGGCGATAATATCCAGTCGCCCTTCCGGATTATCTAAATTGGTAGGCGGTTCGGCGGCGTGAGCGGTCATTATTGTCATGCTGAGCGCATACAGGCTGCTGCGGGCAAATGTCTTGCTCATAAGGTCTTACTCCTGTCGTAATTAATTGTTCAGCCGCCGTGCCGTAAAAATATCTCCTTGTTTAACCATAGACGGCGGCTTGCAGGCACACCTTCGGCCCTGAGAAAATTTAATCAGGTTGTGAGCTACCGCGCATTATGCCGTCTGTAAGGTTATCTTCTGGAGTATAGACAAGGAGTTAGGATATATGACTGCTATTCGAAATTCATATTACCCAACCTGAGAGGAATTAAATTAAACGCTATTACAGCCGTTCTTGAATAAGTTTGCCTAATTGTTTTACCGCCTGTTCTTCACGTTCTCCCCACTGCCACGCGGTATTAAAACGAAAAAAACGTGACCAGTTTTCACCGGTAGAAAACATATTACCCGGCGCAATACTGATATGATGCGTCAGTGCCACCAGGCTTAATTCTCCTGCATCTAACGGCTCGGGGAGCTCCAGCCAGAGAAAATAACCGCTGTCATTGTGATGAATTTTGACTTCCGCAGGCAGATAACGCAGCAAAGCCTGCCAGGCGCGTTGTTTACGTTCCGCAAGCTGGCGACGCAGGCGACGAAGATGAGCATCGTACCGGCGAGTAGAAAGGTAATCCACCAGCGCAAGCTGCATCGGTGAGCTGGTGGAAAGCGTACTCATCAACTGCAAGCGTTGAATTTTACGTGCATGTTTTCCGGCGGCGACCCAACCAATACGAAAACCAGGCACCAGACATTTCGAAAACGAAGAGCAATGCAAAACACCATCGTGGTGATCCCACGCTTTCGCAGGCAGCGGTTTTTCCCGTCCAAAATAAAGTTCGCTGTAAACGTCATCTTCAATCAGCGTTACGTTGTACTGATTGAGCAACGCCACCAGTTGTGCTTTTTTCTGCGGCGTTAAGGTAAATCCGAGTGGATTTTGGCTATTAGTCATCAGCCAGCACGCTTTCACCGGATACTCCTGCAACGCCAGTTCCAGCGCCTGAAGATCGATCCCTTCTTTAACGTCCGTCGCCACCGATAACGCCTTCAGCCGTAACCGCTCCAGCGCCTGCAACGCGCCGTAGAAACAAGGATTCTCTACTATCACCCAATCGCCCGGTTCAGTTACCGCTTGCAAACTGAGGTTTAATGCCTCTAACGCCCCGGCGGTAATGACAATTTCATCAGGAGAAATGGTGATGCCCTGTAAGGCATAGCGACGAGCAATAGCCTGACGCAGTTCTACGTTTCCTGGCGGTAAGTTTTCAATCACGCTCATCGCCGTGGCGGTTTTGCTTACCTGCGCCAGCGAGCGGTTTAGTTGTTGGAGGGGGAAAAGTCGCGGGTCGGGAAAGGCCGAGGCAAACGGAACTACCGACGGATCACGACTGGCCTGCAACATATCAAAAATATAGGTGTTGATATCGACTGCTTCATCTCGTGTGACTGGAATGACTGTCGCTTTCGGCATTTTTATTGCCTGTGGCGCAACGTAATAACCCGATTGCGGTCGCGCGATAATATATCCCTGACTTTCGAGCAACTGATAGGCATGGCTGACAGTCATAAAGCTCATGCCAGAAAGCGCCACCTGGTCACGCAACGAAGGCAAACGATCGCCGGGTTGCCAGATACCCGACGCAATCTGCTCGCGTAATTGTTCTGCAAGCTGCTGGTATTTTTTCATTATCGAATCGTAATTATGTGCAGATGATTCGGCAGTCTATATCAGTTGTTAAAAATGACAACTTTTCGTTAACTGTAATTAAACCATCACCAGCGATAACTCTTTGCCAAGCGCCTTAGAGGCGACGCTCAAAGGCACTTCAATAAAGTGATCGTGACTATTTAATGGCGAAGTTTACCTCCGTGTGTAATGTGCTCGAAAATAGCACTAAATCGCCGCAACGGCAGAATGCAATGCAAAATCAGGAAGGAAGATTCCAGAATTTCTTTGCTCTAATTTGCAAAACTGAATAATAACCTCAAGAAACGATCGGCATCATAGCGGCAAAAGGTTAGAAAAAGGTGGCGGGATGTTTTCGAAGGCGTTATCGGTTGTCTTATTAACGTGTGCACTGTTCTCAGGACAACTCATGGCAGGGCACAAAGGACATGAATTTATGTGGGTAAAGAATGTGGATCATCAGCTGCGTCATGAAGCGGACAGCGATGAATTGCGTGCTGTGGCGGAAGAGTCGGCGGAAGGTTTGCGCGAGCATTTTTACTGGCAAAAATCGCGCAAACCAGAAGCGGGACAGCGTTGAGTCATTTGTTGCCGGATGCGGCATGACGCCTTACCCGGCAGGCAATATCATGCAGATTTGATGAGTGGTGAGTAACCCGAAAACTGGCGTTTTACCCTTTTCGCTTCGGCAATGTTTTCAGCAGATCATCCGGACTTACGGATGCCACTACGCTTCCCGGTAACGGCATTTTCAGTATGTGATTTTTGATTTTGCCAATGACGTGCATCTCGCATGGGCGGCAATCAAACTTTAGCGTTAATACTTCATCGCCGTTAACCAGTTGCATTGGCGTCGCCTTCCAGCTTTTGATATTGCCTTTCGCCTGTTTCGGGCACAGATTGAAGGCAAAGCGCAGACAATGCTTGGTGATCATCACCGGGACTTCGCCCTTCTCTTC
Source organism: Escherichia sp. WS1118 (assembly GCF_046487695.1). Classification (NCBI taxonomy): domain Bacteria; kingdom Pseudomonadati; phylum Pseudomonadota; class Gammaproteobacteria; order Enterobacterales; family Enterobacteriaceae; genus Escherichia; species Escherichia sp. WS1118. The sequence continues at coordinate 30,651 of NZ_JBJQIZ010000015.1, read as the reverse complement.
ATGTGCCTCATACGCCGCGTCAATCAGTTGCACACCATAGCGATGATAAAATTCACGCGCTTTCTGGTTGTATACGTTCGCGAGGAAACTCAGATGCGTTTGCGGATAAACCGGCGCAGGATCAGCAACCGGTTTACGGCTGCCGCGCTGGTAACTGGCAAGACGCGCAGCATCAAGCATATCGGCGGCTTCACGGCGGAACTGGTTTAACAGACTGTTTGGTACAAACAGCGCCCCCGGCAAATTAATTTGCACATTGCGGGCGTAATAGATGGTTTGCCCCAGTTTTGCCAGACCATCCTTCAGATTGTTCATTGCTTTTTCGGCGTTATTGGCTTCGTCGAACTGCCCGTCCAGCGTATGTGTGATGCTGACACCCTCTTCACTGGTGAGGGTCAGAATCAGTTGTTCCTGCCAGCCGCCCAGTTCAATGTCTACCGCCACCCGACGTTCGCTGGAGGTTTTTGTCAGTGCCTGCTGCCAGTTATGATCAAGATTTCGGTTTAGTGGGTGATGCGGGCGAATTTTGTGCAAATCTGCTGGCATTTCATTTGGCCAGACGCGGTACTGATTTTCTCCGGTTTTCTCTACCGTATTAGCACGAAAACCGACGACTTCACGTTTAATCATCACGTTCAGGCCATCGCCATTTGCCAGTGGCTCGGTAACGGCAACATCAATATGATCTTTCGCTACTTTCAATACTTCGCCCACCGGCAGGCCGATAAATTTCGGCGAATCGAACGCGCCAATATCGCCTTTACGGGCATTCACAAAATAATCTGTGCTACCACGGTGGAAAGTCTTTTCCGTCGATGGAACAAAGAAATGTTCAGTACGACCTGATGAAGCGCGCGCCAGATCGCCACGTTCTTCAATAATGGCATCCAGCATCTGACGATAATGGGCGGTGATATTCTTCACGTAGCTCATATCTTTGTAACGCCCTTCAATCTTGAAGGAGCGTACGCCAGCATCAATCAGCGCGCCGAGGTTGGCAGTCTGATCGTTATCTTTCATCGACAGCAGATGTTTTTCATAGGAAACCACCCGCCCCTGATCGTCTTTCAATGTGTATGGCAAACGGCACGCCTGCGAGCAATCGCCACGGTTGGCGCTACGCCCTGTTTGCGCATGAGAAATGTAGCACTGACCCGAATAGGCCACGCACAATGCGCCATGAATAAAGAATTCAATGGTCGCGTCCGTGGCCTGGTGAATCGCGCGGATCTGCTCAAGATTCAGCTCTCGCGCCAGCACAATCTGCGTGAAGCCAACATCAGAGAGGAACTTCGCTTTTTCTACTGTACGAATATCGCACTGCGTACTGGCGTGCAGTTCAATCGGCGGAATATCAAGTTCCAGAATCCCCATATCCTGAACAATCAGCGCATCGACACCGATCTGGTAGAGGTCAGTAATCAGCCGTTGCGCGGGTTCCAGCTCATCATCATGCAAAATGGTGTTAAGCGTGACGAAAATTTTTGCACCATAACGATGGGCAAACGGCACCAACTCGGCAATATCTTTCAGGCTATTACTGGCATTATGACGGGCACCAAAACCAGGGCCGCCGATATAAACAGCATCGGCACCGTGCAAAATAGCTTCGCGGGCAATGGCGGCATCGCGTGCCGGGCTTAACAGTTCAAGACGATGAGAAGATACGGTCACTTTCTTATCCAGTAGCTGAAAAATGGCGGCTATTTTAGCCACAAGCGCGACGTTGCGAAATAGTTTTCCCGCTTAACTGCGCGGGTAATGGATGAGGGAATGAAAATGTACGGTTTGCTCCCCACCATTACGATAGACATGCGTGACGTCTGCAGCAAATCGAACGCCTTCCCCACAATTAAGGCTCTGCCATTCACCATCAACACACAGATCAAGTTGTCCATCAATGACGACGACATGTTCGATTACCCCCTTTTCATGGGGCGTCGATTCGCTTATTGCACCGGGTGCCATCTGAATCGAGAAGTGTTCAAAGCAGAGTTGTGGATCATAAGGAAACAGCGAAGTGATCACCATCGCCTGCCGTTGTGGATCATAAACTGAAGGCGTAGAGGACTGCGGCGGAGAAATAAATGTTGAAAATGGCACGTTCAACCCGGTGGCAATTTTCCATAATGTCGCGACCGTCGGGCTGGATTCATTACGCTCAATCTGCCCTAACATCGCTTTAGAAACGCCCGTCGCTTCTGCCAGTCGCGAAAGACTCCAGCCGCGCTGCTGACGTAGTTGTTTAAGTGTGGTGGATAAAAAGCGAGCGAGATTTTCCATGCGACTCCTCCGGCAAAACGGAAGTTTATCACTTGTGCGTTATAACGGACAAATGCTACGTTAGCCGTACGTTATAACGCACGAGGTGACTATGCGTCTGTTTTCTATTCCTCCACCCACGCTACTGGCGGGGTTTCTGGCGGTATTAATTGGCTACGCCAGTTCAGCGGCAATAATCTGGCAAGCAGCGATTGTCGCCGGAGCCACCACTGCACAAATCTCTGGCTGGATGACGGCGCTGGGGCTGGCAATGGGCGTCAGTACGCTGGCTCTGACATTATGGTATCGCGTACCTGTTCTCACCGCATGGTCAACGCCTGGTGCGGCTTTGTTGGTCACCGGATTACAGGGACTAACACTTAACGAAGCCATCGGCGTTTTTATTGTCACCAACGTGTTAATAGTCCTCTGCGGCATAACGGGACTCTTTGCTCGTCTGATGCGCATTATTCCGCACTCGCTTGCGGCGGCAATGCTTGCCGGGATTTTATTACGTTTTGGTTTACAGGCGTTTGCCAGTCTGGATGGTCAATTTACGTTGTGTGGCAGTATGTTGCTGGTATGGCTGGCAACCAGGGCCGTTGCGCCGCGCTATGCGGTAATTGCCGCGATGATTATTGGGATCGTGATCGTTATCGCGCAAGGTGACGTTGTCACAACTGATGTTGTCTTTAAACCCGTTCTCCCCACTTATATTCCCCCTGATTTTTCGTTTGCTCACAGTCTGAGCGTTGCACTCCCCCTTTTTCTGGTGACGATGGCATCGCAAAACGCACCGGGTATCGCAGCAATGAAAGCAGCCGGGTATTCGGCTCCTGTTTCGCCGTTGATTGTGTTTACTGGATTGCTGGCGCTTGTTTTTTCCCCTTTCGGCGTTTATTCCGTCGGTATTGCGGCAATCACCGCGGCTATTTGCCAAAGCCCGGAAGCGCATCCGGATAAAGATCAACGTTGGCTGGCCGCTGCCGTTGCTGGTATTTTTTATTTGATCGCAGGTCTGTTTGGTAGTGCCATTACCGGGATGATGGCTGCCCTGCCCGTAAGTTGGATCCAGATGCTGGCAGGTCTTGCGCTGTTGAGTACCATTGGCGGCAGTTTGTATCAGGCGCTGCATAATGAGCGTGAGCGCAACGCGGCGGTGGTGGCATTTCTGGTAACGGCAAGTGGATTGACGCTGTTCGGGATTGGTTCTGCGTTTTGGGGATTAATTGCCGGAGGCGTTTGTTACGTGGTGTTGAATTTAATCGCTAACAGAAACCGATAATAAAAAGCGCCATCTAACGATGGCGCGTCTGGAACTACTTTTTGTTAACGTCAAACATGGTGGCATCGGTCGCCATGTCATCAATAACTTGTTTAATATTTTCGAAAGCCATTGGCGTACTTTCGTTATTCAGGTCTTTACCTTCGCCCTGACGAACGACCTTGATAACCGGTTTATTAGTCGCTGCATCAATCAGCTCACCTTCAAAATACAAGCGAGTATCCATGGTACGGTGGCCTGTAGCCATTTGCGTCCCCGCAACCACTAATGCAACAGGAACCACTTCATAGAATTGCAGCCCTTCTTTACTGGTATCTACACCGGTAATGGCCCCACGGAAAATCAGACTACGCGGCCCAGCGGTGGTAACCAGTGGTTTACGCTGCGCTATCGCTTCTTTCATTTCGGTGTTGGTATAGTTCAAAATTTTATCCAGAACTTTCTGCCCTACCTGGGTAGAAGGTTTCGGTACCGGATAATAAGTGATTGGGTTCCAGACGATGCTGTCATATTTGCTTTGATCAAAACTCGGGTCTACCCAACGTAAAACAGGTTTACCTGTTGCCGAGGTTGTTTCTTTTAAATCAGAGTAATTGTTTAAAAAACCAGAATATTTATCTGGCTGGGTGATTTTAGAGGCACAACCAGACAGAGCCAACAAGCCGCATAAAGCTGCAACTTTCGCAAATGATGTGGTACGCATGAATAGTTTCCTGAGATGATTATATTACTTTCTAAGTTATAGCAAAAAGCGCCGCTTCGTGTTGTGGCAAAAAAAGTGTTGGTGAAAATAAATTTTTTAGCCCCTTTTCAGACGACATAGTCAATGCCGAAAAAGGGGCTAAGTCAATCATCAGTAGTTAAATTTCAGTAAGTTAAGCGGCTAAAAAACTTCGACTACTGTGATTAATTTCACATCCCTTCGATAAAAAATATGCTTACCGAAAAGAAGAACAGTAAACCATCTCAGCGTGGGGAATTTTCACGCGCTTTGTTCTTACCGGATCATTTTTTACGTGCCAGCATCGTGGCGAAACGCAGTTTAATACGATTACCGTTGGCGTCGGTGCGGTGCAGCTCGCCGACGTCTTCATTGTATTTCACCCTCTCCCAGCCTTCGTAATATCGACGTAATTCCCCCTCTTTGAAGGCAAACGGGAAGCCGACGGTACATGGATAATCAGCGGTATCCATCGCCGCCACAATCAGGTTGTAACCGCCAGGTTTAGTGCAACGTTGCATATTGGCAATCAGCCCTGGGATGGTTTTAGCCTCAAGGAACATCAGCACCACAGTAGAAAGAATAAAATCGTACTGTCCATCAAATGTGAGGTTATTCAGATCAACGACCCGGGTGTGTAAATTATCCAGATTTTCAATGGACTTAATGCGCTCGACGTTGGCGATACTCATGGCATTTTTATCCCATGCGTCAACATCATAACCATTGGCTGCCAGGTAAAGACTGTTACGACCATTACCACAGCCCAGATCCAGCGTTTTACCCGGTTTAACCACTTTCACCGCTTCCAGCACTTCAGAGTGTGTGCGGGTTAATTCATATTTATCAGTAAAATAGTTTTCATCACGAATGATCATTCTTTGTCCTCTGCTTTCATTAAAACGGCGCGCTCGGTTCTGACTAACAATTTTCCCTGCATCAGAAGCGCAAAAGTACGGATGAGCAGTATTGCAATAATAAAATTGGTAAAGATAAACAGCGGCACCGCCAGCGTATGGAAAAATCCATTATCGCTGCCACTCCCCAGATGCAAACCGGTGGTTGCCAGTGCAGATACACCGAACGAGAAACTCCAGAATGAAGCATTAAATGGCTGGGAGAGATACCATGGCATCAGACGTAGCATAAACAGCAGTTGCAGCAGTCCATAACCGAAAAGCATTTTCGCCAGCGTGTCACCCTCGCCGCCGTTGACGCTCAGCCAGGCACTACAGGCCACCAGCGCAGGAGCGAGCTGAATGCCGAGTGATGTCCGCAGTGCCGTGGGTAATTCTCCCGAACTGCGCAGACGCTGCAAGATCACCGGTTCCAGGCTTAGCCATGAGAAAACGCCTGCGCCTAAAAACACCAGACCGGCGTCGGTGTAGCCCAACGCACCACAGGCCATTGCGCTGATAAAGTTGTTGGCAACTGTCGGCAGATACAGTCCAGGCGTGGTAGCTTCTTCAGGGTGAGATCCGCGCCATAATCCCGCAGTTTGCCAGGCGGCATAAGCCAACTGAACCACGACACCAAAACTGAACAGGCACACCGCCAGTGGGCGAAACCACGGAACAAAACCAATCGCCACCAGCATCGTCGTTGCCGGAAACAAACTCACAAAACTGCTCAGCACTGGATGGCGCACTTCTGCCAGCACGCTATGCGGAAAGCGTATGAGTCGGGTAATAAATGCGCCAGTCAATAATCCCCAGATGATCATCGCCAGAATCACCAGCCCATCCCCCAACCAGTGGCTGACCTGCCAAACCTGGCTGGCATAGCGCCAGGCAAATCCCATCCCTATCGTCCCCAACACAATACCAAAGTAGCCTGCCGGCAAATTGAGCACTTTATCGCTCTGCATCTTCTTACTCATTTTGTTTAATTTATAAAGTATATTTGAAATGCATTTTATGGAATTTTCTCGAGCATAGCCAGAGCCGCAGAATTTGCTACGGTTATAGTAAGTCACCTGTGGGAAAACGCTATGCGTAAATATCGTCTAAGTGAAGAACAGCGAGCCTTTAGTTATCAGGAAGATGGCACTAAAAAAAGTGTGTTATTACGGCAAATTATCGCCATGAGCGATTTTAACGATGTGATAGCAGGAAGCGCTGGCGGCTGGATCGATCACGAAACGGTGTTAGCACAGGAAGGAAATTGCTGGATTTACGACCAGAATGCTATTGCGTTCGGCGGAACGGTGATTTCCGGGAATACGCGTATCACCGGCACCAGCGTGCTGTGGGGAGAGGTTTACGCAACGGATAATGTCTGGATCGATAATAGTGAAATCAGCCAGGGTGTATATATAAGTGACAGTGTCACCATTAGTGACTCATTAGTTTGCGGTCAATGTAGAATATTTGGTCACGCCTTAATTGATCAACATTCTATGATCGTCGCCGCACAAGGCTTAACGCCCGACCATCAACTCCTGCTACAAATTTATGATCGCGCAAAGGTTAGCGCCTCGCGTATTGTCCACCAGGCACAAATTTATGGCGATGCCGTCGTCCGGTATGCTTTTATTGAACATCGCGCCGAAGTTTTTGATTTTGCCAGTGTTGAAGGTAATGAAGAGAACAACGTCTGGCTATGCGATTGCGCTAAAGTCTACGGTCACGCGCAGGTGAAAGCTGGCATAGAAGAAGATGCCATTCCGACGATTCATTACAGTTCACAGGTGGCGGAATATGCCATTGTGGAAGGTAATTGTGTGTTAAAACATCATGTCTTGATTGGCGGAAATGCCGTGGTACGTGGCGGACCGATTCTGCTCGACGAGCACGTTGTCATACAAGGTGAGAGCCGTATTACAGGTGCGGTGATAATTGAAAACCATGTGGAGTTAACTGACCACGCCGTCGTTGAAGCCTTTGATGGCGACACGATTCATGTCCGTGGTCCAAAAGTCATTAACGGCGAGGAGCGCATTACGCGAACGCTGCTGGCAGGGTTATTGTGAATCGATAATACGCGCGTATAAGTTCACATCATCATAGGCATCATTCAGGAACTCAGCCTGTTTAAGGCAACCTTCAAGGATAAAACCATTGCGCAACGCTACCTGGTTGCTTTGCGGATTGTCCACCCGACATTTGATCACGAAGCGTCTAAGTTCACCAGACTGAGCGTAATGATGAATCAATGCCTGCAGCGCCTGAGAAATGATCCCCTGCCCCTGATGAGATTCGTCCAGCCAGTAGCCGATTTCAGCGGTTTTATTCAGTGGTTCAATACGATTAAAAGAGATAACGCCGATAAGTTCATCTTCTTTGAAAATCATGAACATTTTGGCATAGCCGCGTTGATGCAACATCACATTACCCTGCACCGTTTTTCGCGTGTCCTCTTCACTTTGAACAAACTGCGGCCAGTTTAGCGACTGCTGTAACCAGGTTTTATTTTTACAGATTAACTGATAAAGAGGTGTGACATGACTTTCCGCAACAGCATGTAATTCAAGTGATTCGCTTACTTTTATCGTTTCAGTCATCTTATCTCCAGTCAATCCATGCAGCTGTTAAAAAAGCCGCCTGGCTGGCGGCTTAGGAAAGTTTACACCTCTTTGACGCTCACCTGCTGCAGGATTTTGAGCATCTCATCTTTTAACTGTAGCTTTTGTTTTTTCATGCGGACCACTTCCGCATTGTACCCTCGACCGTCGGAACCTTCCTTTCTGGCAATTTCATGATCAAGTTTATTGTGTTTATCGAACAAGGACATAAAGCGAGGATTTTCGTTTTTCAGACGGGATATTAAATCTCGGTATTCTGGAAACATACGCACTCCCTGTTAGTGGCTGACAAGGTGTATCTGAAATACACACCATCAGATTACTCATTTAACTTAGGGAAAAATGCGAGCGGGATCGTGTTTAACCAGACGGCACCTCCCGAAGAAGATGCCGAAGAAAAAACGATTAACTCATCACGCGGTCATCAACATACTGACGTTTATCCGGCGCTGGCGGGAAATACTGATACAGCCATGTTTCACTGATAGCGTCGCCCTGACAACGCAGATACATCCGCATATCGACCGGATCAGTGGAGTCCGAAGTCGGATACCAGTCAAACTGAATACGATAACCATCAATGGGTTCAATATAGAGAATTTCGATTTGCTTCGCTTCCCCACTGGAAAGCGTAATCACCGGCTCAATGCCTTTTGGCGCGGCAGCTTTCAGATCACCACCAACGAAATCGACGGCAAAACGTCGCGCCCATTTTTCGGGATAGTGTTCACCTGGCGCCCAACCTTCCGGGAAACCGCCCATGCCGGTACGCGTCGCCATAACGCGCGCTAATGGGCAATGAACAGGCGGTTGCGCACTCCAGTACAGACGATACTGGAATGCAAACTCATCACCCGCTTTTACAGCTTTTTCTGGCTGCCAGAAGCAGACAATGTTATCCAGCGTTTCGCCCGTTGTTGGGATTTCCATCAGGCCGATGGTGCCCTTACCCCACTTGTTACGCGGTTCCACCCACAGACTTGGGCGTTTGTTATACCAGCCCATAATGTCCTGATAATGGGAGAAATCACGATCCAGTTGCAATAAACCAAACCCTTTCGGGTTGTTGTCGGTGTAAGCATTGAACTGCAATTTTTGCGGATTGTTCAGCGGACGGCAAATCCACTCGCCGTTGCCCCGCCACATGGACAGACGATCAGAGTCATGGATTTGCGGATGAATGGTGTCGCACATCCGACGTTCATTAGTACCGCAGCTGAACATACTGGTCATCGGTGCAATGCCCAGCTGTTTAATGTCTTTGCGCGCATACAGGTGATTTGCCACATCCATAATCACCTGATTTTTCTCACAATGGATAGTGAACTTATAGGCACCAGTAATGCTGGCGCTATCGAGCAACGCATAAACAGTAAAGGTGGTTGCCCCTGGTTTTACCGTATCAAACCAGAAGGCGGTAAAGTCGGGGAACTCTTCTTTGCTGTCGGTGTAAGTGTCGATCGCCAGGCCGCGGGCCGACAAACCGTATTGATATGTGTCATCAACGGCGCGGAAATAACTCGCGCCGAGGAATGATACTACATCACGGCGCGCCAGTTCGGGGGCTTTAAACACGCGAAAACCGGCAAAACCGAGATCGCTTTGCCCTTCTAATTGTTTGGTATCCACACCCGCATCGTTGTATTTGAACAACTCCGGGCGAAAGTGAATTTCACGCGCCAGATGTGTTGCTGGATCTACAGAAAACATACGAACGCGGCGACGGAATCCCATTCCCATATGGAAAAACTGAGCGTCCAGTTGACGGTTCTCAACGTTATGCCAGAGCGATTTTTCGGCGTCGTATTGAATACTGTTATAAGCCTGCGGCGTCATTGTCGCCAAAGTGTCAGGTAACGGACGTGGTGCACCACGCCATGCTGTTTGCGCTAAGTCGTGCGCCATTGACTGTAGAATGGAGAAGTCAAAACGCTGGGTTTGCCCGTCGGCAATATCAGAATCGGCCGCGAATGCCGCCTGAGAAAAAAGAGAAGCAATGCCGCTGGTACCGCACACGGCGGCCATAGCCATTGAACCTTTAATAAATCGTCTACGATCCATACCTGAAAGTGAGTCCTTCTGGTGTTGTGAATGGTCCCGCGCTGGTCATTTTCAGCGGCAAGAAAGTGCTTATTTATGACCGCTCACTCTAGACAATATTTATTAATAATCCAATTGTTGAAATCAGAGAATATGCATAAATTGGCATTTTTTTTATGTCGATGGGATGAGCCTGATTCGTTTGTAAAATCAGGCAAATTTTTGCAAAGGCGGATGGTCAGAATTTAAAGCAAACCACAGCGACGTTTACTGCGTTCTTCCGCTTCCTGATAAAGCTGGAACTCATCCAAAACCGGCCCCCCCAACGCCTGCTCAAATGCTTCGCGACTGGCATCACCGTGATTGCATGCCTGCGTTTCATTACCCAGATTTGACTGGAAGATCCCCGCCGCGCTAACGGGCAAGAAATCTTCATAGGTAATGGGTTGCGCCACTACCCAACCACGTTCTATTAAGGGCTGTGGATCGTCTCCGGGATGAATCGCCTGACGATGCGCCTCACCCGAAGGCGTCAGACGGTACCGGAACCATCCCAGCCCTTGCTGACGCATTAAAAACTCACTGTCAGGAAAAGTGCGGAAGGTTTCCTGTAAATGCATTTGGTGAGTGAGATTATCCTGCCCGGTTCCAGCGTTCCGCAGAAGATCATCATACAGTTGTCGCCCTTTCGGCGTTAATGCCACACCACGCTGCTCAATTTCACCAAAGCGCGCGGTATGTGTGCCCTGTTTCTGCCCCGCAAACAACACCGTCTCTTCCAGTGCTTTAAAGCTGGTCTGGCGTAGTAAAATCGGCACCTCGCGGCGCGGCGGCCCTTCGATCAGAACTTTGGGTTCAATTCCGCATTCAGGCATCATCGACTGCACCCGGTCAATATCCAGCGTACGTGGCGTCAGATGGTTGATATGGCATCCAGGAAAACAGACCACATCAGCAATCAACCGATGTTCGTTGTGCAAGGCGCGATAGGTTTCTTCATCTACCGTTGCTGACTGGTGCCAGCGAAACGTTTCCAGGGCTTCCTGCACAAACTCCTGTGCCTGTGTTTCGTTAAAACCGCCCTGCTGCTCATATTCCTCTAACAGTTGTCGACAACGTGGGGTGAAGATATCGCGCTGACGCAGAATCTCCGCCGCTTTCTGGCGCAAAATTTCGTTCTCGATAAGCTCAAGACGGAGTAACGAGGTAAAAACGCGGAAGGGATTACGCGCCAGAGAAGCATCATCAATGGGCCGAAATGCTGTCGAATGTACCGGCACCCCTGCCTGCGAGAGATCGTAATAGCTCACCGGGTACATCCCCATAATGGCAAACATCCGCCGAAGAGTAGCAAGCTCTTGTGCAGTCCCAACGCGAATCGCCCCATGACGTTCAACATTCAGTCGCGCCAGCTCGTCTGCATTTACCATTTTTTCGTGCAGTTGAGGATTGTTTTCCAGCACCGCCAGATTTACATCAGCTACCAGTTCCAGCAGCGTGCCGTACTGCGGAACTTCTTGCTGGTACATGGCTGACATTGCCTGCGAAAACTGTTCCCGAATCTCATCCGCCGTGATGCTGTTCGCCATAGTGTCTGCCTCCAGTGGTCAGTAATCTGGAGTGTAGGTAACCGCATTCACTCCGGCTGGAAGAATTTACAAACTGTGATCTCGCCGCGAAAACATCAATATTATCCATTTTGCTGTAACATAGTTGCTTTAATTGTTAATAATATTTTGCAATCAAGTTATCATAATAAAACAACTTCACTTGTCAGCGACACCGCTTCGTTTTTAACATCGCTTATGGAAAAAAATAGTCTGTTTAGTCAGCGCATCCGTTTGCGCCACCTTCATACATTCGTAGCTGTCGCACAACAAGGAACTTTGGGGCGCGCGGCTGAAACCCTTAATTTGAGTCAACCTGCGCTCTCTAAGACATTGAATGAACTGGAGCAGCTGACGGGCGCTCGCTTGTTTGAGCGTGGTCGTCAGGGGGCGCAACTTACCTTACCCGGCGAACAATTTTTAACGCATGCAGTCAGAGTTCTTGACGCCATCAACACTGCCGGACAGTCGCTTCATCGTAAAGAAGGTCTTAATAATGATGTCGTCAGGGTTGGTGCGCTACCTACTGCGGCACTAGGGATATTACCTTCGGTTATAGGTCAGTTTCATCAGCAACAAAAAGAGACGACCTTGCAAGTTGCGACAATGAGTAACCCTATGATTCTGGCGGGTTTAAAAACCGGGGAAATCGATATCGGCATTGGTCGGATGTCAGATCCTGAACTGATGAACGGGCTTAATTACGAACTGCTGTTTCTTGAATCGCTGAAGCTGGTTGTCCGCCCTAATCACCCGCTACTTCAGGAGAACGTAACGCTAAGCCGGGTGCTGGAATGGCCGGTCGTTGTATCACCAGAAGGCACTGCGCCACGCCAGCATTCAGATGCATTAGTGCAGAGCCAGGGATGTAAAATTCCTTCGGGTTGTATCGAAACGCTGTCTGCTTCGCTATCTCGTCAACTTACGGTTGAATACGATTACGTGTGGTTTGTCCCTTCTGGCGCTGTAAAAGACGACCTGCGTCATGCCACGCTGGTAGCCCTGCCTGTTCCGGGACATGGTGCAGGCGAACCGATTGGAATACTGACCCGCGTAGATGCGACGTTCTCTTCTGGTTGCCAGTTGATGATTAACGCTATTCGAAAATCAATGCCGTTCTGAAAGGTGAAGGGATCTGTCGATCCCTCCTTTAACATTTTCACACCGTAGCAAAACTAACTGGTTCACCAGCTCCTCGTGGTTCTGCCGACACAGAATGTTTGTTCAGACGGAATACGTCCACCGCCTCAGTTAGTCGTGCCGCCTGTTCTTCAAGGGACACCGCCGCCGTTGAGGCCTCTTCTACCAGAGAAGCATTCTGTTGCGTCACCTTATCCATTTCAGAAATCGCCTGGCTAACCTGCGTTATGCCTCGACTTTGTTCATCCGAGGCGGTGGCGATTTCCTGCATGATATGTGTGACACTCGCGACGGCATCAACAATAGTGCACATGGTTTTCCCTGCCGTTGCCACCTCATCCGATCCCAGGTCAATTAACCTGACTGATTCACTGATCAAGCCTTCAATCTCTTTCGCCGCCTGAGCGCTGCGGCTTGCGAGTGTCCGTACTTCGCTGGCGACAACGGCAAATCCACGGCCTTGCGAGAGTAACACGATTCTGACATTCACACTGACCCGACAATCGCTCTACGAACTGCGGTTCCGGGACGGTGATAAGGAAGTTGCTGCGCTCATGGCCTGCACGTCCAGGTAAGGGCAAGCGCGGGGATTTTCCCCGCGCATCTGACTAGCGGATTCATTTTCTCATGGCACCCCTTTTACACTTCAGTTAGTGCATGTTTTTTTCGATGCACTAATAGAACCATCATTACAGACAAATTTGCCGCCTGCCGTACAGTGTGAGATCCCCCCTTTCGAACCAGAACAGGGTTTGCGCCCGGCATCGGCATAAAAGGAAACAAGCGTTCCCATAACCAGGATAAGTGCCAGTTTTTTCATATAACCTCCATGATTTATCGAATCTTATGTTCGATTTGAACGTTATACGCTGAGTTATTTTGATACCGTTGATGAGATCAAAGATCGGGTGAATTGATTAAAGATAAGCCAGATGGACGTATAGACAAGGATTATGGTTTTATTTGTCATACAAATAAATATAATAGGCGCTTCCGATGTAGGCCCGTATTCTTCGCCTGTACCACGGGTCGGTTTTAGTACAGGCGTTTTCTTTAAATATCCTTCAGGAACGTTTACGTGGCATCATGCGTAGAAGTGTGTTGTCCTTCCAGAAATAGTGGTGTGCCAGTGCAGCCGCAGCGTGCAAGCCGATGACAAAATATCCCAGATTCGCCAGCGTTTCATGCCACGACTTTAAGCTATCAACCCGCTCGAAATTGGCCTCTGAAGCGTAAGGCATCGTCAAACCAAACGCAAACCACGGGTTGCCCCGGTTATACATCATCACCAAACCAATCACTGGCAGCGCAATAAACAGGAGATAAATCACCAAATGGCCCAAATGCGCCAGTCCCGTCATCATCGGTTTTGGCTTAGGTGTAATCGGCGGGGTTGGGTATTTCAGTCTTAACAAAAGACGAACCACCATCAGTACGAGAATTGAGATGCCACAGGAAACATGAATCATGTTGATGAGGGGCCGATCGCTACGTGGGAAGAAACCACGAAACTCCATTGCGCAATACGCTACGATAACCAGCAAAAAGACCAGCCAGTGAATGCTGATTTGTAACCTTGAGTATTTATTTCCCATAACATTTCCTGCTTTAACATAATTTGCCGTTAACATAACGGGCTTTTCTTAAAATTTCATTAAATATTGTTCACCCGTTTTCAGTACGTTACGTTTCACTGCAAGAATGTAGATTGCCCATCCCGCCATCCTGGTCTAAGCCTGGAAAGGATCAATTTTCATCCGAACGTTCCTGACAGGAGAAGACCATGAGTAAAGTTGGTATTAATGGTTTTGGTCGTATCGGTCGACTGGTGTTGCGTCGATTACTTGAAGTCAAAAGCAACATAGACGTTGTCGCTATTAATGATCTCACTTCCCCAAAAATTCTCGCCTACCTGCTGAAACATGATTCAAACTACGGACCGTTCCCCTGGAGCGTTGATTATACGGAAGATTCACTTGTCGTTGATGGGAAAAGTATCGCGGTTTACGCCGAAAAAGAGGCTAAAAATATTCCGTGGAAAGCGAAAGGCGCAGAAATCATTGTCGAATGTACAGGCTTTTATACCTCCGCCGAGAAATCGCAGGCGCATCTTGATGCTGGCGCGAAGAAGGTGTTGATTTCCGCCCCTGCCGGTGAAATGAAAACCATCGTTTATAACGTCAATGACGACACTCTGGATGGCAACGACACCATTGTTTCCGTGGCGTCATGCACCACTAACTGCCTTGCGCCGATGGCCAAAGCCTTGCATGACAGTTTCGGGATAGAAGTCGGCACGATGACAACCATTCATGCCTATACCGGCACCCAGTCACTGGTGGATGGCCCACGTGGTAAAGATTTACGTGCTTCACGCGCAGCGGCAGAAAATATCATTCCCCACACTACGGGGGCGGCAAAAGCCATTGGCCTGGTGATCCCGGAATTGAGCGGCAAACTGAAAGGTCATGCGCAACGCGTGCCGGTGAAAACAGGTTCGGTCACTGAACTGGTGTCGATTCTCGGAAAAAAAGTGACTGCCGAAGAGGTGAACAACGCGCTTAAAAAGGCGACAAACAATAACGAGTCATTTGGTTATACCGATGAAGAAATAGTCTCTTCCGATATCATTGGCAGCCATTTCGGTTCGGTGTTTGATGCCACGCAAACGGAAATTACCGCCGTGGGCGATTTACAACTGGTGAAAACGGTCGCCTGGTACGATAACGAATATGGCTTCGTCACGCAGCTTATTCGCACCCTCGAAAAATTCGCTAAACTCTGACGCGCACAGGCGGAGGAAAAAACCTCCGCCTCTTTCACTCATTACGACTGTAAATAAACCACCTGGGTCTGCAGATATTCATGCAAGCCATGTTTACCATCTGCGCCGCCAATACCGGATTTACGCCATCCAGCGTGGAAGCCTTGCATAGCTTCGAAGTTTTCACGGTTGATGTAAGTTTCACCAAACTTCAGCCCTTTAATGGCTTTCATCGCGACGTTCAGATTTTGGGTATAGATTGATGAGGTCAGGCCGTAATCACTGTCATTAGCCATTGAGATAGCCTCTTCCAGCGTGTCAAATGCGACCACCGGCAGAAACGGGCCAAAGGTTTCCTCATGCATAATCGACATTTCCTGGCGAACATCCAGCAGCAATGTCGGCGGATAATAATATCCTTTCCCCTCTACCGCTTTGCCACCCAACGCCACTCTCGCCCCTTCTTCTACTGCGCGCGCCACTTTTTGCTCAACCCTTTCCAGCGCCGCGGCGTTAATCAACGGTCCCATCGCAATGTCGTTGCGTTCAGCGGGGTTACCAAATTGAACCGCCTGCATCGCTTCCCCCAGCCGATTGACGAACTGATCATAAATGCTTTTCTGTACATAAACACGTTCTGCACAGTTACACACTTGCCCACTATTAATGACGCGTGAATCAACGATGGCTTTGACTGCCAGTTCAATATCGGCATCGTCCATTACGATAGCCGGTGCTTTACCCCCCAATTCCAGGCACACTTTGGTGATGTTTTTCGCCGCAGTCGCCATAATCTTTTCACCTGCAGAGACGCTGCCTGTCATACTGACCATTGCGACCTTTGGGTTACCCGCCAGTTCTTGCCCAACGGTTTCACCACGCCCGAGTACAAGGTTAAACACGCCGCGCGGAAGACCTATTTCATCAACGATTTTGGCGAATGCAATCGCATTGTTTGGCGTAAATTCACTGGGTTTAATGACGATGGTATTACCGGTCAAAAGAGCGGGAGCCATTTTGCGGGCAATGAGGAAGAACGGAAAGTTCCACGGCAGAATGCCGGTAGTCACGCCAAGCGCACGTTTAAACAGAAGAATATTTTCTCCTGGACGATCGCTTTGAATAATCTCGCCCTCGTAACGCCGTGCCCACTCCGCCATATAATCGATATAGTCCGCAGTAAAAGCCACTTCGACTTCAGCCAACTGCTGGATCTTGCCCCCTTCTTCGACAATCAGCGCACTGATTTCACTGGCACGTTCCCGGATCCCGGCGGAGATTTTGCGCAACCAACTGGCGCGTTCAATAGCAGGCAACGCTTCCCATTCTGGTTGTGCACGTTCTGCTGCATCGATTGCCTTACGGGCATCCTCGGCCTGACCATCGGGAATGCGAGAAATGACAGCCTCTGTAGCAGGGTTTACCACATCAATCCATGCGTCTCCACGCCAGGTAACAAACTGTCCATCGATATACATAGGATGTTGAACGGGTACTGACATGGGCGACTCCTGTGATTTACATGTTTGTTTTTGGTAAATTTATTGTTAATTAACATCAATTATCAGAGAGACGGCATCGTGAAAGGACAATTCTGTGAAGGGCTTCATAAAAACAAGTGTAAAAGGAATTAAAGGCAGAAATAAAAGTCAGAAGTCATGCCCGTTTGCAAACAAGTGGTTCACAAACGGGCAATTTTTAACGTAACGAGCGACTTTCCATCGCCTCGATGAGCACCGCATCATGTTTCAGCGTTTGCCATGCCTGAATGACTTCTGCCGGAAAATCAACGTGAACGATAAAATCTCGCCCGCGGGGGCCGTAGCCATCGCTATCATCGCGTAAACGCGGCAGCTCGCCAGTGAGTAGCGATAGATAACGCTCAACCGGCCATAATCCTTGCAACGGATTAACAAAGATTACACTGTCTGCGTTATTTCCTAACTGAGGAACGAATCCGGGATAACTTAACCAGCGTGGTGCATCGGGATTATCCCCGGTTATACGGTGGAACGTCGCCATCGTGCGCCGCTGCATGGTGGGGTCCTGAACAACGATAGCCGTATGAACTCGTTCTACGGCCTGATTCAATAGCGCGATGCTAAAGCGTGCGTTTTCACCGCAGTTTGTTGACTGGTCTTCAATCCAGATTTTTTCATGCGGAATATGCCAGAACTGACGAGCGATATCCGCCAGGATGGTAGCTTCAGCTCTGCCAGTGGTGAGGATAGTGTTGTAGTGCGGATGCTGTGCGATGGCGCTATACAAAAAAGTTGTCGAGTGACCGATACCACCACTAATCAGTAAAGAAATTTGCTGATCGCGGGCAATCTTACATGCCGCATCGATAGTCGGCATAACCGCATTGCCTGCAAGGATCACGCAATCGGCCTGATACGGCACCTCACCGGAGAAATCATCCTGCGCCAGCCACTGTCCGATAACATTTATGGCATCTATGGTTGCCGGCGAAAGCGTCGGAAACGGGGTAATATTCATGGTTCCTCCTTATCGTTCCCTTAAGAATACTGCGTGAGATAATAGTGAGAAGCGGAGCACTCTGAAAGGAGGAAGTCGTATTTCCTTAACTGCCGCTCCGCAAGCCTGACATATCTTTTAAGGAAATGCTGTAGATAAACATTATTCATCTTGCAGCAGAGAATTGTATTTTTCTGAACTCCTGAATTTTTTCCCTTATCGTTTTTAGAATTAATAAAAAACCCGGCGCTAAATGCTTACCGGGTTTTAGATTTATCAGGCAAATAGCAGTGTTAACCGCTAATCTGCTCCATCGCCTGCAAAATACGCTTATCCGAAATCGGATAAGGCGTACCAAGTTGTTGAGCGAAGTAACTAACGCGCAGCTCTTCTATCATCCAGCGGACCTCTTTCACGTCTTCATCCTCACGACGTGCAGGCGGCAGTTTGTTGATCCATTGCTGCCATGCCTGCTGGACGTTTTCGACTTTCAGCATCTGAGCACGGTCACGATGTGGATCGACCGCCAGTTTTTCCAGTCGTTTTTCAATTGCCTGCAAATAACGCAGCGTGTCGCCCAGCCGTTTGAAGCCGTTACCAGTGACAAAACCGCGATACACCAGCCCGCCCATCTGCGCTTTAATGTCAGAAAGCCCCAGCGCCATGGTCATATCCACCCGCCCTTTCAGACGTTTGTTGATATTGAACACCGCAGTGAGGATTTGCTCGACCTGCTTCGCAATATCCACCACCGTGTCGTTCAGTTCAGCGCGGACTTTTTCATGCAGCGCAGCAAAGCCTTCTTCCGTCCAGACCGGGCCACCATTGGCGTCGATCAGTTGATCCACACCGCAGGAGATACAGTCATCGATCAGCTCCAGCACTTTGCCATACGGGTTAAAGTACAGCCCCAGCTTGGCTTTGTTTGGCAGCTTTTCGTGCAAGTACTTGATCGGCGATGGAATATTTAGCAGCAGTAAACGGCGAAGACCGTTCCACATTGCCTGCTTCTGTTCCAGCGGGTTATCAAACAGTTTGATCGCTACGCTGTCACGCTCATCCACCAGCGCCGGCCACGCCTTCACTTTGTAGTTGCCGCGCTTCTGCTCGTAGCTTTCCGGCAGTTGACCAAAACTCCAGATATGTAAACCGCTCTGCTCGATACCGTCATCCGCCACGGCAGACAGCGTTTCCTGCACTTTGCCTTTCAGGGCGTCTTTCAGATCCTGTAATGAGCGCCCTTCTTTTAGCTTCTTGTTTTTGTCATCCACCACGCGGAAAGTGATTTTCAGGTGATCGGGCACCTGATCCCAGTGCCAGTCTTCGCGGTCAACGGTGACGCCAGTCATCCGCCGTAACTCTCGTTCAAGGCTGTCGAGCAACGGCAATTCCAGCGGTGTGACGCGGCCTAAAAACGCTTCGGCGTAGTTTGGCGCGGGCACAAAATTACGGCGTACCGGCTTCGGCAGCGATTTAATCAGGGCGATGATCAGCTCACGACGCAGACCGGGGATCTGCCACTCAAACCCACTCTCCTCAACCTGGTTAAGTAGCGGCAGCGGGATATGCACGGTCACACCGTCAGCATCCGCGCCGGGCTCAAACTGATAGCTCAAACGCAGTTTGAGATTGCCCTGATGCCAGAAGTTCGGGTAATCCAGTTTGCTGATTTTTTCCGCCCCTTCTTTGATCAACATGCTCTTTTCAAAGTTGAGCAAATCAGGCGTTTCGCGGCTGACTTTTTTCCACCAGCTGTCGAAATGGCGTGCGGAGATCACATCGTGGCTGATGCGCTGGTCGTAGAACTCAAACAACGTTTCGTCATCCACCAGAATATCGCGGCGACGAGTTTTGTGTTCCAGTTCTTCCACTTCGGCCCGTAGTTTCAGGTTTTCACGGAAGAATGCGTGACGCGTCTGCCAGTCACCTTCCACCAGCGCGTGGCGAATAAAGAGTTCACGACATAACGCCGGATCGATCTGGCTGTAGTTGACCTTGCGCGCGGCAACAATCGGCAAACCATAAACAGTGACTTTTTCCGTTGCCATCACCGCGCCCTGCGCCCGTTCCCAGTGCGGTTCGCTATAGGTGCGTTTAATCAAATGCTGAGCAACTGGCTCCACCCATTCCGGTTCGATCCGCGCAGCAATGCGTCCCCACAGGCGGCTGGTTTCTACCAGTTCCGCCACCATTACCCATTTCGGCGGTTTTTTGAATAAGCCGGAACCGGGGAAGATGGAGAAACGCGCGTTACGTGCGCCGGTATATTCTTGTTTATCGGCATCTTTCATGCCGATATGCGAAAGCAAACCGGTCAGCAACGCAATGTGAATTTCGCGATAATCCGCTGGTTCGCTGTTAACCGGAATGCCAAGTTCTTTCACCACCTGGCGCAACTGGGTGTAGATATCCTGCCATTCGCGCACGCGCAGATAGTTGAGATAATCAGTACGACACAGGCGACGGAAGGCGTTTGAAGAAAGCGCCTTTTGCTGCTCGCCAAGATAATTCCACAGATTCACAAACGCGAGGAAGTCAGACTCTTTGTCGTGGAAGCGACGATGTTTTTCGTCCGATGCCTGCTGCTTGTCCATTGGCCGCTCACGCGGGTCCTGAATAGAGAGCGCGGAAGTGATAATCATCGCCTCACGCACGCAGCCATGTTTTTGCGCTTCCAGCACCATACGCGCCAGACGTGGGTCGACAGGCAACTGCGAGAGCTGGCGACCGAGCGGCGTCAGTTTATAGGCGCTGGCCTGTTCATCAGTGGTGATCGCGCCCAGCTCTTCGAGCAGACGCACGCCATCCTGGATATTGCGTTTATCCGGTGCTTCGACAAACGGGAATGCGGCGATATCGCCCAAGCCCAGTGCGGTCATCTGCAAAATAACCGAGGCCAGGTTAGTACGCAGAATTTCTGGGTCGGTAAACTCCGGGCGCGAGAGGAAATCGTCTTCGGAATAGAGACGAATACAGATCCCTTCTGACACACGACCGCAGCGGCCTTTACGCTGATTAGCTGAAGCCTGCGAAATTGGCTCAATCGGCAAACGCTGCACTTTGGTGCGATAGCTGTAGCGGCTGATACGCGCCGTACCTGGGTCGATAACGTATTTAATACCCGGTACGGTCAACGAGGTTTCCGCGACGTTGGTCGCCAGTACAATGCGTCGCCCGCTGTGCGACTGGAACACGCGGTTCTGTTCGCTGTTGGAAAGCCGTGCATAAAGCGGCAAGATTTCGGTATGGCGTAAGTTCAGCTTGTTCAGCGCATCGGCGGTATCGCGAATTTCTCTCTCGCCGCTCATAAAGATCAGAATGTCGCCAGGGCTTTCCTGGCTCAGTTCGTCTACGGCGTCAAAAATCGCCTGCAACTGATCGCGCTCGGTATCATCGGCTTCTTCAACAATCGGGCGATAGCGCACTTCCACCGGATAGGTCCGACCGGAGACTTCGATAATCGGCGCATTATTAAAGTGGCGCGAAAAGCGTTCCGGGTCGATAGTCGCGGAAGTGATAATGATTTTTAGGTCAGGACGCCGCGGCAGCAACTCTTTCAAATAGCCGAGGAGAAAATCGATATTCAGGCTGCGTTCGTGCGCTTCGTCAATAATGATGGTGTCGTACTGCATCAGCAGGCGGTCTTGCTGGATCTCTGCCAGCAGGATGCCGTCGGTCATCAGCTTGACCATCGTGTTATCACTGACGTGATCGCTGAAACGCACTTTGTAACCGATGCAACCGCCCGGCTCCGTTTTTAGCTCTTCCGCAATACGGTTCGCCACCGTTCGCGCCGCCAGCCGACGCGGCTGGGTATGGCCGATCAGCCCTTTAATCCCGCGACCCAGCTCCATACAGATTTTCGGTAGCTGAGTCGTTTTACCGGAACCCGTTTCCCCGGCGACGATCACCACCTGGTGGTCACGAATCGCTTCGAGAATGTCCTGCTTTTTCTGACTAACCGGCAAATTGTCCGGGTAAGTAATCTCCGGTCGTGCCGCTTCACGCAGCAGGACTTTCCCTGCCGCATGGTCAATCTCTTTCGCCATCTCCTGGAAAATGGCCTGTTGTGCATCAGGATTTTTAACCTTCTTCACGCCGTGCAGACGGCGTAAAAAACGCTGTCTGTCGCGCAACATCAGCGAATCCAGCCGCTGCTGCAAGTCAGCAAAGGTCAATTTTTGTTGTTCTGTCATAACGTTAGTGGGCAGTAGGCTGCCTGATTAATTTTCTTTTAAATGATAGATATAGAGTACCACATCGCGGCTTTCTATGCGTTGTTCAATAAATTCGAACATAGGCTTCGATTTATTGCGCTATCTCTGTGGCAGGATTGTGAATAAAGTGTCAACAAGCAACGGGGCATTGCCCATTCAAATATCTATAAGGAAACACCATGAGCAAGGTATTAGTTCTTAACTCCAGCATCCTGGCAGGGTACTCTCAGTCTAATCAGTTGTCCGATTATTTTGTTGAACAATGGCGCGAAAAGCACTCCGCTGATGAAATCACCGTGCGTGACCTGGCTGCAAATCCGATTCCGGTCCTGGATGGCGAACTGGTTGGTGCACTGCGTCCGAGCGATGCGCCGCTGACTCCGCGTCAGCAGGAAGCTCTGGCGCTTTCCGATGAGCTGATTGCCGAGCTGAAAGCCCACGACGTTATCGTTATTGCGGCACCGATGTATAACTTCAATATCTCGACCCAGTTGAAAAACTATTTTGACCTGGTTGCACGTGCAGGCGTTACTTTCCGCTATACCGAGAAGGGTCCGGAAGGCCTGGTCACCGGTAAAAAAGCCATCGTTATCACCAGCCGCGGTGGGATCCATAAAGATGGCCCAACGGATCTGGTGACGCCGTATCTGTCCACATTCCTGGGCTTTATCGGCATTACCGATGTGAAATTTGTCTTCGCCGAAGGGATCGCGTACGGCCCGGAAATGGCAGCGAAAGCACAGTCTGACGCGAAAGCAGCCATCGACAGCATTGTTGCTGCATAAGATTTATGATGCCTCCCACGAAAGTGGGAGGTTTTTTTATTTAACCCGCCTTTTGCGAAATACTGTCCAGCGTTGCCAACACGTCATCCGTTAGCACTAATTCATCGGACGCCATATTCTCCCGCAGATGCCCCACCGAAGAGGTGCCAGGAATCAGCAAAATATTCGGTGAACGCTGTAACAGCCACGCCAGCGCAACCTGCATTGGTGTCGCATTAAGGCTTGTAGCAACATCGGAAAGCGTGGAGGATTGCAGCGGCGTAAAGCCCCCGAGCGGAAAGAACGGCACGTAGGCAATGCCGTCACGAGCCAAAGCATCAATCATTGCGTCATCAGCACGGTGAGCAATGTTGTATTCGTTCTGCACGCAGACGATTTCGGCAATCTTTCGCGCCTCTGCAACCTGCGTCGGTGTGACGTTACTCAGGCCAATATGTTTTACCAGGCCTTGTTGTTGCATCTCCGCCAGCACTGTCAGGCTGGCCTCAATCGATCCTTCCGCTGGGCCATGACCATCCCCCATCATAACGCGCAGGTTAACCACATCCAGTACGTCCAGGCCGAGATTACGTAGATTATCGTGTACCGCTTTTTGCAGCTCTGCCGGAGAAAATGCGGGTAACCAGGAAGCGTCCTCTCCACGCCGCGCACCAATTTTAGTGACAATTGTCAGGTCGTCAGAGTACGGATAAAGCGCTTCGCGGATAATCTGATTGGTGACGTGCGGACCATAAAAGTCGCTGGTATCAATATGATTGACGCCCAATGCCAGCGCCTCGCGCAGCACGGTTATAGCGACGTGGCGATCTCTTGGGGGGCCAAAAACCCCAGGACCAGCCAGTTGCATCGCGCCATAACCAAGACGGTTAACGGATTTTGTACCGAGAGTAAATGTGTTGCTGCTCATCGCACCCTGCCCTGTAATAAAACGGATTAAGAAAAATCAGTATAGAAATGAATAGAGATAAATAATGCGAGGGTGTAAACAAGATTGCGGGATGAGTTGTACTGTTGCCCTGAAAGACACGAAACCCCAGAAAGGTTAAGACACGTCAAGCACCGCATCCGGCAATAAAAAAACCGCAACCTGTATCAGCGTTGCGGTTTATGTATTACATGCTAAAAATTAGAATGTTTTCTTGAAGTTTAGCATCACACCTTTATCACTGATGCCGTCTTCTTTCCAGTGGAATGCATCTACCTGCAACGCACTTTCCTGGCTGCTGTATTTCACACCCATCGTCGCCAGGCTGTTGAAACCACCGCCACTCTGACCATCGTCAATGTTAAAACGTTGGCTTCCAGCGCCCGAAATACTCGCAGTACGTTGACTTTTCACATAGCTCAGATTCGGCCCACCTTCCAGCGTGGCGTTCGCACTCCAGCCTTCTTTCCCTGCATAGTCCAGTTTCAGCCCAACGATGCTGTCCACCGCCGTTTCGCTGCCGCTGTTCATGCTCAGGTTAAAGTCACCCGCATTGCGTTCCTGATAGCCACCTTCCAGTGTGTGACGCAGTTTAACCCCGGCATATGGAGTGACGTTCAGCCCTTCACGCAGCTCAAAGGTTTTTGCTCCTTCACTACGGAACTCCAGGTACTGTTGTTTCACATTAGCATCGGCTGTTTTATTGATGTCGCCGTACGCTATCGAGCGACTGCTGTCGAGCTGGTGCACATCATAACGCAGGGCGTTATTCCAGTTCATACCGTTGTCAAAGGCCATCTGGTGTTTCAGACCGAAGAACTGGCTGTAACCGCCTGTCACTCCGTTATCGCCTGCGGTATCTGAACCATTACCCTCCAGACGAGCAATCCCGTATTCCAGACTCAGGTTCTGATGTTCAGTCAGCGTCAGAGATTTACGCAGCGCCATCATGTCGTACTGTGTGTCGTTACCCAGTTCAGCACGCGGGTCGCCTTTCGCTACCACGTTGAAGGCCAGACCGTTTGCAACTTCCGGTGCTGCATCGGACAACATGCTGAAGCGGTTACTTAACACTCGTGCTTCATTAAATACCGTTGTTGCCTGGCTGCCGCTAATTTGTTTCAGCGCACTGTTCAGTTCAGCAGTCGTTCCTACGTTCAGACTAGTGTACAGGTCGTTATTGGTGTAACCCGTATCCAGTACCTGAGCGACATTATTAACTGAAGAATCCGTCACAACATCCGTATAGGCGTTTTTGGTCATCGTGACGTCTACGTTGCCATTAGCATCGGTGTTACCTTGTGCGCTCCACACGACAGAGGTCGATGTAATGGTATCAGCATCCGTAAGATTGTTACCTTGAACCACATTATCGAATGTAACAGAAGTCGCACTTGTTCCTGACGTAAATCCAGTGTTAACGGAAACACCCTTCAGGCTTGCATTGCTCACTTTCAACTTACCTGCGCTGCCATCAGAACTGGTTCCCACAACATAGCCATTTAGGTTGTTCTGGCCTCCATTATCTGAAACATTGTCGGTAGATACGAAAACTGACGAGCCGGGCACATCTGGCAGTGTGTAATTAGCATAATGCACTTCACTATTATTGCCGTTATTGCCATTGACGCCTTCAATGTTAACGCTATTACCTTGCTTAATCAGCCCGGACCCCGTCACCCCATCTGCAATGGTTACCGTACCGTTATTCACGAGGTGGCCTACGGAACCTAGCATGCTAAACGCAAAGGAATTATTAGCGTATATGTTGATAGTACCATTATTCTCGATCACCGCATCAGCCGTCGCACTGCTATCCAGCTGCATACCTATCATACCGGTATCTGTCGTACCTTGTGCTCCAAGATTAATCGTACCGTTGTTAATCAACTGTGCATTTTTATTCCCTTCCATCGCAATAGCGTTATTACCGCTAATATTCATGGTGCCATCATTCTGTGCAACATAATTACTGTGGGTGAATTTCACAGCAACGCCGCTGTCTTTATCAAAATTGACTATACCACTATTTTGGTTCCAGAAGTATGCATGGTTGGTACTGGCATCAACACCGCTGGTCGCTAGCGCTTTTGCAGTAACATCAACTGTACCACTATTAATGAACCGTCCATTATTATTCGCGTTCCAGTAATTAATTGCGTTACCGCTATAGTTAGCACCAGAAATTAACATATGACCGGTATTGTAGAACGACCCAGACTGATATAAGTGAATAGCATTTCTGCTGTTATTTAGAATGAAGTCACCGCTGTTGTTAAACACCGCAGTATTATAAATCTCCATCATGCTGGCATTATTGCTATCACTACTACTGCTGGCACCGAGATACCAGGTACCCTCGTTATTGGTGATTGCAGTTTTACTCAGGTTAGCACCGTTTTGCACGACCCCACCTTGCTGGTTATTAAATGTTCCTCCTGTCTGGAACATGCGCGAGTTAACCGTACCGGTGTTCCCGAACGTGCCTGCGTTTAGCGTCACCTTCGCCACAGAGCCTTCGTTACTTAACTCTCCATCATTGATAATGATGGCATTATTAATAGTACCCGTCGATGTATTAACTAATTCACCGCTACTAATCGCAATATCAGCACCGGAAAGCGAACCACTGTTAACAACATTGCCTTCTTTTTTGTCGTTAATCGAGGCTTTTTGGGTCAGATTTTGTGTTTCATTCTGCGCAGTGATTACATCGCCACCCGTGTAAAGTAACGAGGTATAAGAGTCAGTCTCATTATAGTCATTGCCCGTCAGGCAATTAGTGTTAACACAAATCGTTCCATAGTTAAGAATAGTACCGGTTCCATCACTATAAAACGCCTGCCCATTGTCAGCATTGATATTAATTACGCCAGACTGTTCATTAATGGCAGTACCACTCTTATAGGCGGCCATACCGATCAGAGAATCTGCTCCCAGACTACTATCGTAGTTAGCGTTTTTCTCCAGATTGATGATACCCTCGTTAATCACGGTATTGCTGGCACCGTAGGCGGCCATACCTATTCCAGCATTATAAACCGTTATTACACCACCCTGTTTATTAACGGCCGTAGCATTTTTTCTTGGCCCACTGTAAGTATTCGTACCTACGGCCATACCAACGCCATAGCTCCTGGCATCATTACCAATATTGCTCCGCAAAGTGGTGGTATCATCTGCATCAACCCACAGGGCATCCAGTGTAATTTGCCCAGCGTTTTCTGCTGTACTCTCATCAATAGCCAACATACCAACGTTGCCGCGACCATACATCTCAATGCTGCCACCGCTTTCATTGGACACGTATCCGTGATCAAAGGCATCAAGACCCATCATACTGTTCGCATCAGAGTAGAAAGTGTTCGCCTCATTCAGACCCAGAGACGCTCCCAAATTAATGACACTTTCTTGTTCCATGACTTTCGCAGTAATCGTACCATTATTAACCGCACTACCGCCTTTAGTCGTGAAATAGCCAACTCCTGCATTTGCTAACAAGCCATAGTTGTACTGAGAAAGAGTAATATTGCCACTGTTACTTCCCGTTGAATTTTCACCAGAAATAGCGGCAAAACCGATATTTCGAGTATCAATATCACCTTTATTGACTAACTCAGCACCAGACTCTACAAAGATCATTTGGGATTCAGATCTCGCATAGTGGTCATAAATATCTACCTGCATGTTAATCGTGGCATCCGCCCCGATCTCAATCATGGCGCTATTCTTCAACCGAATCATCCCTGAATAGGCTAGAGGTAAATCACCATTAATCGTGGAGTCCCCGTTCAGGTAAACAGACGACTTCCCATCAACAGTGATTACTGGTGTTTTGCCATAGCCATTGCGATTTGATGCGACGGTAGAACCATCAGTCAATTGATTTTCTTCACCAACCAGCTGGATACCACCGTTCAGATACACGGTATTATCATCACCAGATACGACAAGCCCGGAAATATTCTCCTGGCTTCCATCAAAGTCAGCATAAATACGTGAGGTAAGTTCACTGTCAGCCACCACAGTTAACTTGCCGTCTAGCGATACAGTGTTACTGTTGCCGCTAACGTTCACACCAATAGACGGTTCGTAAAAATAATCTACCGCGTTAGTCGCGGTTTGATCTTTATCTACCAAAATATTACCAGTGATATCAACGGCATTATTGTCACCAGATATGTTGACGCCCGTTGCCTTCTGCCCGGTAACGTTCAGATCTTTCGCCGCCAACGTCACACTGTTGTTATTACCACTGAGCGCCATGCCTGTTGAAAAGTCACCAACATTCATGCTACCTGCCTGGGAGATGGCCCCCTCGCTGGTCGTGATGCTCATGCCAGTAGCTGAATTATTGACGTCAATATGACCCGTATTGGCAAAGGTCGCTCGATCACCGTTAATCAGCACACCAACCGAATCTTTATCCGTGACAGTTATATTGCCTTTGTTGATTACAGTGGCGCTATCACCAGTGATATCAATGCCGTGACCGCCGCCGCTCACATCCAGTAAGCCGTCCTGATTCACCACCGCGTTATTACCCGCGATTTCGGTACCGGTCGAGCCCTGACCATCAACGGTGGTATTGCCGCTGTTGTTGGCCGTCGCATCATCACCCGTAATGCGGGTTCCGGTGCCGCCATCAAGGATCGTGCTGTCGCCGTCGTTATTGACGATAGCTTTGTCACCGTTTATCTCGGTGCCCGTGGAATCCTTGCCGTCAACGGTGGTGTTGCCGTTATTGTTCACGGTGGCTTCGTCGCCGTTAACCTGCGTGCCGGTGCCGCCGTTGCTGATGGCACTGTCACCGTCGTTGTTCACGACCGCCTTGTCGCCGTCGATCTGAATACCGATGGAATCCGGATCGGTGACGGTCATGCCGCCTTTGTTGTCCACCGTCGCGCTGTCGCCGGTGATATCAATACCGTGACCGCCGCCGCTGACATCCAGTGTACCGTCCTGATTCACCACCGCGTTATTACCCGCGATTTCGGTACCGGTCGAGCCCTGTCCGTCAACGGTGGTGCTGCCGTTATTGTTTACGGTGGCTTCATCACCGTTAACCTGCGTGCCGGTGCCGCCGTTGCTGATGGCATTGTCACCGTCGTTGTTCACGACCGCCTTGTCGCCGTCGATCTGAATGCCAATCGAATCCGGATCGGTGACGGTCATGCCGCCTTTGTTATCCACCGTTGCGCTGTCGCCGGTGATATCAACCCCGTGACCACCGCCGCTCACATCCAGCTCGCCGTCCTGGTTCACCACCGCGTTATTACCCGCGATTTCAGTTCCGGTCGAGCCCTGACCATCAACGGTGGTTTTACCGTTATTGTTTACGGTGGCTTCGTCGCCGTTAACCTGCGTGCCGGTGCCGCCGTTGCTGATGGCACTGTCACCGTCGTTATTGACAACCGTCTTGTCGCCGTCGATCTGAATACCGATGGAATCCGGATCGGTGACAGTCATTCCACCTTTGTTGTCCACCGTCGCGCTGTCGCCGGTGATATCTATACCGTGACCACCGCCGCTCACATCCAGCTCGCCGTCCTGGTTCACCACCGCGTTGTTACCCGCGATTTCAGTTCCGGTCGAACCCTGACCGTCTACGGTGGTATTGCCGCTGTTGTTGGCCGTCGCATCATCACCCGTAATGCGGGTTCCGGTGCCGCCATCAAGGATCGTGCTGTCACCGTCGTTGTTGACGATGGCTTTGTCACCGTTTATCTCGGTGCCCGTGGAATCCTTGCCGTCAACGGTGGTGTTGCCGTTATTGTTCACGGTGGCTTCGTCGCCGTTAACCTGCGTGCCGGTGCCGCCGTTACTGATGGCACTGTCACCGTCGTTGTTCACGACCGCCTTGTCGCCGTCGATCTGAATGCCAATCGAATCCGGATCGGTGACAGTCATTCCACCTTTGTTGTCCACCGTCGCGCTGTCGCCGGTGATATCTATACCGTGACCACCGCCGCTCACATCCAGCTCGCCGTCCTGATTCACCACCGCGTTATTACCCGCGATTTCAGTTCCGGTCGAACCCTGACCGTCTACGGTGGTATTGCCGCTGTTGTTGGCCGTCGCATCATCACCCGTAATGCGGGTTCCGGTGCCGCCATCAAGGATCGTGCTGTCGCCGTCGTTATTGACGATAGCTTTGTCACCGTTTATCTCGGTGCCCGTGGAATCCTTGCCGTCAACGGTGGTGTTGCCGTTATTGTTCACGGTGGCTTCGTCGCCGTTAACCTGCGTGCCGGTGCCGCCGTTACTGATGGCACTGTCACCGTCGTTGTTCACGACCGCCTTGTCGCCGTCGATCTGAATGCCAATCGAATCCGGATCGGTGACAGTCATTCCACCTTTGTTGTCCACCGTCGCGCTGTCGCCGGTGATATCAATACCGTGACCGCCGCCGCTCACATCCAGCTCGCCGTCCTGGTTCACCACCGCGTTGTTACCCGCGATTTCAGTTCCGGTCGAACCCTGACCGTCTACGGTGGTATTGCCACTGTTGTTGGCCGTCGCATCATCACCCGTAATGCGGGTTCCGGTGCCGCCATCAAGGATCGTGCTGTCACCGTCGTTGTTGACGATGGCTTTGTCACCGTTTATCTCGGTACCCGTGGAATCCTTGCCGTCAACGGTGGTGCTGCCGTTATTGTTCACGGTGGCTTCGTCGCCGTTAACCTGCGTGCCGGTGCCGCCGTTGCTGATGGCATTGTCACCGTCGTTGTTCACGACCGCCTTGTCGCCGTCGATCTGAATGCCAATCGAATCCGCATCCGCGACGGTCATACCGCCTTTGTTATCCACCGTTGCACTGTCGCCGGTGATATCAATACCGTGACCGCCGCCGCTCACATCCAGCTCGCCGTCCTGGTTCACCACCGCGTTGTTACCCGCGATT
>NZ_JBJQIZ010000014.1:0-105239 GCF_046487695.1 Escherichia sp. WS1118 | reverse complement strand
CCATGCCGAACTCAGAAGTGAAACGCCGTAGCGCCGATGGTAGTGTGGGGTCTCCCCATGCGAGAGTAGGGAACTGCCAGGCATCAAATTTAGCAGTAAGCCGGTCATAAACCGGTGGTTGTAAAAGAATTCGGTGGAGCGGTAGTTCAGTCGGTTAGAATACCTGCCTGTCACGCAGGGGGTCGCGGGTTCGAGTCCCGTCCGTTCCGCCACCCTAATTAGGGGCGTAGTTCAATTGGTAGAGCACCGGTCTCCAAAACCGGGTGTTGGGAGTTCGAGTCTCTCCGCCCCTGCCAGAAATCATCCTTAGCGAAAGCTAAGGATTTTTTTTATCTGAAATAACCCTCTCCGAAGTAAATCCTTCTACCGGCATCCTTGCCAGCCATTCAGATTAATACACTTCATCCAGCACGTTAATTTTCAATAGATCGCGAATCAACGCATTTTTATCGCTATTTTGTAGCCATATGGCATAAAGCGGCCGTGAAAGTGTTGTGCTATCGACAACGGTATGCAGGCCGCCTTTTTTACGTGCCCAACTGACGGGTAGCCAGGTGCAACCATTAAGCATCGCAATCTGTTGCTGTGCCAGTTCAGCAGAACTGGTTGTCAGAATGGGAACTTCGTCAGCACCGATCAAACCTGCCTCATGCTGTTGAAAGTCTGGCCCCCACTCTAGTCGCAGATAGTTAAGATCTCCCTTTAGTTTAGAAGGGGCACTGGTATAAAGCGCTAAAGTGAAATACCCCAGCAACTGACTACAAAATTCGTCCATTTTGGGGGCTTCAGTTGTAATAAGAAGATCAAGCTGGCGTTCATGCAACTGTTTTACCAGAGACTGCCGTTGGGCAATTCGCGCTTCGAACTGTAAGCCTGTATGGACATCCTGATTTTGATACAAGCGTCCCAGCCACTGATTAAGCATACACTCCCACAGCGAGGCGCTGGCACCGATAGAAAACTCATTATGTCGTGAGGTATGCGCCACCTCCTTGCGGGCGGCCTGCCAGGTGCTCATGAGCGTTTCTGCATAAGGCAGAAGCTTTTCTCCGGCAGCGGTTAAACGGATATTGTTTCTGTGGCGGGTGAAAAGATTCACACCCAGTTGATTTTCCAGTTGTCTGATTCGAAAGCTCACGGCTGATTGGGTCAGATAGAGCGATTCAGCCGCTCGACCAAAGTGACGCGTTCGGCTAACTTCCAGGAAAGTTTTTAACAATTCCGTATCCACAGTGCTCTCCGCAAAATTATTTGTCGTTATGATTTAAATGTTTTGTTTTACACTCTGTCAAGCGTAACTAATACTCCGCGCCATAACTAGCTCGGTCAAAGAATTAGGAGCGTGCAGGATGGCGGAAAGCTTTACGACGACTAATCGATATTTCGACAATAAACATTATCCACGTGGATTCTCTCGTCATGGTGACTTCACCATCAAAGAGGCACAACTGCTTGAGCGTCATGGTTATGCCTTCAATGAGTTGGATCTTGGCAAACGCGAGCCGGTTACCGAGGAAGAGAAACTCTTCGTAGCAGTATGCCGTGGCGAACGTGAACCAGTGACAGAAGCAGAACGCGTGTGGTCCAAGTATATGACGCGTATCAAGCGTCCAAAACGTTTTCACACCCTTTCCGGCGGTAAACCGCAGGTTGAAGGTGCTGAAGACTACACCGATTCTGACGATTAATAAAAAGGGCGAAATGCCCTTTTTTTATGTCAGTAGTTTTTGCAGATGGATGAGCAAACGGTCAATCGCACGATAGCTAACTGCCTCCTGCAAATGCTGACGTGTGATAATGTCAGACTGATCAATATCAGCAATGGTTCGTGCAACTTTCAATAACCGCTGCCAGGCACGAATCGATAACCCCAGATGGATCAGCGTTTCTTCCAGCCACTGCGCATCTTCGCTTTCAAGCTTGCAGAATTGGCGTATTTCCGGATTATCCAGCCAGGCGTTCAGTTTATTCTGCCGCTTAAATTGGCGCTCTCTGGCGGCCATTACACGTTGTTTAACGGTGGTGCTGTTTTCTCCCGGCACTACCGTTTTACTCAAAATGCCGGGGGGCGGTAATGGGATCTCCAGTGAGAGATCGAAGCGGTCGAGAAAGGGCCCCGAGAGCCGGTTGAGATAACGTAATGTCTGTTCTGGTGTGCAGCGGTTATGGTTTCCCTGATAATGTCCGGTAGGGCTGGGATTCATTGCCGCGACAAGCTGGAAACGGGCTGGATAGGTTATTTTTGCTCGTGTGCGTGAAAGATGGATCTGCCCGGATTCAATCGGCTCTCGCAAGGCATCCAGTGTACGCCGTTCAAATTCAGGTAGCTCATCAAGAAAAAGCACGCCGTTATGCGCCAGCGAAATTTCACCTGGCCCTGGAATTGCACCACCGCCCACCATCGCAGTTAACGACGCACTGTGATGAGGTGAGCGGAACGGGCGCTGCCGCCATTGTTTTTGTACTGATTCAGCATTTACCAGACTTAATATCGCAGCGCTCTCCAGTGCCTCTTCATTGCTTAAATCTGGCAAAAGGCCATTAATACGGCTGGCGAGCATTGTTTTACCTGTTCCCGGCGGTCCAATCAGTAAAAGGTTGTGCCCGCCAGCGGCGGTAATTTCCAGTCCTCGCTTTCCTTGCTCCTGACCGACAACATCACTGAGATCATGTTGTAGCGCCCGGGATACTGCATTAGTTGGTTTCGGGTGTTCGAGAGCGTGCTTACCTTCCAGAAACGCGCAGACAGCCTGCAGATGATCGGCTATCAGGCATCCTTCACCGTTAATTAGCCCCACTTCATCTTCGTTATCTTTCGCGACGATAATTTTTCTGCCCGACTTAATAGCTTCAGTTGCACTGGAGATTGCGCCGGGAACGCCACGCAGAGCGCCTGTAAGCGCCAGTTCTCCGACTAATTCATATTCATCTAACTTATTGGCTGTAAGCTGTTCTGAGGCCGCCAGTAACGCAATAGCGATAGGCAAATCATATCGTCCCCCTTCTTTTGGCAGATCGGCTGGAGCAAGGTTGATGGTGATTTTTTTCGCCGGATATTCATATCCGCTATTGATAATGGCGCTGCGCACGCGATCGCGAGCTTCTTTTACCGTTGTTTCTGGTAAGCCCACCATCGTTAAGCCTGGTAGACCTTTACTGATATGTACCTCAACAGTGATTGGGGGCGCATTTACTCCCAGGGCTGCGCGGGTATGAACAATTGACAGTGACATAAGCCCTCCTTGAGTCACCATTATGTGCATAAGATATCGCTGCTGTAGCCCGCTAATTCGTGAATTTTAGTGGCTGATTCCTGTTTATTTGTGCAAGTGAAGTTGAGTTGTTCTGGCGGTGGAATGATGCTCGCAAAAATGCAGCGGGCAAAGGATGAACTACGAGGAAGGGAACAACATTCATACTGAAATTGAATTTTTTTCACTCACTATTTTCTTTTTAAAAAACAACAATTTCTCTTGAAATTATTAAAGACATCATAAAAATCGGCCAAAAAATATCTTGTGCTATTCGCAAAATCTATGGTAACTCTTTAGGCATTCCTTCGAACAAGATGCAAGAAAAGACAAAATGACAGCCCTTCTACGAGTGATTAGCCTGGTCGTGATTAGCGTGGTGGTGATTATTATCCCACCGTGCGGGGCTGCACTTGGACGAGGAAAGGCTTAGAGATCAAGCCTTAACGAACTAAGACCCCCGCACCGAAAGGTCCGGGGGTTTTTTTTGACCTTAAAAACATAACTGAGGAGCAGACAATGAATAACAGCACAAAATTCTGTTTCTCAAGATTCAGGGCGGGGAACTAACTATGAATGGCGCACAGTGGGTGGTACATGCGTTGCGGGCACAGGGTGTGAACACCGTTTTCGGTTATCCGGGTGGCGCAATTATGCCGGTTTACGATGCATTGTATGACGGTGGCGTGGAACACTTGCTGTGCCGACACGAGCAAGGTGCAGCAATGGCGGCTATCGGTTATGCCCGTGCTACCGGCAAAACTGGCGTTTGCATCGCCACGTCTGGCCCAGGTGCAACCAACCTGATAACCGGGCTTGCGGACGCGCTGTTAGATTCCATCCCCGTTGTTGCTATCACCGGTCAGGTATCCGCACCGTTTATCGGCACTGACGCATTTCAGGAGGTGGATATTCTGGGGTTGTCGTTAGCCTGCACCAAGCACAGTTTCCTGGTGCAATCACTGGAAGAGTTACCGCGTATCATGGCCGAAGCGTTTGACGTCGCCAGCTCTGGTCGTCCTGGTCCGGTTTTGGTCGATATTCCAAAAGATATCCAGTTAGCCAGCGGCGATCTGGAACCGTGGTTCACCACTGTTGAAAACGAAGTGACTTTCTCACATGCCGAAGTCGAGCAAGCGCGTCAGATGCTGGCAAAAGCGCAAAAACCGATGCTGTACGTTGGCGGTGGCGTGGGCATGGCGCAGGCAGTTTCGGCTTTGCGTGAATTTCTCGCTGCCACAAAAATGCCTGCCACCTGTACGTTGAAAGGGCTGGGCGCAGTAGAAGCAGATTATCCGTACTATCTGGGCATGCTGGGGATGCACGGCACCAAAGCGGCGAACTTCGCAGTGCAGGAGTGCGATCTACTGATCGCCGTGGGCGCACGTTTTGATGACCGGGTGACTGGCAAACTGAACACCTTCGCACCACACGCCAGCGTTATCCATATGGATATCGATCCGGCAGAAATGAACAAGCTGCGTCAGGCACATGTGGCATTACAGGGTGATTTAAATGCTCTGTTACCAGCATTACAGCAGCCGTTAAATATCGATGACTGGCAGCAACACTGCGCGCAACTGCGTGATGAACATGTCTGGCGTTACGACCATCCTGGTGACGCTATCTACGCGCCGTTGTTGTTAAAACAACTGTCGGATCGTAAACCTGCTGATTGCATCGTGACCACAGATGTGGGGCAGCACCAGATGTGGGCTGCCCAGCACATCGTCCACACTCGCCCGGAAAACTTCATCACCTCCAGCGGCTTAGGCACCATGGGTTTCGGTTTACCGGCGGCGGTTGGCGCACAAGTCGCGCGACCGAACGATACTGTCGTCTGTATCTCCGGTGACGGCTCTTTCATGATGAATGTGCAAGAGCTGGGCACCGTAAAACGCAAGCAGTTACCGTTGAAAATCGTCTTACTCGATAACCAACGGTTAGGGATGGTTCGACAATGGCAGCAACTGTTTTTCCAGGAACGATACAGCGAAACCACCCTTACCGATAACCCCGATTTCCTCATGTTAGCCAGCGCCTTCGGCATCCCTGGCCAACACATCACCCATAAAGACCAGGTTGAAGCGGCACTCGACACCATGCTGAACAGTGATGGGCCATACCTGCTTCATGTCTCAATCGACGAATTTGAGAACGTCTGGCCGCTGGTGCCGCCTGGTGCCAGTAATTCTGAAATGTTGGAGAAATTATCATGATGCAACATCAGGTCAATGTATCGGCTCGCTTCAATCCGGAAACCTTAGAACGTGTTTTACGCGTGGTGCGTCATCGTGGTTTCCACGTCTGCTCAATGAATATGGCCGCCGCCAGCGATGCACAAAATATAAATATCGAATTGACCGTTGCCAGCCCACGGTCGGTCGACTTACTGTTTAGTCAGTTAAATAAACTGGTGGACGTCGCACACGTTGCTATCTGCCAGAGCACAACCACATCACAACAAATCCGCGCCTGAGCGCAAAAGGAATATAAAAATGACCACGAAGAAAGCTGATTACATTTGGTTCAATGGGGAGATGGTTCGCTGGGAAGACGCGAAGGTGCATGTGATGTCGCACGCGCTGCACTATGGCACCTCGGTTTTTGAAGGCATCCGTTGCTACGACTCGCACAAAGGACCGGTTGTATTCCGCCATCGTGAGCATATGCAGCGTCTGCATGACTCCGCCAAAATCTATCGTTTCCCGGTTTCGCAGAGCATTGATGAGCTGATGGAAGCTTGTCGCGACGTGATCCGCAAAAACAATCTCACCAGCGCCTATATCCGTCCGCTGATCTTCGTTGGTGATGTTGGCATGGGCGTAAACCCGCCAGCGGGATACTCAACCGACGTGATTATCGCCGCTTTCCCGTGGGGAGCGTATCTGGGCGCAGAAGCGCTGGAGCAGGGGATCGATGCGATGGTTTCCTCCTGGAACCGCGCAGCACCAAACACCATCCCGACGGCGGCAAAAGCCGGTGGTAACTACCTCTCTTCCCTGCTGGTGGGTAGCGAAGCGCGCCGCCACGGTTATCAGGAAGGTATCGCGTTGGATGTGAATGGTTACATCTCTGAAGGCGCAGGCGAAAACCTGTTTGAAGTGAAAGACGGCGTGCTGTTCACCCCACCGTTCACCTCATCCGCGCTGCCGGGTATTACCCGTGATGCCATCATCAAACTGGCAAAAGAGCTGGGAATTGAAGTGCGTGAGCAGGTGCTGTCGCGCGAATCCCTGTACCTGGCGGATGAAGTGTTTATGTCCGGTACGGCGGCAGAAATCACGCCAGTGCGCAGCGTAGACGGTATTCAGGTTGGCGAAGGCCGTTGTGGCCCGGTTACCAAACGCATTCAGCAAGCCTTCTTCGGCCTCTTCACTGGCGAAACCGAAGATAAATGGGGCTGGTTAGATCAAGTTAATCAATAAATACAAAAAATGGGACGGCACGCACCGTCCCATTTACGAGACAGACACTGGGAGTAAATAAAGTATGCCTAAGTACCGTTCCGCCACCACCACTCATGGTCGTAATATGGCGGGTGCTCGTGCGCTGTGGCGCGCCACCGGAATGACCGACGCCGATTTCGGTAAGCCGATTATCGCGGTTGTGAACTCGTTCACCCAATTTGTACCGGGTCACGTCCATCTACGCGATCTCGGTAAACTGGTTGCCGAACAAATTGAAGCGGCTGGCGGCGTTGCCAAAGAGTTCAACACCATTGCGGTGGATGATGGGATCGCTATGGGCCACGGGGGCATGCTTTATTCACTGCCATCTCGCGAACTGATCGCTGATTCCGTTGAATATATGGTCAACGCCCACTGCGCCGACGCCATGGTCTGCATCTCTAACTGCGACAAAATCACCCCGGGGATGCTGATGGCTTCCCTGCGCCTGAATATTCCGGTGATCTTTGTTTCCGGCGGCCCGATGGAGGCCGGGAAAACCAAGCTGTCCGATCAGATCATCAAACTCGATCTGGTTGATGCGATGATCCAGGGCGCAGACCCGAAAGTTTCTGACTCCCAGAGCGATCAGGTTGAACGATCCGCCTGCCCAACCTGCGGTTCCTGCTCCGGGATGTTTACTGCTAACTCAATGAACTGCCTGACCGAAGCGCTGGGCCTGTCGCAGCCGGGCAACGGCTCGCTGCTGGCAACCCACGCTGATCGCAAGCAACTGTTCCTCAATGCTGGTAAACGCATTGTTGAATTGACCAAACGTTACTACGAACAGGATGATGAAAGCGCACTGCCGCGTAACATCGCCAGTAAGGCGGCGTTTGAAAACGCCATGACGCTGGATATCGCGATGGGCGGCTCTACCAACACCGTTCTTCACCTACTGGCGGCGGCGCAGGAAGCGGAAATCGACTTCACCATGAGTGATATCGATAAGCTCTCCCGCAAAGTACCGCAGCTGTGTAAAGTTGCGCCGAGCACCCAAAAATACCATATGGAAGATGTTCACCGTGCTGGTGGTGTTATCGGTATTCTCGGCGAGCTGGATCGTGCGGGGTTACTGAACCGTGATGTGAAAAATGTACTTGGCCTGACGTTGCCGCAAACGCTGGAACAATACGACATCATCGTGACCCAGGATGATGCGGTAAAAAATATGTTCCGCGCTGGCCCGGCGGGCATTCGTACTACACAGGCATTCTCGCAGGATTGCCGCTGGGATACGCTGGACGACGATCGCTCCAATGGCTGTATCCGCTCGCTGGAACACGCCTACAGCAAAGACGGCGGCCTGGCGGTGCTCTACGGTAATTTCGCAGAAAACGGCTGCATCGTTAAAACCGCAGGCGTCGATGACAGCATCCTCAAATTCACTGGCCCGGCGAAAGTCTACGAAAGCCAGGACGACGCGGTAGAAGCGATTCTCGGCGGTAAAGTTGTCGCCGGAGATGTGGTAGTAATTCGCTATGAAGGCCCGAAAGGCGGTCCGGGGATGCAGGAAATGCTCTACCCAACCAGTTTCCTGAAATCAATGGGTCTCGGTAAAGCCTGTGCGCTGATCACCGACGGTCGTTTCTCTGGCGGCACCTCTGGTCTTTCCATCGGCCACGTCTCACCGGAAGCGGCAAGTGGCGGCAGCATTGGCCTGATTGAAGATGGTGACCTGATCGCTATCGACATTCCGAACCGTGGCATTCAGTTACAGGTAAGCGATGCCGAACTGGCGGCGCGTCGTGAAGCGCAGGAAGCTCGTGGCAACAAAGCCTGGACACCGAAAAATCGTGAACGTCAGGTTTCCTTTGCGCTGCGTGCCTACGCCAGCCTGGCAACCAGCGCCGACAAAGGCGCGGTGCGTGATAAATCGAAACTGGGGGGTTAATGATGGCAGACTCACAACCTCTCTCCGGCGCCCCGGAAGGCGCCGAATATTTAAGAGCGGTGCTGCGCGCGCCGGTCTACGAAGCGGCGCAGGTCACGCCGCTACAAAAAATGGAAAAACTCTCGTCGCGTCTTGATAACGTGATTCTGGTGAAGCGCGAAGATCGCCAGCCAGTGCACAGCTTTAAGCTTCGTGGCGCATACGCCATGATGGCGGGCCTGACGGAAGAACAGAAAGCGCACGGCGTGATTACCGCTTCTGCGGGTAACCACGCGCAGGGCGTCGCGTTTTCTTCCGCACGGTTAGGCGTGAAGGCGCTGATCGTCATGCCAACCGCCACCGCCGATATCAAAGTCGACGCGGTGCGCGGCTTTGGCGGCGAAGTGCTGCTTCACGGCGCAAATTTCGATGAAGCGAAAGCGAAAGCGATCGAACTGTCACAGCAGCAGGGTTTCACCTGGGTACCGCCGTTCGACCATCCGATGGTGATCGCCGGGCAAGGCACGCTGGCGCTGGAACTGCTCCAGCAGGACGCCCATCTCGACCGCGTATTTGTGCCAGTCGGCGGCGGCGGTCTGGCGGCGGGCGTGGCGGTACTGATCAAACAACTGATGCCGCAAATCAAAGTGATTGCCGTGGAAGCGGAAGACTCCGCCTGCCTGAAAGCGGCGCTGGATGCAGGTCATCCGGTTGATCTGCCACGCGTGGGGCTGTTTGCCGAAGGTGTTGCGGTGAAACGCATCGGCGACGAAACCTTCCGTTTATGCCAGGAGTATCTCGACGACATCATCACCGTCGATAGCGATGCCATATGTGCGGCGATGAAAGACCTGTTCGAAGATGTGCGCGCGGTGGCGGAACCCTCTGGCGCGCTGGCACTGGCGGGAATGAAAAAATATATCGCCCAGCACAACATTCGCGGTGAGCGGCTGGCGCATATTCTTTCTGGTGCTAACGTGAACTTTCACGGCCTGCGCTACGTCTCGGAACGTTGCGAACTGGGCGAACAGCGTGAAGCGTTGCTGGCGGTAACCATCCCGGAAGAGAAGGGCAGCTTCCTGAAGTTCTGCCAGCTGCTTGGCGGGCGCTCGGTCACCGAGTTCAACTACCGTTTTGCCGATGCCAAAAACGCCTGCATTTTTGTTGGTGTGCGCCTGAGCCGTGGTCTCGAAGAGCGCAAAGAAATTTTGCAGATGCTCAACGATGGCGGCTACAGCGTAGTGGATCTCTCCGACGACGAAATGGCGAAGCTGCATGTGCGCTATATGGTCGGCGGGCGTCCATCGCATCCGTTGCAGGAACGCCTCTACAGCTTCGAATTCCCGGAATCGCCGGGCGCGCTGTTGCGCTTCCTCAACACGCTGGGTACGCACTGGAACATTTCTTTGTTCCACTATCGCAGCCATGGCACCGACTACGGGCGCGTACTGGCGGCGTTCGAACTTGGCGACCATGAACCGGATTTCGAAACCCGGTTGAATGAGTTGGGTTACGATTGCCACGACGAAACCAATAACCCGGCGTTCAGGTTCTTTTTGGCGGGTTAATGGTTCGGCAAAATCTTCCAGAATGCCTCAATCAGCGGCTCATGTAGCCGCTTTTTCTGCACACACACGCCCAGTTCAAACGGCGTTTTCTCATCACTGCGCTCTAAAATCATCACGCGGTTACGCACCGGTTCCGGGCTGTTTTCCAGCACCACTTCCGGCAACAAGGCCACGCCACAGCCGAGCGCTACCATCGACACCATCGCTTCATGCCCGCCGACCGTAGCGTAAATCATCGGGTTGCTGATTTTGTTGCGTCGAAACCACAGTTCAATGCGCCGGCGCACCGGTCCCTGATCGGCCATGATAAACGGTACTGTAGACCAGTCCGGCTTCTCTGCCGAGACCTGATTACGCACCGGGCAGGGTAGCGCGGGGGCAATCAGCACTACTGCCAGATTCTCCAGCATCGAAAATGCCACTGCGCCGGGCAAGGTTTCCGGCTTCCCGGCAATCGCCAGATCCGCTTCGCCAGTGACGACCTTTTCCATCGCATCTGCCGCATCACCAGTCGTGAGTTTAATCTCCACCGACGGGTGTTCCGCGCGGAAGCGATCGAGAATCGGCGGCAGATGGCTGTAGGCAGCGGTCACCGAGCAGAAGATATGTAATTCGCCAGAGAGCGACGGTCCTTGCTGATCGATGGTGTGGCGCAGCTGTTGATACTGCAACAGCGTTTGCTGGGCGAAAACGCGCAGTTCTTCGCCTGCTTCGGTTAGCGTTACCGTGCGGTTATCGCGCACAAACAGCGGCTGACCGAGATCGTCTTCCAGGCGCTGAATCTGCCGAGAGAGCGTGGACGGGCTAACGTGCATTGCCCGCGCGCTGCGGCCAAAATGGCGGCTTTCCGCCAGATGCAGGAAGGTTTTCAGATCGCGTAAATCCAATGGCGCAGCCCTTAATGTTGACGTTGCAGAAATTGCAATGTGACGTTGTGAATATATCAATTTCCGCAATAAATTTCCTGTCATATAGTGAATTCAATCTCGCAAACGCGAACCGAACAATAAGAAGCACAACATCACGAGGAATCACCATGGCTAACTACTTCAATACACTGAATCTGCGCCAGCAGCTGGCACAGCTGGGCAAATGTCGCTTTATGGGGCGCGATGAATTCGCCGATGGCGCGAGCTACCTTCAGGGTAAAAAAGTAGTCATCGTCGGCTGTGGCGCACAGGGTCTGAACCAGGGCCTGAACATGCGTGATTCTGGTCTGGATATTTCCTACGCTCTGCGTAAAGAAGCGATTGCCGAAAAGCGCGCATCCTGGCGTAAAGCGACCGAAAACGGTTTTAAAGTGGGTACTTACGAAGAACTGATCCCGCAGGCGGATCTGGTGGTTAACCTGACGCCAGACAAGCAGCACTCTGACGTAGTGCGTTCCGTTCAGCCGCTGATGAAAGACGGCGCGGCGCTGGGCTACTCTCATGGTTTCAATATCGTAGAAGTGGGTGAGCAGATCCGTAAAGACATCACCGTCGTAATGGTTGCGCCGAAATGCCCTGGCACCGAAGTACGTGAAGAGTACAAACGTGGATTCGGCGTACCGACGCTGATTGCCGTTCACCCGGAAAACGATCCGAAAGGCGAAGGCATGGCGATCGCTAAAGCATGGGCGGCTGCAACCGGCGGTCACCGTGCGGGCGTTCTGGAATCCTCTTTCGTTGCGGAAGTGAAATCTGACCTGATGGGCGAGCAAACCATCCTGTGCGGTATGTTGCAAGCTGGTTCTCTGCTGTGCTTCGACAAGCTGGTGGAAGAAGGCACCGATCCGGCATACGCAGAAAAACTGATTCAGTTCGGTTGGGAAACCATCACCGAAGCGCTGAAACAGGGCGGCATCACCCTGATGATGGACCGTCTTTCTAACCCGGCGAAACTGCGTGCTTACGCGCTTTCTGAGCAACTGAAAGAGATCATGGCGCCGCTGTTCCAGAAACATATGGACGACATCAT
Source organism: Escherichia sp. WS1118 (assembly GCF_046487695.1). NCBI lineage: Bacteria > Pseudomonadati > Pseudomonadota > Gammaproteobacteria > Enterobacterales > Enterobacteriaceae > Escherichia > Escherichia sp. WS1118. The sequence continues at coordinate 93,139 of NZ_JBJQIZ010000014.1, read as the reverse complement.
CTCCGGCGAATTCTCCTCCGGCATGATGGCTGACTGGGCCAACGACGATAAGAAACTGCTGACCTGGCGTGAAGAGACTGGCAAAACCGCATTCGAAACCGCGCCGCAGTATGAAGGCAAAATCGGTGAACAGGAGTACTTCGATAAAGGCGTACTGATGATCGCGATGGTAAAAGCAGGCGTTGAGTTGGCGTTTGAAACCATGGTTGATTCCGGCATCATCGAAGAATCTGCTTACTATGAATCACTGCACGAACTGCCGCTGATTGCCAACACCATCGCCCGTAAGCGTCTGTACGAAATGAACGTGGTTATCTCCGATACTGCCGAGTACGGTAACTATCTGTTCTCTTACGCTTGTGTGCCACTGCTGAAACCGTTTATGGCAGAGCTGCAACCGGGCGACCTGGGTAAAGCTATTCCGGAAGGTGCGGTAGATAACGCGCAGCTGCGTGATGTAAATGAAGCGATTCGCAGCCATGCGATTGAGCAGGTAGGTAAGAAACTGCGCGGCTATATGACGGATATGAAACGTATTGCTGTTGCGGGTTAATAGCGATTCAGAGTTCAAGGCCTTCTCCCGGAGAAGGCCTTTCTGTTAGTTACGGTACAGCACTTTAATGATGTGGTAACCGAATTGCGTGTGCAGTGGACCCGTTGGCTCCAGCACCGGGCAGGAGAACACCACTTTATCGAACGCCGGAACCATCTGGCCCTGGCGGAATTCACCTAAATCACCGCCGCGTTTGCCTGACGGGCAGATGGAGTGTTTTTTCGCCAGTTTACTGAAGTCGGCACCGTTCTTAATCTGCTCCAGAAGATCCAGAGCCAGTTTCTCTTCTTTAACAAGGATATGCAGTGCTGCTGCTGTTTTTGCCATGATCGTGCCTTGAGTGGGGTGGTTGAGGCTGGCTATACTACCATGCTCTAAATTTCCCCTCCCTACTTTCATTGAGTGATCTGTATGCGTTTAAACCCCGGACAACAACAAGCCGTCGAATTCGTCACCGGACCTTGCCTGGTGCTGGCGGGGGCGGGTTCCGGTAAGACGCGAGTGATCACCAATAAAATCGCTCACCTGATTCGTGGTTGCGGCTATCAGGCGCGGCATATTGCGGCAGTCACCTTTACCAACAAAGCGGCGCGCGAGATGAAAGAGCGTGTGGCGCAGACGCTGGGGCGCAAAGAGGCGCGAGGGTTGATGATCTCCACCTTCCACACGCTTGGGCTGGATATTATCAAGCGCGAATATGCGGCGTTGGGGATGAAGTCGAACTTCTCACTGTTTGATGATACCGATCAGGTGGCGCTGCTGAAGGAGTTGACTGACGGGCTTATCGAAGATGATAAGCTCATACTTCAGCAATTGATCTCGACGATCTCCAACTGGAAAAACGATCTTATGACCCCGGTGCAGGCGGCAGCCAGCGCCAAAGGCGAGCGCGACCGTATTTTTGCCCACTGTTACGGCCTGTACGACGCGCATATGAAGGCGTGCAATGTGCTGGATTTCGATGATCTGATTCTGCTACCGACGCTACTGCTTCAACGTAATGAAGAGGTGCGTGAGCGCTGGCAGAATAAAATTCGTTATCTGCTGGTGGATGAGTATCAGGACACCAATACCAGCCAGTACGAACTGGTTAAGCTGTTGGTAGGAAAGCGTGCGCGTTTTACCGTGGTGGGTGATGACGATCAGTCAATCTATTCATGGCGCGGCGCACGTCCGCAGAACCTGGTCCTGTTGAGCAAAGATTTTCCGGCGCTGCAGGTGGTTAAGCTGGAGCAAAACTACCGTTCTTCCGGGCGTATCCTGAAAGCAGCGAATATTCTTATCGCTAATAACCCGCATGTCTTTGAAAAGCGACTCTTTTCTGAGCTGGGTTACGGCGCTGAACTTAAAGTATTAAGCGCGAATAACGAGGAACATGAAGCCGAGCGCGTCACCGGCGAGCTGATCGCCCATCACTTCGTCAATAAAACGCAGTACAAAGATTACGCCATTCTTTATCGCGGCAACCATCAGTCGCGGGTATTTGAAAAATTCCTGATGCAAAACCGCATCCCGTACAAAATATCTGGCGGTACGTCGTTTTTCTCTCGTCCTGAAATCAAGGACTTGCTGGCTTATCTGCGCGTGCTGACTAACCCGGACGATGACAGCGCATTTCTGCGTATCGTTAACACGCCGAAGCGAGAGATTGGCCCGGCGACGCTGAAAAAGCTAGGTGAATGGGCGATGACGCGCAATAAAAGCATGTTTACCGCCAGCTTTGATATGGGCCTGAGTCAGACCCTGAGCGGACGTGGTTATGAAGCATTGACCCGCTTCACTCACTGGTTGGCGGAAATCCAGCGTCTGGCGGAGCGGGAGCCGATTGCCGCGGTGCGTGATCTGATCCACGGCATGGATTATGAATCCTGGCTGTACGAAACATCGCCCAGCCCGAAAGCCGCCGAAATGCGCATGAAGAACGTCAACCAACTGTTTAGCTGGATGACGGAGATGCTCGAAGGCAGCGAACTGGATGAGCCGATGACGCTCACCCAGGTGGTGACGCGCTTTACTTTGCGCGACATGATGGAGCGCGGCGAGAGCGAGGAAGAGCTGGATCAGGTGCAACTGATGACTCTGCACGCGTCGAAAGGGCTGGAGTTTCCCTATGTCTACATGGTTGGTATGGAAGAAGGGTTTTTGCCCCACCAGAGCAGCATCGATGAAGACAATATTGATGAGGAGCGGCGGCTGGCCTATGTCGGCATTACCCGCGCCCAGAAGGAATTGACCTTTACGCTGTGTAAAGAACGCCGTCAGTACGGCGAACTGGTGCGCCCGGAGCCGAGCCGCTTCCTGCTGGAGCTGCCGCAGGATGATTTGATTTGGGAACAGGAGCGCAAAGTGGTCAGCGCCGAAGAACGGATGCTGAAAGGGCAAAGTCATTTGGCAAATCTGAAAGCGATGATGGCAGCAAAACGAGGGAAATAATCAAGGCCGGAAAAGATGTGTCAGCATCGCATCCGGCACTTACTCATTAATGCACTTCCAGCGGCCAGTGGACATAGCTCTGCCACTGGCTTTCCTGATCAATAATCTCTTTACCCAGCGGATGTTGGGTTAGCCAACCTTGCGGAAGCGTCAAGGTCAACAGTTCATGGTTAGCCTGTAATGTCATCTCTGGCACGAGATCGTCACGGCGACGGCTGGCAAAAATGATAGCCAGGCGGAGTAAACGGCAGAGTTGTTCTGCGACGCGCGGTGGTACGGCATTTTGCTGATGCAGCGATGAGAGATCGACCGGATTAGTCTGGTTGAGCAGTAGCGTCGCCAGCAGTTTTTTCTGTGCGGGGGTAAAACCGGGAAGATCCAGATTACGTACCAGATAAGCAGCGTGTTGCGGCGCTTGTTTGAAGTCAACGCTCAGGCCGATTTCATGAAGCTGACAGGCGCTGATGAGCAAATCGCGGCTTATTGCTTCAAGATGCCATTCATTTTCCACCTGATCGTAGAAGTTAGCCGCAACTTTGGCTACGCGCTGTGCCTGATCAATATCGATCATAAAGCGGCGCTGAATATTACGCAGCGTACGGCTGCGAATATCCTGCTCGACGGTAAGATGCAACATACCGTAGACCAGGCCTTCACGCAGCGCACCGCCCGCCAGGGTCATACACTGAATATTCAGTTCGGTAAAAATGGCTATCAGGATCGCCAGACCACTCGGGAACACTAACGCACGTTCCAGCGTCAGCCCGTCAATCTCTAGCTCTTCCAGCCGACCGCAATGAATGGCGCGTTGTTTCAGTTGCTGCAACTTTTCCAGGGTAATGCGTTCATCCATCCCCTGTGCCATCATGATTTCCTGTAACGCCTGCACGGTGCCGGAAGCGCCAACGCACACTTTCCAGCCGTGATACCGTAATTCATCGGCAACCGGACGTAACACTTCGCGTGCCGCTTTTTCTGCAGCATCAAAATTTTCCTGCCCCAGATTACGATCGGCAAAATAGCGTTCCAGCCAGGTAACGCAGCCCATCGACAGGCTGAACAAAGAGGTGGTTTGTGCACCCGTGCCGGTTACCAGTTCAGTACTGGCTCCGCCGATATCCACCACCAGGCGCTGATCGGCACCGCCAGTGGTGTGAGCAACGCCCTGATAAATCAGACGCGCTTCCTCTTCACCGCTGATCACCTGTACCGGACAACCGAGGATTTCCTGCGCTTTGGCAATAAAATCACCCGCATTGACGGCAAGTCGTAATGTCGCCGTAGCGACAACGCGAATTTGCGAGGGAGGGATATCTTGCAGACGTTCAGCAAACAGGCGCAGACATTGCCAACCGCGCTCCATTGCTTCATTAGACAGGGCATTTTCGCTATTCAGGCCGGCAGCCAGACGCACTTTGCGTTTTATTCGCGTCAGCGTCTGGATGCTTCCAGCCACCTCGCGCACAACCAGCATATGAAAACTATTCGAACCGAGATCAATGGCTGCATACAGCGACGAGGTGGAACCCATACTCTTCATCCTTCAATCTGTCTCTGCGTTGGCTGCATTCCTTCACCTGAATCACTTACGACAGTAAGCGCATCGGGATTCATTCTCTTGCCATCTTGATACAGCTTGAATGATTTGGAGTATGACATTTTTTCTTTAACCTGAACGACGACGATTACGCGGAGCGCCAGTACGACGCGGACCATTGCCTGTGCGCGGGCGCGTGAGGCGCAGCGGTTTTGGCAGATCGGTCATCAATGCGTCCGGATTGTATTTACTTACCGGAATTGAGTGACCAATATAGGTCTCAATAGCAGGCAAATTCAATGCATACTCTTCACACGCCAGGCTAATAGAGTGACCGCTTGCGCCTGCGCGACCTGTACGACCAATACGGTGAACGTAATCTTCACAGTCATCGGGTAAATCGTAGTTAAAGACGTGTGTCACAGCAGGAATATGCAAACCACGCGCGGCAACGTCGGTGGCAACCAGAATATCCAGATCGCCACGGGTAAATTCATCAAGAATACGCAGACGTTTTTTCTGCGCGACATCGCCTGTCAATAAACCGACACGATGACCATCTGCCGCCAGGTGGCCCCAGATCTCTTCACAACGGTGTTTGGTGTTGGCGAAAATAATCGCTCTGTCTGGCCACTCTTCTTCGATCAGCGTTTGCAGCAAACGCATTTTTTCTTCGTTAGAAGGGTAGAAAAGCTCTTCTTTAATACGGTGGCCCGTTTTCTGTTCCGGTTCCACTTCAATATATTCGGCATTGTTCATCTGCTCGAACGCCAGTTCACGTACCCGGTACGAAAGCGTGGCGGAGAACAGCATGTTGAGGCGCTGGTTTGCAGGCGGCATACGGCGGAACAGCCAGCGGATATCTTTAATAAAGCCCAGATCGTACATGCGATCGGCTTCGTCCAGTACCACCACCTGAATGGCACCGAGGTTAATGTGGTTCTGCTTGGCGTAGTCAATTAAACGACCCGTGGTGCCAATCAGAATGTCAACGCCGCTTTCCAGCACTTTCAGCTGTTTGTCGTAGCCATCACCACCGTAAGCCAGACCCAGCTTCAGGCCGGTAGCTTCCGCCAGCGGTTCCGCGTCGGCGTGGATCTGCACGGCAAGTTCACGCGTCGGTGCCATAATTAAGGCACGCGGCTGATTCACCTTGCGATCGGCAATCGCGGGATGAGAGAGAAGATAATGAAACGTTGACGTAAGAAACGCCATCGTTTTCCCGGTACCGGTTTGCGCCTGCCCGGCTACGTCACGACCCGCCAGCGTCAGCGGAAGGGCCAGTGCCTGAATGGGCGTACAGTTATGAAACCCTTTTTTTTCAAGGGCTTCTACAACCTTCGGATGCAGGGCGAAGTCGGAAAACTTCTGTTCTGTTAAATGTGTTTTGCTCATAGTGTGGTAGAATATCAGCTTACTATTGCTTTACGAAAGCGTATCCGGTGAAATAAAGTCAACCTTTAGTTGGTTAATGTTACACCAACAACGAAACCAACACGCCAGGCTTATTCCTGTGGAGTTATATATGAGCGATAAAATTATTCACCTGACTGACGACAGTTTTGACACGGATGTACTCAAAGCGGACGGGGCGATCCTCGTCGATTTCTGGGCAGAGTGGTGCGGTCCGTGCAAAATGATCGCCCCGATTCTGGATGAAATCGCTGACGAATATCAGGGCAAACTGACCGTTGCAAAACTGAACATCGATCAAAACCCTGGCACTGCGCCGAAATATGGCATCCGTGGTATCCCGACTCTGCTGCTGTTCAAAAACGGTGAAGTGGCGGCAACCAAAGTGGGCGCACTGTCTAAAGGTCAGTTGAAAGAGTTCCTCGACGCTAACCTGGCGTAAGGGAATTTCATGTTCGGGTGCCCCGTCGCTAAAAACTGGACGCCCGGCGTGAGTCATGCTAACTTAGTGTTGACTTCGTATTAAACATACCTTATTAAGTTTGAATCTTGTAATTTCCAACGCTTCCCGTTTTATCTTAAATGCGAAGTGAACAGATTTCTGGCTCGTCACTCAATCCGTCTTGTCGTTTCAGTTCTGCGTACTCTCCTGTGACCAGGCAGCGAAAAGACATGAGTCGATGACCGTAAACAGGCATGGATGATCCTGCCATACCATTCACAACATTAAGTTCGAGATTTACCCCAAGTTTAAGAACTCACACCACTATGAATCTTACCGAATTAAAGAATACGCCGGTTTCTGAGCTGATCACTCTCGGCGAAAATATGGGGCTGGAAAACCTGGCTCGTATGCGTAAGCAGGACATTATTTTTGCCATCCTGAAGCAGCACGCAAAGAGTGGCGAAGATATCTTTGGTGATGGCGTACTGGAGATATTGCAGGATGGATTTGGTTTCCTCCGTTCCGCAGACAGCTCCTACCTCGCCGGTCCTGATGACATCTACGTTTCCCCTAGCCAAATCCGCCGTTTCAACCTCCGCACTGGTGATACCATCTCTGGTAAGATTCGCCCGCCGAAAGAAGGTGAACGCTATTTTGCGCTGCTGAAAGTTAACGAAGTTAACTTCGACAAACCTGAAAACGCCCGCAACAAAATCCTCTTTGAGAACTTAACCCCGCTGCACGCAAACTCTCGTCTGCGTATGGAACGTGGTAACGGTTCTACGGAAGATTTAACCGCTCGCGTACTGGATCTGGCATCACCTATCGGTCGTGGTCAGCGTGGTCTGATTGTGGCACCGCCGAAAGCCGGTAAAACCATGCTGCTGCAGAACATTGCTCAGAGCATTGCTTACAACCACCCGGATTGTGTGCTGATGGTTCTGCTGATCGACGAACGTCCGGAAGAAGTAACCGAGATGCAGCGTCTGGTAAAAGGTGAAGTTGTTGCTTCTACCTTTGACGAACCCGCATCTCGCCACGTTCAGGTTGCGGAAATGGTGATCGAGAAGGCGAAACGCCTGGTTGAGCACAAGAAAGACGTTATCATTCTGCTCGACTCCATCACTCGTCTGGCGCGCGCTTACAACACCGTTGTTCCGGCGTCAGGTAAAGTGTTGACCGGTGGTGTGGACGCCAACGCCCTGCATCGTCCGAAACGCTTCTTCGGTGCGGCGCGTAACGTGGAAGAGGGCGGCAGCCTGACTATTATCGCGACGGCGCTTATCGATACCGGTTCTAAAATGGACGAAGTTATCTACGAAGAGTTTAAAGGTACAGGCAACATGGAACTGCACCTCTCTCGTAAGATCGCTGAAAAACGCGTCTTCCCGGCTATCGACTACAACCGTTCCGGTACCCGTAAAGAAGAGCTGCTCACGACTCAGGAAGAACTGCAGAAAATGTGGATCCTGCGCAAAATCATTCACCCGATGGGCGAAATCGATGCAATGGAATTCCTCATTAATAAACTGGCAATGACCAAGACCAATGACGATTTCTTCGAAATGATGAAACGCTCATAAATTTGTCTTATGCCAAAAACGCCACGTGTTTACGTGGCGTTTTGCTTTTATATCTGTAATCTTAATGCCGCGCTGGCGATGTTAGGAAAATTCCTGGATTTTGCTGGTGTGTTATGCAATTTGCATATCAAGTAGTTAATTTTCGCATAGTGCTGGTAGGTTCGGAACGGACTTTCCTTTCTGAATAAAGGTCTTCGTGGTTATACTTCTGCTAATAATTTTCTCTGAGAGCATGCATTGTGAATTTACTGACAGTGAGTACTGATCTCATCAGTATTTTTTTATTCACGACACTGTTTCTGTTTTTTGCCCGTAAGGTGGCAAAAAAAGTCGGTTTAGTGGATAAACCAAACTTCCGCAAACGTCACCAGGGATTGATACCTCTCGTTGGGGGGATTTCGGTTTACGCAGGGATTTGCTTCACGTTCGGAATTGTCGATTACTATATTCCGCATGCATCTCTCTATCTCGCTTGTGCTGGTGTGCTTGTTTTCATTGGCGCGCTGGATGACCGTTTTGATATCAGCGTAAAAATCCGTGCCACCATACAGGCCGCTGTTGGCATTGTTATGATGGTGTTCGGCAAACTTTATCTCAGTAGCCTGGGTTATATCTTTGGCTCCTGGGAGATGGTGCTCGGACCGTTTGGTTACTTCCTGACGCTATTTGCCGTCTGGGCGGCCATTAATGCGTTCAACATGGTTGATGGCATTGATGGCTTGCTGGGCGGGTTGTCCTGCGTCTCGTTTGCAGCAATCGGTATGATTTTGTGGTTCGACGGGCAAACCAGTCTCGCAATCTGGTGCTTTGCGATGATCGCCGCCATCCTGCCATACATCATGCTTAACCTTGGTATCCTGGGTCGCCGCTACAAAGTCTTTATGGGGGATGCGGGCAGTACGCTGATTGGTTTTACCGTTATCTGGATCCTGCTCGAAACGACCCAGGGCAAAACTCATCCCATCAGCCCGGTTACCGCTTTGTGGATAATCGCCATTCCGCTAATGGATATGGTGGCGATTATGTACCGTCGCCTGCGTAAAGGCATGAGCCCATTCTCTCCAGACCGTCAGCATATTCACCATTTGATCATGCGTGCCGGGTTTACTTCCCGCCAGGCGTTTGTGCTGATTACCCTTGCCGCAGCACTGCTCGCTTCCATTGGCGTGCTGGCAGAATATTCTCATTTTGTCCCGGAGTGGGTCATGCTGGTGCTCTTTTTGCTAGCATTCTTCCTCTATGGATATTGCATTAAGCGTGCCTGGAAAGTTGCTCGCTTTATTAAGCGCGTAAAACGCAGACTGCGTAGAAATCGTGGTGGCAGCCCCAATTTAACCAAATAAATGAGGATGTGATGACACAACCAATGCCTGGGAAACCGGCCGAAGACGCTGAAAATGAACTGGATATTCGTGGGTTGTTTCGTACCTTGTGGGCTGGGAAGCTGTGGATTATTGGCATGGGGCTGGCGTTTGCGTTAATCGCGCTGGCGTATACTTTTTTTGCTCGCCAGGAGTGGAGCTCGACAGCGATTACCGATCGTCCAACGGTGAATATGCTGGGGGGATATTACTCACAGCAGCAATTTTTGCGTAACCTGGATGTCCGTTCAAACATGGCTTCTGCCGACCAACCATCGGTCATGGACGAAGCCTATAAAGAGTTTGTTATGCAACTGGCCTCGTGGGATACCCGCAGAGAGTTCTGGCTGCAAACCGACTATTACAAACAGCGGATGGTGGGCAATAGCAAAGCCGATGCGGCGTTGCTGGATGAAATGATTAACAACATCGTGTTTATTCCCGGTGACTTTACCCGCGCGGTCAATGACAGCGTGAAGCTTATTGCCGAAACCGCGCCTGACGCTAATAACCTGTTACGTCAGTATGTTGCTTTTGCCAGCCAGCGTGCAGCCAGCCATCTGAATGATGAGCTGAAAGGCGCATGGGCGGCACGCACCATCCAGATGAAAGCTCAGGTGAAGCGTCAGGAAGAGGTGGCGAAAGCCATCTACGATCGCCGGATGAACAGTATTGAACAGGCGCTGAAAATTGCTGAGCAGCATAATATTTCGCGCAGTGCGACAGATGTGCCTGCCGAGGAATTACCTGATTCAGAAATGTTCCTGCTTGGGCGTCCAATGCTCCAGGCTCGACTGGAAAATTTACAGGCCGTCGGTCCGGCCTTTGATCTCGACTATGATCAAAATCGGGCCATGTTAAACACCCTGAATGTTGGTCCAACCCTGGATCCGCGTTTTCAGACCTATCGCTATTTGCGTACGCCGGAAGAACCGGTAAAACGCGATAGCCCACGTCGTGCCTTCCTGATGATTATGTGGGGCATTGTCGGGGGGCTGATCGGGGCTGGTGTCGCATTAACCCGCCGTTGCTCGAAATAGCAACACTGCTGCGGTGAGCGCAAAGGCGCTCGCCGCTTATTCGAAGAGAATCGATGTGAAAGTACTGACTGTATTTGGTACGCGCCCGGAAGCCATCAAGATGGCACCGTTGGTGCATGCGTTGGCAAAAGATCCTTTTTTTGAGGCTAAAGTTTGCGTCACTGCGCAGCATCGGGAGATGCTCGATCAGGTGCTGAAACTCTTTTCCATTGTACCTGACTACGATCTCAACATAATGCAGCCAGGACAGGGCCTTACAGAGATAACCTGTCGGATTCTGGAAGGGCTAAAACCTATTCTTGCCGAGTTCAAACCAGACGTCGTGCTGGTTCACGGCGATACTACTACAACGCTGGCAACCAGCCTGGCGGCGTTTTATCAGCGTATTCCAGTTGGTCACGTTGAGGCAGGTCTGCGCACGGGCGATCTCTATTCGCCGTGGCCGGAAGAGGCTAACCGTACATTGACCGGGCATCTGGCGATGTATCACTTCTCTCCAACCGAAACTTCCCGGCAAAACTTGCTGCGTGAAAACGTTGCTGACAGCCGAATCTTCATTACCGGTAATACTGTCATCGATGCACTGTTATGGGTGCGTGACCAGGTGATGAGCAGCGATACGCTGCGTTCAGAACTGGCGGCAAATTACCCGTTTATCGACCCCGATAAAAAGATGATTCTGGTGACCGGTCACAGGCGTGAGAGCTTCGGTCGTGGCTTTGAAGAAATCTGCCAGGCGCTGGCAGACATCGCCACCACGCACCAGGACATCCAGATTGTCTATCCGGTGCATCTCAACCCGAACGTCAGAGAGCCGGTTAATCGCATTCTGGGGCATGTGAAAAATGTCATTCTGATCGATCCCCAGGAGTATTTACCGTTTGTCTGGCTGATGAACCACGCCTGGCTGATTTTGACCGACTCAGGCGGCATTCAGGAAGAAGCGCCTTCGCTGGGGAAACCGGTGCTGGTGATGCGCGATACCACTGAGCGTCCGGAAGCGGTGACAGCGGGGACGGTGCGTCTGGTCGGCACGGATAAGCAGCGAATTGTCGAGGAAGTGACGCGTCTTTTAAAAGACGAAAACGAATATCAAGCTATGAGCCGCGCCCATAACCCGTATGGTGATGGTCAGGCATGCTCTCGCATTCTGGAAGCGTTAAAAAATAATCGGATATCACTATGAGTTTTGCGACCATTTCTGTTATCGGACTGGGTTACATCGGGCTGCCTACAGCAGCTGCGTTTGCCTCAAGGCAAAAACAGGTGATTGGTGTCGATATCAACCAACACGCGGTTGATACCATCAATCGTGGCGAAATCCATATCGTCGAGCCTGATTTGGCGAGCGTAGTAAAAACTGCCGTAGAAGGCGGTTTTTTACGAGCGAGCACGACGCCAGTTGAAGCGGATGCCTGGTTGATTGCTGTACCCACGCCGTTTAAAGGCGATCATGAGCCAGATATGACCTACGTTGAATCGGCTGCTCGCTCCATCGCGCCAGTGCTGAAAAAAGGCGCGTTGGTGATCCTTGAATCCACCTCGCCGGTGGGGTCAACCGAGAAGATGGCAGAATGGTTAGCAGAGATGCGTCCAGATCTCACTTTCCCACAGCAGGTGGGCGAGTTGGCGGACGTCAACATTGCTTACTGCCCGGAACGCGTATTACCGGGCCAGGTTATGGTCGAGCTGATTAAAAACGATCGCGTGATTGGTGGTATGACGCCGGTTTGTTCGGCCCGCGCCAGCGAACTGTACAAAATTTTCCTCGAAGGTGAGTGTGTCGTCACTAACTCGCGGACGGCAGAAATGTGTAAGCTCACCGAAAACAGCTTCCGCGATGTGAATATCGCTTTTGCTAATGAATTGTCGCTGATTTGTGCCGATCAGGGGATTAACGTCTGGGAACTGATTCGCCTGGCGAATCGTCACCCTCGCGTCAATATTCTTCAGCCAGGCCCTGGCGTGGGCGGTCACTGCATCGCTGTTGATCCGTGGTTTATCGTGGCACAGAACCCCCAGCAGGCGCGGCTTATCCGTACCGCGCGCGAAGTGAACGATCACAAACCGTTCTGGGTTATCGATCAGGTGAAAGCGGCGGTGGCTGATTGTCTGGCTGCTACCGATAAACGCGTCAGTGAACTGAAAATCGCCTGCTTTGGTCTGGCGTTTAAACCGAATATTGATGACCTGCGCGAAAGTCCGGCAATGGAAATCGCTGAACTGATCGCCCAGTGGCACAGCGGCGAAACGCTGGTTGTTGAGCCTAACATCCACGAGTTGCCGAAGAAACTGACCGGGCTTTGTACTCTGGCGCAGCTTGACGAGGCGCTGGCAACGGCAGATGTGCTGGTGATGCTGGTCGATCATAGTCAGTTCAAAGTTATCAATGGCGACAACGTCCATCAGCAGTATGTCGTCGATGCCAAAGGAGTCTGGCGCTGATGAGAAAGATTCTGATAACAGGTGGTGCCGGGTTTATTGGCTCGGCGCTGGTGCGTTATATCATCAACGAAACGAGCGACGCGGTGGTGGTGGTCGATAAGCTGACCTACGCCGGAAACCTGATGTCGCTGGCACCGGTCGCGCAAAGCGAGCGCTTTGCCTTTGAGAAAGTTGATATCTGCGATCGGGCAGAACTGGCGCGCGTATTCACTGAGTATCAGCCAGACTGTGTCATGCATCTGGCAGCCGAAAGCCATGTTGACCGTTCTATTGACGGCCCGGCAGCGTTTATTGAAACCAACATTGTCGGGACTTATACACTGCTTGAAGCGGCGCGGGCTTACTGGACTGCGCTGACGGAAGATAAAAAATCAGCGTTCCGTTTTCATCATATCTCCACCGACGAAGTATATGGTGACCTGCACTCGACGGATGATTTCTTCACCGAAACCACGCCGTATGCGCCGAGTAGCCCTTATTCCGCGTCAAAAGCCAGCAGCGACCATCTGGTGCGCGCCTGGCTGCGGACCTATGGTCTGCCGACGCTTATCACCAACTGCTCGAATAACTACGGTCCTTACCACTTTCCGGAAAAACTGATCCCGCTGATGATCCTCAACGCGCTGGCGGGTAAACCGCTGCCGGTATATGGCAACGGGCAGCAAATCCGTGACTGGCTGTATGTTGAAGATCACGCCCGCGCGCTGTATTGCGTGGCGACCACCGGGAAAGTCGGTGAAACCTATAATATTGGTGGTCACAACGAGCGTAAGAATCTCGATGTTGTGGAAACCATTTGCGAGCTGCTGGAAGAACTGGCTCCGAATAAGCCGCACGGCGTGGCGCACTATCGTGACCTGATCACCTTTGTCGCTGACCGTCCGGGGCATGATCTGCGTTATGCCATTGATGCTTCGAAAATTGCCCGTGAACTTGGCTGGCTGCCGCAGGAAACCTTTGAAAGTGGAATGCGTAAAACGGTGCAGTGGTATCTGGCTAATGAAAGCTGGTGGAAGCAGGTGCAGGACGGCAGCTATCAGGGCGAGCGTTTAGGTCTGAAAGGCTAATTTTCAGCGGAGGCAAACATGAAAGGTATTATCCTGGCGGGCGGTTCCGGCACCCGATTGCATCCGATTACGCGCGGCGTATCGAAGCAACTGTTGCCGATTTACGATAAGCCAATGATTTACTATCCGCTGTCGGTGCTGATGCTAGCCGGTATCCGCGAAATTCTCATCATTACTACGCCGGAAGATAAAGGTTATTTCCAGCGCCTGCTGGGTGACGGCAGTGAGTTCGGTATCCAGCTGGAATACGCCGAACAGCCCAGTCCGGACGGTCTGGCGCAGGCCTTTATCATCGGTGAAACCTTCCTCAACGGTGAACCTTCTTGTCTGGTGCTGGGCGATAACATCTTCTTCGGACAGGGCTTCAGTCCGAAGCTGCGTCATGTTGCGGCGCGCACGGAAGGGGCGACGGTATTTGGCTATCAGGTGATGGACCCGGAACGCTTTGGCGTGGTGGAGTTTGACGACAATTTCCGCGCTATCTCGCTGGAAGAAAAACCAAAACAGCCGAAATCAAACTGGGCGGTGACCGGGCTTTATTTCTACGACAGTAAAGTCGTGGAGTACGCAAAGCAGGTGAAGCCGTCGGAGCGTGGTGAACTGGAGATTACCTCCATCAACCAGATGTACCTCGAGGCGGGCAACCTGACCGTTGAACTGCTCGGGCGCGGATTTGCCTGGCTGGATACCGGCACTCACGACAGCCTGATTGAGGCCAGCACTTTTGTGCAGACAGTAGAAAAACGCCAGGGCTTTAAGATTGCCTGCCTGGAAGAGATTGCCTGGCGTAACGGCTGGCTCGATGACGAGGGTGTGAAGCGTGCTGCCAGTTCATTAGCGAAAACTGGCTACGGCCAATATCTGCTGGAGTTACTTCGTGCCCGTCCGCGCCAGTATTGAGCCACTAACCTGGGAAAACGCCTTCTTTGGTGTTAACAGCGCCATCGTGCGCATTACGTCTGAAGCACCGCTCCTGACGCCAGACGCGTTAGCGCCGTGGTCACGGGTGCAGGCCAAAATTGCGGCATCAAATACGGGTGAACTGGATGCTCTGCAACAGCTGGGATTCTCCCTGGTAGAAGGTGAAGTTGATTTGGCACTACCCGTGAACAATGTCAGTGATAGCGGTGCAGTAGTGGCACAAGAGACCGATATTCCCGCATTACGTCAGTTAGCCAGCGCCGCATTTGCGCAAAGCCGTTTTCGTGCGCCGTGGTATGCGCCTGACGCCAGCGGTCGCTTTTATGCACAGTGGATTGAAAATGCCGTGCGCGGCACCTTTGATCATCAATGTCTGATTTTACGTGCGGCGTCCGGCGATATTCGCGGTTATGTCTCTTTACGGGAACTCAATGCGACAGATGCGCGAATTGGCCTGCTGGCTGGACGCGGTGCAGGTGCTGAGCTAATGCAAACGGCGCTAAACTGGGCGTATGCTCGCGGTAAAACAACTTTGCGGGTGGCGACCCAGATGGGCAACACCGCCGCGCTTAAACGATACATACAAAGTGGTGCGAATGTAGAAAGCACCGCGTACTGGTTATACAGGTGATCACATGATTCCATTTAACGCACCGCCGGTGGTGGGAACCGAACTCGACTATATGCAGTCGGCAATGGGTAGCGGCAAACTGTGCGGCGATGGTGGTTTTACCCGTCGCTGCCAGCAGTGGCTGGAGCAACGTTTTGGCAGCGCCAAAGTGTTACTGACGCCATCCTGTACCGCTTCGCTGGAGATGGCGGCGCTGCTGCTCGATATCCAGCCTGGCGATGAAGTGATCATGCCGAGCTATACCTTTGTCTCCACCGCCAATGCCTTTGTGCTGCGTGGCGCGAAAATCGTCTTTGTG
Source organism: Escherichia sp. WS1118 (assembly GCF_046487695.1). Classification (NCBI taxonomy): domain Bacteria; kingdom Pseudomonadati; phylum Pseudomonadota; class Gammaproteobacteria; order Enterobacterales; family Enterobacteriaceae; genus Escherichia; species Escherichia sp. WS1118. The sequence goes on along the minus strand of NZ_JBJQIZ010000014.1, from coordinate 77,412 downwards.
GATGTTCGCCCGGACACCATGAACATCGACGAAACGCTGATTGAAGCGGCGATCACCGACAAAACGCGCGTTATCGTGCCGGTCCATTACGCGGGTGTGGCCTGCGAAATGGACACCATTATGGCGTTGGCGAAGAAGCATAATCTGTTTGTGGTGGAAGATGCCGCTCAGGGCGTGATGTCCACTTACAAAGGGCGTGCGCTGGGAACCATTGGTCATATTGGCTGCTTTAGCTTCCATGAAACCAAAAACTACACGGCGGGTGGTGAAGGCGGCGCGACGCTGATTAACGATAAAGCGTTGATCGAACGAGCCGAGATCATCCGTGAAAAAGGCACAAACCGCAGCCAGTTCTTCCGTGGTCAGGTCGATAAATATACCTGGCGCGATATTGGCTCCAGCTATTTGATGTCCGATCTGCAAGCTGCGTACCTGTGGGCGCAACTGGAAGCTGCGGATCGTATCAACCAGCAACGTCTGGCGCTGTGGCAAAACTACTACGATGCGCTGGCGCCTCTGGCAAAAAATGGGCGTATCGAGCTGCCGTCGATTCCCGATGGCTGCGTGCAGAACGCGCATATGTTCTACATTAAACTGCGGGATATTGATGACCGGAGCGCATTGATTAACTTTCTGAAAGAAGCGGAAATCATGGCGGTGTTCCATTACATTCCGCTGCACGGTTGCCCTGCGGGGGAACGCTTTGGTGAGTTCCACGGTGAAGATCGCTACACCACCAAAGAGAGCGAGCGCCTGCTGCGCCTGCCGTTGTTCTACAACCTGTCGCCCGTCAATCAGCGTACGGTAATTGCGACCTTGTTGAACTACTTCTCCTGATATGTCGTTGGCAAAAGCGTCCTTGTGGACGGCGGCCAGTACACTGGTCAAGATTGGTGCCGGGTTACTGGTCGGTAAGTTGCTGGCAGTGTCATTTGGTCCGGCGGGGCTTGGGCTGGCGGCAAATTTCCGCCAGTTGATTACCGTGCTCGGCGTGCTTGCCGGGGCAGGCATCTTTAACGGCGTAACCAAATACGTTGCCCAGTATCATGATAATCCCCAACAGCTGCGCCGCGTGGTCGGCACTTCATCAGCGATGGTACTTGGCTTCTCTACGCTAATGGCGCTGGTTTTTGTGCTGGCAGCTGCGCCAATCAGCCAGGGGTTGTTTGGTAATACCGACTATCAGGGGCTGGTGCGTTTAGTGGCGCTGGTGCAAATGGGGATTGCCTGGGGCAACCTGTTACTGGCGTTGATGAAAGGCTTTCGCGATGCCGCAGGTAATGCGTTATCTCTGATTGTCGGTAGCTTGATTGGCGTTCTCGCGTACTACGTCAGTTATCGTTTGGGCGGTTATGAAGGGGCGTTGCTGGGTCTGGCGCTGATTCCCGCGCTGGTGGTAATTCCTGCTGTTATCATGTTGATCAAACGTGGTGTCATCCCGTTAAGCTATCTGAAACCCAGCTGGGATAACGGTCTGGCAGGGCAGTTGAGCAAATTTACGCTCATGGCGTTGATTACGTCGGTGACCTTGCCTGTTGCTTACATCATGATGCGTAAACTGCTGGCGGCGCAGTATAGCTGGGATGAAGTGGGGATCTGGCAAGGGGTGAGCAGTATTTCCGATGCCTACCTGCAATTTATTACGGCATCGTTCAGCGTATATTTGCTGCCCACGTTGTCGCGGTTAACGGAAAAGCGCGATATCACCCGGGAAGTGGTTAAATCGCTGAAATTTGTCTTACCGGCAGTGGCGGCGGCGAGTTTTACCGTCTGGTTGCTGCGTGATTTTGCTATCTGGCTGCTGTTGTCGAATAAATTTACCGCTATGCGCGATCTCTTTGCCTGGCAGTTGGTGGGTGATGTGTTAAAAGTGGGCGCTTATGTCTTTGGTTATCTGGTGATCGCCAAAGCGTCACTGCGGTTTTATATTCTGGCGGAAATCAGCCAGTTCACTTTATTGATGGTATTTGCCAACTGGCTAATCCCTGCGCATGGCGCACTGGGCGCAGCACAGGCCTATATGGCAACCTATATCGTCTATTTTTCTCTTTGTTGTGGCGTGTTTTTACTCTGGCGTAGGCGGGCATGACTGTACTGATTCACGTACTGGGATCGGATATCCCTCACCATAACCGAACCGTTCTGCGGTTTTTCAACGACGCGCTGGCCGCGACGAGCGAGCACGCGCGCGAGTTTATGGTTGTTGGCAAGGACGACGGCTTAAGTGATAGCTGTCCGGCGCTTTCTGTGCAATTTTTCCCTGGGAAAAAATCGCTGGCGGAAGCGGTCATCGCGAAAGCAAAAGCTAACCGTCAGCAGCGATTTTTTTTCCACGGTCAGTTCAATCCCAAACTGTGGCTGGCTCTGCTGAGTGGTGGCATTAAGCCCAGCCAGTTTTTCTGGCATATCTGGGGAGCAGACCTGTATGAGCTTTCCAGTGGCTTGAGATATAAGCTTTTTTACCCGCTACGCCGCCTGGCGCAAAAGAGAGTCGGCTGTGTATTTGCCACCCGCGGTGATTTGAGCTTTTTTGCCAAAACGCATCCAAAGGTGCGGGGAGAACTGCTGTACTTCCCGACGCGGATGGACCCTTCTCTTAATACGATGGCGAACGATCGGCAACGTGAAGGGAAAATGACCATTCTGGTGGGGAACTCCGGCGACCGCAGCAATGAGCATGTCGCCGCCTTACGTGCCGTTCATCAGCAATTTGGCGATACGGTAAAAGTGGTGGTGCCGATGGGATATCCGCCCAATAACGAAGCGTACATTGAGGAAGTTCGTCAGGCGGGGCTGGAGTTATTCAGCGAAGAAAATCTGCAAGTTCTGAGCGAAAAACTGGAATTTGACGCCTATCTGACGCTACTTCGTCAGTGCGATCTTGGTTACTTTATTTTTGCCCGCCAGCAGGGCATTGGTACGCTGTGCTTACTGATTCAGGCGGGCATTCCTTGTGTGCTTAACCGGGAAAATCCGTTCTGGCAGGATATGACGGAACAGCATTTGCCAGTGCTGTTTACTACCGACGATCTCAACGAGGATATTGTGCGTGAAGCGCAGCGCCAGTTGGCGTCGGTGGATAAAAACACCATTGCCTTCTTTAGCCCTAACTATCTACAAGGCTGGCAGCGGGCGTTGGCGATTGCCGCCGGGGAGGTCGCATGAGTCTGCTGCAATTCAGTGGCCTGTTTGTTGTCTGGCTGCTCTGCACGCTGTTTATTGCCACGCTGACCTGGTTTGAGTTTCGCCGTGTGCGCTTTAACTTCAATGTCTTCTTTTCATTGCTGTTTTTGCTCACCTTTTTCTTCGGCTTCCCGCTGACCAGCGTGCTGGTTTTTCGCTTTGATGTTGGTGTCGCGCCGCCAGAAATCTTGTTGCAGGCGTTGCTTTCTGCGGGCTGCTTCTACGCGGTTTACTACGTCACCTACAAAACCCGCCTACGCAAACGCGTTGCTGATGTACCGCGCCGTCCGCTGTTTACCATGAACCGCGTGGAAACCAATCTCACGTGGGTGATCCTGATGGGCATCGCGCTGGTAAGCGTCGGCATCTTCTTCATGCACAACGGCTTTTTGCTGTTCCGGCTTAACTCCTACAGTCAGATCTTCTCCAGTGAAGTCTCCGGCGTGGCGTTAAAACGCTTCTTTTACTTTTTCATCCCGGCGATGCTGGTGGTCTACTTTCTGCGCCAGGACAGCAAAGCGTGGCTGTTTTTCCTCGTCAGCACGGTTGCCTTTGGCTTGTTGACTTACATGATTGTCGGCGGCACTCGCGCCAATATCATTATCGCATTCGCTATCTTCCTCTTTATTGGCATTATTCGCGGCTGGATTTCGTTGTGGATGCTGGCGGCGGCGGGCGTGCTGGGGATTGTGGGCATGTTCTGGCTGGCGCTAAAACGCTATGGAATGAATGTGAGCGGCGATGAAGCGTTCTATACGTTTCTCTATCTCACTCGCGACACCTTCTCGCCGTGGGAGAATCTGGCGTTGCTGTTGCAGAACTACGACAACATCGACTTCCAGGGCCTGGCTCCCATTGTCCGCGATTTCTATGTCTTTATCCCTTCCTGGCTGTGGCCGGGTCGCCCGAGTATGGTGCTGAACTCCGCCAACTACTTTACCTGGGAAGTGCTGAATAACCACTCCGGACTGGCGATCTCGCCTACGCTTATAGGCTCACTGGTGGTGATGGGCGGCGCGTTGTTCATCCCGCTCGGGGCGATTGTGGTTGGACTGATTATCAAATGGTTCGACTGGCTGTATGAGCTGGGCAACCGCGAGACTAATCGCTATAAGGCTGCGATATTGCACAGTTTCTGCTTCGGGGCGATCTTCAATATGATCGTGCTGGCGCGTGAAGGGCTGGATTCGTTTGTCTCACGCGTGGTCTTTTTTATCGTGGTCTTCGGCGCATGTCTGATGATCGCAAAACTGTTGTACTGGCTTTTTGAAAGCGCCGGACTCATTCATAAACGTACAAAATCATCGCTCCGGACGCAGGTTGAAGGATAACAATGAATAACAACACCACGGCACCGACCTATACGCTGCGTGGCTTACAGTTGATCGGTTGGCGTGATATGCAGCACGCCCTCGATTATCTGTTCGCTGACGGGCAGCTTAAGCAGGGAACGCTGGTTGCCATTAATGCCGAAAAAATGCTGACCATTGAAGATAATGCTGAGGTCAGGGAGCTAATTAACGCTGCCGAATTTAAATATGCGGATGGCATCAGCGTTGTACGTTCAGTACGTAAAAAGTACCCGCAGGCGCAGGTTTCCCGCGTTGCCGGTGCCGATCTCTGGGAAGAGCTGATGGCGCGCGCAGGCAAAGAAGGGACACCGGTATTTCTTGTGGGCGGTAAACCTGAAGTGCTGGCGCAAACTGAAGCTAAACTGCGCAACCAGTGGAATGTGAATATCGTTGGCAGTCAGGATGGTTATTTTAAACCCGAGCAGCGTCAGGCGCTGTTTGAACGCATTCATGCCAGCGGAGCGCAAATCGTCACCGTTGCGATGGGATCGCCAAAGCAGGAGATCTTCATGCGCGACTGCCGTCTGGTGCATCCAGATGCGCTGTATATGGGCGTTGGCGGGACCTACGATGTTTTCACCGGTCACGTAAAACGCGCACCGAAAATCTGGCAAACGCTGGGGCTGGAGTGGCTCTACCGCCTGCTTTCGCAGCCGAGCCGCATTAAGCGTCAGCTTCGTTTGCTGCGTTATTTACGCTGGCATTACACCGGCAACCTCTGATTTTCCTCTCTTTGTAAAGCGACGGAGTGGTCACTTCGTCGCCTGTCTGCTTTTTTATTACACAAAGCATTCAAATTTTTAATGCTTTATTTGCCATTTCTCCTGAATTACGAAAACATTCGCAACACTCGATGTACCCATAACGATAACCGGTAACACCGGAAAGCATGCAAACACAACACGAGGATTTATGGCAGATAACAAACCAGAGCTACAGCGTGGGCTGGAAGCTCGACATATCGAACTCATCGCCCTGGGGGGCACCATTGGCGTCGGCCTGTTTATGGGGGCCGCCAGTACCCTGAAATGGGCCGGGCCATCCGTATTGTTGGCCTATATCATCGCCGGGCTGTTCGTCTTTTTCATCATGCGTTCAATGGGCGAAATGTTGTTCCTCGAACCGGTTACCGGTTCGTTCGCCGTTTACGCGCATCGTTATATGAGCCCGTTCTTTGGTTATCTCACCGCCTGGTCTTACTGGTTTATGTGGATGGCGGTGGGGATCTCAGAAATCACCGCCATTGGCGTTTATGTCCAGTTCTGGTTCCCGGAGATGGCGCAGTGGATACCCGCATTGATCGCGGTGGCGCTGGTGGCGTTGGCGAATCTGGCTGCGGTGAGGTTGTACGGCGAAATCGAGTTCTGGTTCGCGATGATCAAAGTCACCACGATTATCGTGATGATTGTCATTGGCCTGGGTGTGATTTTCTTTGGCTTTGGCAATGGCGGGCAGTCGATTGGTTTTAGCAATCTCACAGAGCATGGCGGTTTCTTTGCTGGTGGCTGGAAAGGGTTCCTGACCGCATTGTGTATTGTGGTGGCGTCCTACCAGGGCGTGGAGCTGATTGGCATTACTGCCGGTGAAGCGAAGAATCCGCAGGTGACGCTGCGCAGTGCCGTAGGCAAGGTGCTGTGGCGAATCCTGATTTTCTACGTTGGCGCGATTTTCGTTATCGTTACTATCTTCCCGTGGAATGAAATAGGCAGCAACGGTAGCCCGTTCGTACTGACTTTCGCCAAAATCGGCATTACCGCAGCGGCGGGCATTATCAACTTTGTGGTGCTGACGGCTGCGCTCTCTGGCTGTAACAGCGGCATGTACAGTTGCGGACGTATGCTCTATGCACTGGCGAAAAACCGTCAGTTACCGGCGGCAATGGCGAAAGTTTCCCGTCACGGCGTACCGGTTGCGGGTGTGGCAGTATCTATTGCTATTCTGCTAATTGGCTCATGCCTGAACTACATCATTCCCAATCCGCAGCGTGTGTTTGTTTACGTCTACAGTGCCAGCGTGCTTCCGGGGATGGTGCCATGGTTTGTGATATTGATAAGCCAGCTGCGTTTTCGTCGTGCGCATAAAGCAGCAATTGCCAGCCATCCGTTCCGCTCAATCCTGTTCCCTTGGGCCAACTACGTAACAATGGCATTCCTGATTTGCGTTTTGATCGGCATGTACTTTAATGAAGATACGCGTATGTCGCTGTTTGTCGGCATCATCTTTATGCTGGTGGTGACGGCGATTTATAAAGTTTTTGGGCTTAATCGCCACGGTAAAGCGCATAAACTGGAGGAATAAGCAGCAAAACGCACAAACCGTAACCAAACGCGCAATTTATTTAAAAAGGGACTAGACAGAGGGGTGGGAAGTCCGTATTATCCACCCCCGCAACGGCGCTAAGCGCCCGTAGCTCAGCTGGATAGAGCGCTGCCCTCCGGAGGCAGAGGTCTCAGGTTCGAATCCTGTCGGGCGCGCCATTTAGTCCCGGCGCTTGAGCTGCGGTGGTAGTAATACCGCGTAACAAGATTTGTAGTGGTGGCTATAGCTCAGTTGGTAGAGCCCTGGATTGTGATTCCAGTTGTCGTGGGTTCGAATCCCATTAGCCACCCCATTATTAGAAGTTGTGACAATGCGAAGGTGGCGGAATTGGTAGACGCGCTAGCTTCAGGTGTTAGTGTCCTTACGGACGTGGGGGTTCAAGTCCCCCCCCTCGCACCACGACTTTAAAGAATTGAACTAAAAATTCAAAAAGCAGTATTTCGGCGAGTAGCGCAGCTTGGTAGCGCAACTGGTTTGGGACCAGTGGGTCGGAGGTTCGAATCCTCTCTCGCCGACCAATTTTGAACCCCGCTTCGGCGGGGTTTTTTGTTTTCTGTGCATTTCGTCACTTTCCCTTCGCAATAAACGCCCGTAATAACGTATTGCGCCACGGTATGATTTCGCCCTTAACTTATTGAAGGATGACTTCAGGCAAGGAGCGACCATGCAGCAACAGGTTCCAACGCGTGCTTTTCATGTGATGGCGAAACCGAGCGGTTCTGATTGTAATCTGAACTGTGACTACTGTTTTTATCTCGAAAAACAATCCCTTTACCACGAAAAGCCAGTCACGCATATGGACGATGACACGCTGGAAGCGTATGTCCGTCACTATATCGCTGCCAGCGAAACCCAAAACGAAGTGGCTTTTACCTGGCAGGGCGGCGAACCAACGTTACTCGGGCTGGATTTTTACCGCCGTGCCGTGGCGCTACAGGCGAAATATGGTGCTGGCAGGAAGATAAGTAATAGCTTCCAGACTAACGGCGTGCTGCTCGATGACGAATGGTGTGCATTTCTGGCAGAAAATCATTTTCTTGTAGGGTTATCGCTGGATGGTCCGGCTGAGATCCACAATCAATATCGCGTGACCAAAGGTGGCAGACCAACGCATAAGCTGGTGATGCGTGCTCTGACGCTCCTGCAAAAACATCATGTCGACTATAACGTGCTGGTCTGCGTCAATCGCACCAGTGCGTTACAACCTTTGCAATTCTATGATTTTCTGTGTGATGCAGGTGTTGAGTTCATCCAGTTTATTCCGGTGGTCGAGCGCCTGGCTGATGAAACGGCTGCTCATGCTGGACTTAAGCTACATGCTCCCGGCGATATTCAGGGCGAACTGACGGAATGGTCGGTGTGCCCGCAAGAGTTCGGTGAGTTTCTGGTGGCGATTTTCGACCACTGGATTAAGCGCGACGTCGGCAAGGTTTTCGTAATGAATATCGAATGGGCGTTCGCCAATTTTGTCGGCGCACCGGGCGCGGTTTGCCATCATCAGCCAACCTGTGGGCGCTCGGTGATTGTTGAGCACAACGGTGACGTTTATGCCTGCGATCACTATGTTTATCCGCAGTATCGACTAGGGAATATGCTTCAGCAGACGATTGCAGAAATGATTGATTCCCCGCAACAGCAGGCATTTGGTGAAGATAAATTCAAGCAGTTACCGGCACAGTGTCGCAGTTGCAACGTGTTAAAAGCGTGCTGGGGAGGCTGCCCGAAACACCGCTTTATGCTCGATGCCAGCGGCAAACCCGGGCTGAATTATTTGTGTGCCGGGTATCAGCGTTATTTCCGCCATCTACCGCCATATCTTAAAGCAATGGTTGATTTACTGGCGCACGGTCGTCCGGCCAGCGACATTATGCAGGCGCATTTGCTGGTGGTGAATAAGTAAAAAAGCAGCCATTTTGTGGCCGCCTGCGGTTGATTGTCGGATGCGTCAGCATCGCATCCGGCAAAGGTAGATCTCAGCGATAGCGCCGGCTTAATCAGATTTAATCTGCGCGCGTGGTGGATATTTTTTCAGGATCTCCATATACGCATGCATTTCGGTCTGTAGCGGTACACCCATTGGGATATGGCGCACGCCGATAGAGTCGCTTTCCTGCGGATCGGTGTACAGGTTAAACACCGACGATCCCGCCGTTTGCATTACTGTGCCGGTGAATCCACCCTGATATCCGCTCTGGGTATAAGCGTAAGGTTGCTGAATCAGGACGTGATACTTGAACTCATCCATACGCACAGCAGAAAGTTTACCATTGAGGAAGTAATGCTCGGCCTTACGGTTAGACTGACCATTTGTTCCCAGGAAGAAAGATGTCTGGTCCACACCATCGATAAAGGTGGTTTTCGGTACTAAATTCGCTACTTTCGCCCCAGGATGCCCCGCCAGATCCAGCGCCGTAGGGAAGAGATCCGCCAGATCGACAATGCCGTCAGATTTACGCGGTTGGATCATGCCTTTCCAGTAAACGAAGGTTGGCACACGAACGCCGCCTTCCCATGTAGAACCTTTCGCACCGCGGAACGGCGTGCGACCGTGCGGCGGAACTTCGGCTTCCGGACCGTTATCAGAGGTGAACACAATCAGCGTGTTATCAAGCTGACCGTTTTTCTCCAGTGCTTTATACAGATTGGCGAAGATATCGTTCATCTCCACCATGCAGTCGCCGTAAGAGGTGCGCGCCGGAGAGCTACCCGCATATTTGGCGTTCGGGTAGTTATCGAAGTGACAGCCGCGAGTGCCGTAATAGAGGAAGAAAGGCTTATCACTCTTCGCCATCTTGTCGAGGAACTTAACGCCATATTCCATCCAGCGTTGATCCAGGTCTTCCATATATTTCGGCGTAATGTCGGCAATGGCTTCCTGTTCACCGCCGCGCACGGCATGAACGTCATCTTTGCTGAACGGCAGTTTTTGGATGTATTCAGAACGAGCCGGGCTCAGGGCGACTTCCGGGTTGACATGAACATCACGCCATTCGGTATACATATCGGACACCGAGTTAAAGCCGCGGAAATCATCAAAGCCAACGTTCTGCGGCTGCGACTCTTTGTTTTCCCCCATATGCCATTTCCCGATAGCCTGGGTGATGTAGCCCTGATCGTGCAGCAACTGCGGCAGCGTGGTTAACCCTTGCAGACCGCCCGGTTGCCCGTACATTGGCGGCATCAGAATGCCGTGGTGGATGGAGTATTGTCCGGTGAGAATCGTGGCGCGGGTTGGGGAAGAACTCGGTTGAGAATACGCCGAAGTTAAAATCAGCCCCTGGCTGGCAACGGCGTCGATATCTGGTGTAGGGTTACCCACCGCCACGCCGCCGCCGTTAAAGCCAACGTCCATCCAGCCCACATCATCCAGCAAGAAAACAACCACGTTCGGTTTCTTACCGGTTTTTTTCTCAAGTTCCGCCAGTTTCTGCTGGGTTTCTTTGTCTTGTGCAGGATGCTGCATCACCGGCATCATGTTGTCGGCAATAGTGGTCGCCAGTTTAACCAGATACTGGTTTGGGTGATCGTATCCGGCAAAGCCTTTGCGTGCGGTGGCGGTTGACGGGGTATCTGCTGCGCTGGCTATGAGAGGAAGAGCTGCGGCGACAGCAACAACAAGAAGTTTGGGTGAAAACGAAAATTCCATGCAAAATGCTCCGGTTTCATGTCGTCAAAATGATGACGTAATTAAGCATTGATAATTGAGATCCCTCTCCCTGACAGGATGATTGCATAAATAATAGTGATAAAAATAAATTATTTATTTATCCAGAAAATGAATTGAAAAATCAGGAGAGCATTTTCAATCCTACCTCTGGCGCAGGTGATATGTAAGGCGGTGATGTTATATCGCGTTGATTATTGATGCTGTTTTTAGTTTTAACGGAAATTAATATATATGTTATTAATTGAATGACTTTTATTATTCATTATATATATGTGTAGAATTGTGCGCAGGAGAAATATTCACTCAGGAAGTTATTACTCAGGAAGTAAAGAGGATTACAGAATTATCTCATAACAAGTGTTAAGGGATGTTATTTCCCGGTTCTCTGTGGCATAATAAACGAGTAGATGCTCATTCCATCTCTTATGTTCGCCTTAGTGCCTCATAAACTCCGGAATGACGCAGAGCCGTTTACGGTGCTTATCGTCCACTGACAGATGTCGCTTATGCCTCATCAGACACCATGGACACAACGTTGAGTGAAGCACCCACTTGTTGTCATACAGACCTGTTTTAACGCCTGCTCCGTAATAAGAGCAGGCGTTTTTTTATATATCAGAAAGGCCCCGGAGGTGCTTGCCTCCGGGTGAGAAAGAGCTACTGTGGCGGGTTGTTCTGCAACGTTAACATCAAACCGTCGCGACGCATCGCTGCGGCTTCTTCCGGCTTGTGCAGTCTGTCCAGCGCGTCGGCAAGCCATGCGTAATCGTAGGCGTCCGGACGTTGTTTCAGCGCTGCGCGGAAGGCGAGCGATGCTTCCTGCCATTCTCCGTGTTTCATCAGCGACTGACCCAGTGTGCTCCACAACAGCGGGCGATCGCCCACGTTTTTGATCTGTTGGCGCAGCACTTTTTCCAGCTGTTCCGGGTTATTGGTTTTCAGACGCGGGATCGGCAGCAGCAGGCGATCGTCATACTGGCGTTTCAGGCCATCGATGATAATTTGCTGGGCAGTATCATGATCGTCACACTCAATAAGATGTTCCGCCATTGCCACCTGCAAGGCCACCTGATGACGCGTTTTCCGGCTTTGGTTTTTCCACCAGTTACGCAAACCTTCACTACCGTTATCGGCACGCGCCTGATCCATCAGGCCAATCCATGCCTGTTGTTCCAGCATTGCACGATGTTCTTCATCACCAACATGGGCTTTCGCCATTGATGGGATGATATCCAGCAGCGAACTCCATGCACCAGTGCGGATATACGCCTGTTCCGCCAGACGTAATACTTCCGGATGGCGTGGCGTAACTTCCAGCAGCTTATCCACGCCGTGACGTGCTGCATGGTTTTCATTACGGGCCAGTTGCAGACGTACACGGGTGATTTCTACCGGAATGGTGTCATTGCCGGCCAGCTCCGCTGCGCGTTCCAGATGTTGGTTGGCGCGTGCTTCATCACCACGTTGTTGCGCGGCTTCGGCTGCCAGTAGATAGTTCACCACCGGTTGTTCAGCGTGATCGGCATTTTTCGCCATCAGCTTTTCAACTTGCTGATAATCGCCTTCCGCCAGTTTCAGCAGCGCCTGTTCGGTCTGCTTACGTGCACGGCGACGCTTACGTCCGACAAACCACCCACGGGTGTGCGCGCCTGTGCGGAAGATTCGCCGCAGTAGCCACTCAATGGCAAACAGCACTACCATCGCCAGAATCAAAATAATCGCGAGGCCCGTGACGCTAGTTTCAATATTGTAGTTGTCGGTCTGGATCAGCACGTAACCCTGATGGCCGGCAATCATCGGGCCAACCACGATCCCCGCAATCAGCAACACAAAGAGCAATAACACTTTTAGCATGGTTATTCTCCTTGCGGCGCGGCTGCCGGAGCATCAGCTTGCGGTGCAGGTGCAGGTGCAGGTGCAGGTGCAGGTTTAGCTTCCGTTGTCCCTGCTGCCGGTTGTGCCAGCAGGTTACGCACGCGGGTCTGCATCAATTTTTCCAGCATCGCCTGGCTTTGCAGGGTTTCCGGAAGATCCATCGAGATATTTTGCTGGCTTAACTGGTCCACCTCGTCGAGGAACGCTTTGGTGGTGGCATCATCAGTATCGTAGTAAGCACGTACCCAGGTGGAGACGTTCTCCAGCGCCTGGCGATAAGTCTCTTCCTGGTGACGCGGTACAGCTTGTGCTGCGACCAGCAGGCGAGAGCGAATATTTTCGCGCAGATAGATATCCTGATTTGGCGCTAACAGCGGTACGGCGGTGTCATCACGACGGCGAATCGTAATGAAGTTGTCCATAAAGTTCTGCCAGCTTTTTTGCAGATTGATACGCCATTCGCTGATGGAACTGGAAAGCTCTTCACCGTCAGAATCCATCGGCGAACCATCGCTGTCATTATCGGCCAGACGCAGATTATCTACCTGATTTGAAAGCTGATTAAGCTTAAGGATGATACCGTCATAATCCACCTGCGATACCGCAGAAAGGCTGGCGATATCATCGGTAATTGCCCGGCGAACGGTAATCAGACTCGGGTCATTCATATCCGCCAGGCTGGCGTCTGCACTTTTCAGCAACGCTGCAGCGGTCGTGACGTCCTGATCGCTCCACAGCTTCCGTCCGGCGAGTTTCACCAGAAAATCGGCCTGGGCCAGCAGCCAGGTTTTAGCATCGCTGCCGGAAATGGTGGCGACCTTTTGTTGGACTTCATCCAGCTGTTTTGCCAGCGTTTCTTGCTGACGATTCGCCTGCTCAAGCTGTACAGCTTGTTGCTTGATAATGCCTTCCAGCTCGGCTTTTTGGCTCTCCTGGGCTTTTTGCAGTGCCGTAAGTTGGTTAGCCAGGGCATCGCTGGTGGCAGTCTGATTGACGGCCTGTTGTTTACCCCAGCCATACAAACCGACGCCCGCCGCCAGAGCAATAGCGATGGCCACCGCGCTGAGAATCAATGCGGTATTGTTCTTACTCTTTTTTTCTGTTGCGACAGGTTGTGACGTGGTGTCCACGGCCTCCCTGGTCTCTTCAACCACGGCGGAGGTTTTTTCTTGTTCCGTCATTATGGCTTCCTGTTATGAGAGTTATTGTAATGCCCGTAAAAGCGCATCGTTGTCAGCGTTATCGGCGACCTTAATGTCTTGCCAGCCCAGTTCCCGGGCGAGTTTCGCCAAACGCTCACTGACGACTAATAGCCGACAGCGTAGTAACCAGTGCTCACGATACCATTGTGGGATCAGCGACCAGAGTTGCTGCAACATTTCACCGCTGGTAACAACGACCGTCGTCACCTTGCGGGATTGCCAGCGCATCGCTTCTTCTGCACCATCGTAATGGATTGCGCATCGTTGATAACATTCACAAAAAGTGACCTCAGCACCGCGCGCCGTCAGGGAATCCCCAATTAGCTCACGACCGCCATTGCCACGTAATATCAGCGCACGTTTGCCCGCAATATTTTGTAATTCAGGTAATTGTAGCAAGACTTCGCTGATTTCCCGATCCTGCGGGTAGAGAATCTTCTGTCCGCTTACGGTATGTAGTGCCAGCGCGGTGGTGCGTCCAATGGCGAAATAATCAGGTAGTCGGGGCCATTTACGATCTTGCTGATGCAGCTGTGATTGGGCAAAAGCAACCGCGTGTTGCGAGAGGGCAAACAACAGATCGCTCTCTCCCAGCGCTGCCAGTTGATCAGCAAGTTGCGGTAATTGTCGACCCGGAGAAAACTCAATCAGCGGAAAATGCCAGGCCACCTGCCCCAGTGTGCGCAGACGGCTCACTAACTCTTCTCCTGCGGGAGACGGGCGGGTGACCAGGATACTCATGCCGGGGCGTCTCCGTTATAGACTTCAGCGAGGATCTCGCGCGCGCCGTTATTCAGTAGCTCTTCTGCCAGCGAAATCCCCATTTGTTCGGCATCTTGCGGCGCACCGCGGCGTTCACCGCGAATAATCTGCGAACCGTCCGGCGCGCCAACCAACGCACGCAGCCAGATTTCGCCATCAATAAGCTCGGCGTAGCTACCAATTGGTACCTGACATCCGCCTTCGAGACGGGTATTCATGGCGCGTTCTGCGGTAACGCGCAGTGCAGTTTCGTGGTGATTCAGCGCGGCAAGCAGCTCGCGAGTGCGTGTATCATCAAGGCGGCATTCAATGCCCACCGCACCTTGTCCTACCGCCGGAAGAGAAATCTCGGGTGGCAACGCGGCGCGAATGCGTGACTCCAGACCTAAACGTTTTAGTCCGGCTACGGCAAGAATGATGGCATCGTATTCGCCGTTATCCAGTTTGCTCAGGCGAGTGCCGACGTTGCCGCGCAGGGAGCGGATAATCAGATCCGGGCGGCGTTCAGCCAGTTGGCACTGGCGACGTAAACTGGACGTCCCGACGATACTGCCTGCCGGTAACGCATCCAGACTGTCATAGGTGTTGGATACAAAGGCATCGCGGGGATCTTCGCGCTCGCAAATGGTGACCAGCCCCAGACCTTGCGGGAATTCAACGGGCACATCTTTCATTGAATGAACGGCAATATCGGCGCGATTTTCCAGGAGCGCGACTTCCAGCTCTTTCACAAATAAGCCTTTCCCGCCTACTTTCGCCAGCGGCGTATCAAGAATCACATCGCCGCGCGTCACCATCGGTACCAGTTCAACGACCAGGCCCGGATGGCTCGCCATCAACTTGTCTTTGACATAGTGTGCCTGCCAGAGTGCAAGTGGGCTTTGGCGTGTGGCAATTCTTAAAACATTGTCTAACATGCTTGTTACCGTCATTATCATCCGTGGTCCATCCTAACATCCTTGCCAGAGCGATGTCAGTGTTGTGGTGAAACGTAGACGCCTGCGCAAACCGTAAAATGAGGTCTGGCAGTGGATCCTGACAGGCGCTTTGAGCCTTCGTAATAAGGAATTTACAGAGAATAAACGGTGCTACACTTGTATGTAGCGCATCTTTCTTTACGGTCAATCAGCAAGGTGTTAAATTGATCACGTTTTAGACCATTTTTTCGTCGTGAAACTAAAAAAACCAGGCGCGAAAAGTGGTAACGGTTACCTTTGACATACGAAATATCCCGAATGCCGCGTGTTACCGTTGATTTTGGCGGAATCACAGTCATGACGGGTAGCAAATCAGGCGATACGTCTTGTACCTCTATATTGAGACTCTGAAACAGAGACTGGATGCCATAAATCAATTGCGTGTGGATCGCGCGCTTGCTGCTATGGGGCCTGCATTCCAACAGGTCTACAGTCTACTGCCGACATTGTTGCACTATCACCATCCGCTAATGCCGGGTTACCTTGATGGTAACGTTCCCAAAGGCATTTGCCTTTACACGCCTGATGAAACTCAACGCCACTACCTGAACGAGCTTGAACTGTATCGTGGAATGTCAGTACAGGACCCACCGAAAGGTGAGCTTCCAATTACTGGTGTATACACCATGGGCAGCACCTCGTCCGTAGGGCAAAGTTGTTCCTCTGACCTGGATATCTGGGTCTGTCATCAATCCTGGCTCGATAGCGAAGAGCGCCAGTTGCTACAACGTAAATGTAGTCTGCTGGAAAGCTGGGCCGCCTCGCTGGGTGTGGAAGTCAGCTTCTTCCTGATTGATGAAAACCGCTTCCGTCATAATGAAAGCGGCAGCCTGGGGGGCGAAGATTGTGGCTCCACCCAGCATATACTGCTGCTTGACGAATTTTATCGTACCGCCGTGCGTCTCGCCGGTAAGCGTATTCTGTGGAATATGGTGCCGTGCGACGAAGAAGAGCATTACGACGACTATGTGATGACGCTTTACGCGCAGGGCGTGCTGACGCCAAATGAATGGCTGGATCTTGGTGGCTTAAGCTCGCTTTCTGCTGAAGAATACTTTGGTGCCAGCCTTTGGCAACTCTACAAAAGCATCGACTCTCCGTATAAAGCAGTGCTGAAAACACTGCTGCTGGAAGCCTACTCCTGGGAATACCCGAACCCACGTCTGCTGGCGAAAGATATCAAACAGCGTTTGCACGACGGCGAGATTGTATCGTTTGGCCTCGATCCATACTGCATGATGCTGGAGCGCGTCACTGAATATCTGACGGCTATTGAAGATTTCACCCGTCTGGATTTAGTTCGCCGCTGCTTCTATTTAAAAGTGTGTGAAAAACTTAGCCGTGAACGCGCCTGCGTAGGCTGGCGTCGTGAAGTGTTAAGCCAGTTGGTGAAAGAGTGGGAATGGGACGATTCTCGTCTGGCAATGCTTGATAACCGCGCTAACTGGAAGATAGATCAGGTGCGTGAGGCGCACAACGAGTTGCTCGACGCGATGATGCAGAGCTACCGCAATCTGATCCGCTTTGCGCGTCGCAATAACCTTAGCGTTTCCGCCAGCCCGCAGGATATCGGTGTTCTGACACGTAAACTGTACGCCGCGTTTGAAGCGTTACCGGGTAAAGTGACGCTGGTAAACCCGCAGATTTCACCCGATCTCTCGGAACCGAATCTGACCTTTATTTATGTACCGCCGGGCCGCGCCAACCGTTCAGGTTGGTATCTGTATAACCGCGCGCCAAATATTGAGTCAATCATCAGCCATCAGCCGCTGGAATATAATCGCTACCTGAATAAACTAGTGGCGTGGGCATGGTTTAACGGCCTGCTGACCTCGCGCACCCGCTTGTATATTAAAGGTAACGGCATTGTCGATTTGCCTAAGTTGCAGGAGATGGTCGCCGACGTGTCGCACCATTTCCCGCTGCGCTTACCTGCACCGACACCGAAGGCGCTCTACAGCCCGTGTGAGATCCGCCATCTGGCGATTATCGTTAACCTGGAATATGACCCGACAGCTGCGTTCCGCAATCAGGTGGTGCATTTTGATTTCCGTAAGCTGGATGTCTTCAGCTTTGGCGAGAATCAAAATTGCCTGGTAGGTAGCGTTGACCTGCTGTATCGCAACTCGTGGAACGAAGTGCGTACGCTGCACTTCAACGGCGAGCAATCGATGATCGAAGCCCTGAAAACTATTCTCGGCAAAATGCATCAGGACGCCGCGCCGCCAGATAGCGTGGAAGTCTTCTGTTATAGCCAGCATCTGCGCGGCTTAATCCGTACTCGCGTGCAGCAACTGGTTTCTGAGTGTATTGAACTGCGTCTTTCCAGCACCCGCCAGGAAACCGGGCGCTTCAAGGCGCTGCGCGTCTCCGGTCAAACCTGGGGCTTGTTCTTCGAACGGCTGAATGTC
The DNA here is from genome assembly GCF_046487695.1 of Escherichia sp. WS1118. Classification (NCBI taxonomy): domain Bacteria; kingdom Pseudomonadati; phylum Pseudomonadota; class Gammaproteobacteria; order Enterobacterales; family Enterobacteriaceae; genus Escherichia; species Escherichia sp. WS1118. The sequence continues at coordinate 59,664 of NZ_JBJQIZ010000014.1, read as the reverse complement.
TCGGTACAGAAACTGGAAAACGCCATCGAGTTTTATGGCGCTATTTCGCATAACAAACTGCACGGCCTGTCAGTGCAGGTTGAAACCAATCACGTCAAATTACCGGCGGTGGTGGACGGCTTTGCCAGCGAAGGGATCATCCAGTTTTTCTTCGAAGAAACGCAAGACGAGAATGGCTTTAATATCTACATTCTCGACGAAAGCAACCGGGTTGAGGTGTATCACCACTGCGAAGGCAGCAAAGAGGAACTGGTGCGTGACGTCAGTCGCTTCTACTCGTCTTCGCACGACCGTTTCACCTACGGCTCAAGCTTCATCAACTTCAACCTGCCGCAGTTCTATCAGATTGTGAAGGTTGATGGTCGTGAACAGGTGATTCCGTTTCGCACCAAATCTATCGGTAACATGCCACCTGCCAATCAGGAGCATGACGCGCCGCTGTTGCAGCAGTATTTTTCGTGATGAACGTGCCGGAAAGCGAGGCTTATCCGGCATGCAATCTTAGCGGAAACTAACTGTTTCACCCGCCTGCTGCGTCGCCGCCTGTTCCAGCAAATCCCAGAAGGTTTCACCGCTACGATCGCAAATCCACTCGTCGCCTTTCAGATCAAAATGGTAGCCACCCTGTTTGGTTGCTAGCCACACCTGGTGCAGTGGTTCCTGGCGGTTGATAATGATTTTGCTGCCGTTCTCAAAGGTAATGGTTAGTACACCGCCGTTGATTTCACAGTCGATATCGCTGTCGCCATCCCAGTCGTCCAGATGTTCTTCAATGGTCAGCCACAGTTGATCAGCCAGGCGATGAAATTCACTGTCGTTCATTGTTGTATCCTGTTTTTAAGTGATGGCGGCAGTATAGCGGCATGGGGTCAGGGCTTCAAAGTTTGCCCGTCTGCTGCTGCGTTCCGGCATGATTCATCCGTCACCGGAATAATAATATCTCTATATAGCGAAAGATTGGTCTTTTCATAAGGGCGCAAATACACCACGCCTTTTCCCTGTTTCTGGTAAATATTATGTTCCGGCTCATCAAGCCGACATCCCCATGCCGACGATAAAAACAACGAACAAGACAACAAACAAACCACATTGTGATAGTGCATAAAGCCATCCTGGCGCGAGGTGCCGATCACGAAACTACCAGCAAAACATAAATCCCCACGTGTAAGCGTTATACTCGCAGCATTTCCTCACTTTTCAGACTTCATAAAGAGTCGCTAAACGCTTGCTTTTACGCCTTCTCCTGCGATGATAGAAAGCAGAAAGCGATGAACTTTACAGGCAATCCATAATGAAAAACGTGTTTAAGGCACTCACTGTATTACTTACTCTCTTCAGCCTGACGGGCTGCGGTCTGAAAGGTCCGCTCTATTTCCCGCCTGCAGATAAAAACGCACCGCCGCCGACCAAACCGGTAGAGACGCAAACGCAATCCACGGTGCCGGACAAAAACGACCGCGCCACTGGCGATGGTCCATCCCAGGTGAATTACTAAAAGTCAGTTTCTGTACCCGCGTGATTGGAGTAAATGATGCAGTTCTCGAAAATGCATGGCCTTGGCAACGATTTTATGGTCGTCGACGCGGTAACGCAGAATGTCTTTTTTTCACCGGAGCTGATTCGTCGCCTGGCGGATCGGCACCTGGGGGTAGGGTTTGACCAATTGCTGGTGGTTGAGCCGCCGTATGATCCTGAACTGGATTTTCACTATCGCATTTTCAATGCTGATGGCAGTGAAGTGGCGCAGTGCGGCAACGGCGCGCGCTGCTTTGCCCGTTTTGTGCGCCTGAAAGGGCTGACCAATAAGCGCGATATCCGCGTCAGCACCGCCAACGGGCGGATGGTTCTGACCGTCACCGATGATGATCTGGTCCGCGTAAATATGGGCGAACCCAACTTCGAACCTTCCGCCGTGCCGTTTCGCGCTAACAAAGCGGAAAAGACCTATATTATGCGCGCCGCCGAGCAGACAATCTTATGCGGCGTGGTGTCGATGGGAAATCCACATTGCGTGATTCAGGTCGATGATGTCGATACCGCTGCGGTAGAAACGCTTGGTCCTGTTCTGGAAAGCCACGAACGTTTCCCGGAGCGCGCCAATATCGGTTTTATGCAAGTGGTTAAGCGCGAGCATATTCGTTTACGCGTTTATGAGCGTGGGGCAGGAGAAACCCAGGCCTGCGGCAGCGGCGCGTGTGCGGCGGTTGCAGTAGGGATCCAGCAAGGTTTGCTGGCCGAAGAAGTACGCGTGGAGCTCCCCGGCGGTCGTCTTGATATCGCCTGGAAAGGTCCGGGTCACCCGTTATATATGACTGGCCCGGCGGTACATGTCTACGACGGATTTATTCATCTATGAAGCAACCAGGGGAAGAACTGCAGGAAACACTCACGGAGCTTGATGACCGGGCGGTTGTCGATTATCTGATTAAAAATCCTGAGTTTTTTATCCGCAATGCGCGCGCAGTAGAAGCGATACGTGTGCCGCATCCGGTACGCGGCACCGTTTCGTTGGTCGAGTGGCACATGGCCCGCGCACGTAATCATATTCATGTTCTGGAAGAGAACATGGCGCTGTTGATGGAACAGGCAATCGCCAACGAAGGCCTGTTTTATCGTCTACTCTACCTGCAGCGCAGTCTCACCGCCGCCAGCAGTCTCGATGATATGCTGATGCGCTTTCACCGCTGGGCGCGCGATCTCGGCCTGGCAGGTGCGAGTCTGCGCCTGTTTCCAGATCGCTGGCGCTTAGGTGCGCCGTCGAACTACACTCATCTGGCATTAAGCCGTCAGTCTTTCGAACCGCTGCGTATTCAGCGTCTGGGGCAGGAACAGCACTATCTGGGGCCGCTTAACGGACCGGAGCTTCTGGTGGTGCTACCGGAAGCGAAAGCGGTGGGATCGGTGGCGATGTCGATGCTGGGAAGCGATGCTGATTTGGGTGTTGTGCTGTTTACCAGTCGCGATGCCAGTCACTATCAACAAGGGCAGGGAACGCAGTTACTTCATGAAATTGCACTGATGTTGCCGGAGCTTCTGGCGCGTTGGATTGAACGCGTATGACCGATTTACACACCGATGTAGAACGCTACCTACGTTATCTGAGCGTGGAGCGCCAGCTTAGCCCGATAACCCTGCTTAACTACCAGCGACAGCTTGAGGCGATCATCCATTTTGCCAGCGAAAACGGCCTGCAAAGCTGGCAGCAATGTGATGTGACGATGGTGCGTAATTTTGCTGTACGCAGTCGCCGTAAAGGGCTGGGAGCTGCAAGTCTGGCGTTACGGCTTTCTGCGCTACGTAGCTTTTTTGACTGGCTGGTCAGCCAGAACGAACTCAAAGCTAACCCGGCGAAAGGTGTTTCGGCACCGAAAGCGCCGCGTCATCTGCCGAAAAACATCGACGTCGATGATATGAATCGGCTGCTGGATATTGATATCAACGATCCCCTCGCCGTGCGCGATCGGGCAATGCTGGAAGTGATGTACGGCGCGGGTCTGCGTCTTTCCGAGCTGGTGGGGCTCGATATCAAACACCTCGACCTGGAGTCTGGCGAAGTGTGGGTGATGGGAAAAGGCAGCAAAGAGCGCCGCCTGCCGATTGGTCGCAACGCCGTGGCGTGGATTGAGCACTGGCTTGATTTGCGCGACCTGTTTGGTAGTGAAGACGACGCGCTTTTTCTGTCGAAACTGGGCAAACGTATCTCCGCGCGTAATGTGCAGAAACGCTTTGCCGAATGGGGCATAAAACAAGGGCTGAATAATCACGTTCACCCGCATAAATTACGTCACTCGTTCGCTACCCATATGCTGGAGTCGAGCGGCGATCTTCGTGGTGTACAGGAGCTGCTGGGTCATGCCAACCTCTCCACCACGCAAATCTATACTCATCTTGATTTTCAACACCTTGCCTCGGTGTACGATGCGGCGCATCCACGCGCCAAACGGGGGAAATAATGCGTTTTTACCGGCCTTTGGGGCGCATCTCGGCGCTCACCTTTGACCTGGATGATACCCTTTACGATAACCGTCCGGTGATTTTGCGCACCGAGCGAGAGGCGCTTACCTTTGTGCAAAATTATCATCCGGCGCTGCGCAGCTTCCAGAATGAAGATCTGCAACGCCTGCGCCAGGCGGTACGGGAAGCGGAACCCGAGATTTATCACGACGTGACGCGCTGGCGTTTTCGTTCGATTGAACAAGCGATGCTCGACGCCGGGCTGAGTGCCGAAGAAGCCAGTGTAGGCGCACATGCAGCAATGATCAACTTTGCCAAATGGCGCAGCCGGATCGACGTCCCGCAGCAAACCCACGACACCTTAAAACAGCTGGCGAAGAAATGGCCGCTGGTGGCGATCACCAACGGTAACGCCCAGCCGGAACTGTTTGGTTTGGGGCATTATTTTGAGTTTGTGCTGCGCGCTGGCCCGCACGGGCGCTCAAAACCGTTCAGCGATATGTACTTCCTGGCGGCGGAAAAACTCAACGTGCCGATCGGCGAGATCTTACATGTCGGGGACGATCTCACCACCGATGTGGGGGGCGCGATCCGTAGTGGAATGCAGGCCTGTTGGATCAGACCGGAAAATGGCGATCTGATGCAAACCTGGGACAGCCGTTTACTGCCGCATCTGGAAATTTCCCGGTTGGCATCTCTGACCTCGCTGATATAATCAGCAAATCTGTATATATACCCAGCTTTTTGGCGGAGGGCGTTGCGCTTCTCCGCCCAACCTATTTTTACGCGGCGGTGCCAATGGACGTTTCTTACCTGCTCGACAGCCTTAATGACAAACAGCGCGAAGCGGTGGCCGCGCCACGCAGCAACCTTCTGGTGCTGGCGGGCGCGGGCAGTGGTAAGACGCGCGTACTGGTGCATCGTATCGCCTGGCTGATGAGCGTGGAAAACTGCTCGCCGTATTCGATTATGGCGGTGACGTTTACCAACAAAGCGGCGGCGGAGATGCGTCATCGTATCGGGCAACTGATGGGCACCAGCCAGGGCGGCATGTGGGTCGGCACCTTCCACGGGCTGGCGCACCGCCTGCTGCGTGCGCACCATATGGACGCCAACCTGCCGCAGGATTTCCAGATCCTCGACAGCGAGGACCAGCTACGCCTGCTCAAACGCCTAATCAAGGCGATGAACCTCGACGAGAAGCAGTGGCCGCCGCGCCAGGCAATGTGGTACATCAACAGCCAGAAAGATGAGGGGCTGCGTCCGCATCATATTCAGAGCTACGGTAATCCGGTGGAGCAGACCTGGCAGAAGGTGTATCAGGCGTATCAGGAAGCGTGTGACCGCGCGGGCCTGGTGGACTTCGCCGAGCTGCTGCTACGTGCTCACGAGTTGTGGCTTAACAAGCCGCATATCCTTCAGCACTATCGCGAACGGTTTACCAATATCCTGGTGGACGAATTCCAGGATACCAACAACATTCAGTATGCGTGGATCCGACTGCTGGCAGGCGATACTGGCAAAGTGATGATCGTTGGCGATGACGACCAGTCAATCTACGGCTGGCGCGGAGCGCAGGTCGAGAATATTCAGCGTTTCCTCAATGATTTCCCCGGTGCTGAAACTATCCGTCTGGAGCAGAACTACCGCTCTACCAGCAATATTCTGAGCGCCGCTAACGCCCTGATTGAAAACAATAACGGGCGTCTGGGTAAAAAACTGTGGACCGATGGCGCGGACGGTGAGCCTATTTCCCTCTATTGCGCTTTTAACGAACTCGACGAAGCGCGTTTTGTGGTTAACCGCATCAAAACCTGGCAGGACAACGGCGGGGCGCTTGCCGAGTGCGCCATTCTCTACCGCAGCAACGCCCAGTCGCGTGTGCTGGAAGAGGCGTTATTGCAGGCGAGTATGCCGTATCGTATTTACGGCGGGATGCGCTTCTTCGAACGCCAGGAAATCAAAGATGCGCTCTCGTATCTGCGCCTGATTGCCAACCGCAACGACGACGCGGCCTTTGAGCGTGTGGTTAATACGCCAACGCGGGGTATTGGTGACCGGACGCTGGACGTGGTACGTCAGACATCGCGCGATCGCCAGTTAACACTCTGGCAGGCATGTCGTGAACTGTTGCAGGAAAAAGCCCTCGCCGGACGTGCTGCCAGCGCCTTACAGCGGTTTATGGAGCTGATCGACGCCTTAGCGCAGGAAACTGCCGATATGCCGCTGCATGTACAGACTGACCGGGTAATTAAAGACTCCGGCCTGCGCACCATGTACGAGCAGGAGAAGGGCGAAAAAGGTCAGACGCGTATCGAAAACTTAGAGGAACTGGTGACGGCAACGCGCCAGTTCAGCTACAACGAAGAAGACGAAGATTTAATGCCGCTGCAGGCATTCCTCTCCCATGCGGCGCTGGAAGCGGGCGAGGGGCAGGCGGATACCTGGCAGGATGCGGTGCAGTTGATGACGCTACACTCGGCGAAAGGTCTGGAATTCCCGCAGGTGTTTATCGTTGGTATGGAAGAGGGCATGTTCCCAAGCCAGATGTCGCTGGATGAAGGCGGGCGTCTGGAAGAAGAACGCCGTCTGGCCTACGTTGGCGTAACCCGCGCGATGCAGAAACTGACGCTGACCTACGCGGAAACCCGCCGTCTATATGGCAAAGAGGTTTACCATCGCCCGTCGCGCTTTATCGGTGAGTTGCCGGAAGAGTGTGTGGAAGAGGTGCGCCTGCGCGCCACGGTAAGCCGCCCGGTCAGCCATCAACGGATGGGTACGCCGATGGTCGAGAACGACAGCGGCTACAAGCTCGGCCAGCGCGTACGCCACGCTAAGTTTGGTGAAGGCACCATCGTCAATATGGAAGGCAGCGGTGAGCATAGCCGTTTGCAGGTGGCGTTCCAGGGCCAGGGTATTAAATGGCTGGTGGCGGCTTACGCCCGACTGGAGACGGTATAATTTACGATTCCGTTGCCGGATGCGGTGCGCCACACCGCATCCGGCATCAGTAACTTACTTAGCGCACTTCTTCACATCAATATTCCAGTCAGCACCAGACGCAACCTGATGTTTCTGCGCGAAATTATCCATATTCAGCGCCACGGAAACATTCAATAAGCTGTTCAGATACACCATCGGCTGGCCTTCCGGCACATCGCCGAAGCTTGCGACATACGGCATTTTCCCTGCGTATTTTTGCTGGGAACCTTCGGAAATGGTCACACACAACGTGTCGTTGAGTTTGATTCCTGCCTGATTCAGCAACTCGTCGCTGATATTGCTCCAGACGTTGCCGTACTGAATATCGAGAATCGGGATATTGCCCTTCACTTCACCTTTTGTTGCTTTGGCTTTCTGATAAGAAAGTTCGACAACTTTTGCAGGAAGCTCTGGCCCCACCTGCTCGAACGTGATCGCCCCGGAAGCCAGACGTGCACCGGTGTAGGCATACACGTCACGACCGTGGAAGGTATATGACTTTTCGGAACCTTTCAGACGGTTGGTTTTTTCATCGATTTGCCGGACGCTCTCAATACCCAGCGATTCCGCCACCAACGTGAGCGTACCGTTATCTGGTGAAACGAAGTACTGACCATTTTTGGTTTTCAGCACTACCGATTTACGCTCTGTACCAACACCAGGATCGACCACGCTAACAAACACCGAACCTTGCGGCCAGTAATTGGCAGTCTGATACAGGCGGTAAGCGCCTTCCCAGATGTTATACGGTGGAATTTCGTGTGTTAAATCAAATATTTTAAGATTATGGTCAACGCCGAAAGCGACCCCTTTCATCGCCGAGACGGCGCCATCTTTCAGGCTAAAATCCGTTTGTAAAATCAAAGCGTTATCCGCATAAGCGGATGATGACCCCAGACAGGTTAATAAAAATAATGTTGCGAGCGTTTTTTTCATTTTTGTTTCCCTTCATTTATCTGATGATTTTCCAGCTGTGTAGCCAGCCCCAGTTTGTCTGGCCTCCTCGAGTGTACAATGTTTAACCTTTCTGCTCGACGGAAATCATGGTGACAAAAGGATAGCGTTGCCACGGGATTGCCTCGCCTTTCATATACATATGTGAAATTGTGCCATCAAGATAAAGCAGCTGCTCAACGTTCAGTTTCGCTTTGGCATAACAGGCAAAATCATAAAAATTTGTCGCCTGCTGGCTCAACAAAAACACGGCGTTCCCATGTTTATTAATCCCAACACCGTTACGAATTTTACGTGAGGCGACGTTGGGATGAATACGCGGATTAATTACACCGTTTTCCATCAACAATGGCCCTGACTGCACCGCAAACTGAATCTCTTTACTGGTTTTAAAGGCATCCAGACGAACGATGCCGACTTTATCTCCCGCGACATAAAACACTCCGCCAGGACGAATAAAGAAATTCCCTTCACCTGAAGCGAGATTTAACGCCACCTTCTGCTGACCGTTTTCGATGTACAAACCGAGCGGCGCATAGCTTTCATCATAGATGCCGCCGTTCATCGCCATCTGCACCTGACCCTGACTATTAATATCCGCCAGCAGAGCATGTAACGTTCCCCACGCTTCGCCATTGGCTTTTTGCCAGTACATTTTCACCCGCTCTGTTTGAGGATTAACGGTATACGCCTGTACGGTCAGCGTCGGATCTGAGGGTGCGCAATCATCAGCGGCAACAGCAAACAAGGGAAGTAAGGTGAGGGTGAGAAAAATCCGTTTGAGATTCAAGGTGATCATTCCTTTACCAATGAATAGCCGATGCGCCATTATAGGCCCTGAATGTGAGATTTTTTTATCCTGTTAGCGACCTTGACGAGTACCAAAAAGCGCGAAGTTCAACTATTGTTCTGTGGTGTTCTGTTGCGTGTTGACGGCAAAATTTTGCTGGCGTAACATGCGCGCACGATCACTCTAAGAGGACATTCGCCTTGGACACACCCAGTAGATACTGGCTCATTATCCTGTCATCCAGGATCAACTCCTAAGGCTATCCCTTTTTGCTGATAGCCTTAGCGGTTGTCAGCGACCTCAATTTTTCCCGTCGCGCTGAGTCAGGCTGTTTAATGGTCTGAAACCCAATTTGTTTCTGTGTGCCCACCGAACTGTCCGATATTTTAAGCATTGGGAGTCCCGGTCATGCTGAGCGCATTTCAACTGGAAAATAACCGACTGACCCGGCTGGAAGTCGAAGAGTCACAACCCCTTGTAAATGCAGTATGGATTGATCTTGTCGAACCGGACGACGACGAGCGACTGCGCGTACAATCTGAACTTGGCCAGAGCCTGGCAACCCGCCCGGAACTGGAAGACATCGAAGCATCGGCACGTTTCTTTGAAGACGATGACGGCCTGCATATTCACTCCTTCTTCTTCTTTGAAGATGCGGAAGATCACGCCGGTAACTCCACTGTGGCATTTACCATCCGTGATGGTCGTCTGTTTACTCTGCGTGAGCGTGAATTGCCTGCTTTTCGCCTTTACCGTATGCGTGCCCGTAGCCAGTCGATGGTAGACGGTAACGCCTACGAGCTGCTGCTGGATCTGTTCGAAACCAAAATCGAACAGTTGGCAGATGAAATTGAAAATATCTACAGCGACCTGGAGCAGTTGAGCCGGGTAATTATGGAAGGGCATCAGGGCGATGAGTACGACGAGGCGCTCTCCACGCTGGCGGAACTGGAAGATATCGGCTGGAAAGTTCGCCTGTGTCTGATGGATACCCAGCGCGCGCTCAACTTCCTGGTACGTAAAGCACGCTTACCGGGTGGGCAACTGGAGCAGGCGCGTGAAATCCTGCGAGATATCGAATCCCTGCTGCCGCATAACGAATCCCTGTTCCAGAAGGTGAACTTCCTGATGCAGGCGGCGATGGGCTTTATCAATATCGAGCAGAACCGCATCATCAAAATCTTCTCGGTGGTATCCGTGGTGTTCCTGCCACCGACGCTGGTCGCTTCCAGCTACGGGATGAACTTTGAGTTTATGCCGGAACTGAAGTGGAGCTTCGGCTACCCAGGCGCGATTATCTTTATGATCCTCGCGGGCCTGGCACCGTATCTGTACTTTAAGCGGAAGAACTGGTTGTAATATAAATGCCGGGTAAAGATTGTTCTTTATCCGGCTTATTGCTGAAAATTGTCTTTTTCAAAGTCATGCGGGTTGAACACTCGCTCTATCTTATTTTCCTGGGTTAGTTGATACTCATTGTTATCAGCAATAAAAAAATGAGTATTACGGTAAGGATATTCATTAATAACCATTAAATAGTTTTTTACGATGCAATTATCATTGCTCTTAATCGTCGGGAAACAGTAGAGATCTTCATACGGCCCTTCGATATATTTTTTATAGTCAGTGAAGCCATTACCGATATCAATAACATACCAGGTATGCCAACTACCTTCTGGTAGGGGATTTTGACTTTTAATTTCATCCTGATGCTTCAGATACCAATTTATTTTATCGCTATCAGTCCATGGCAGATGATCAACGACCAGAAAGACTGAATTGCCAGCATCAGAGTATGTATACAAAATCTGTACAGGACGCAATGTCCATAAATTATAGATGCAGCATAGAAGAAATAAATATAATATAATTTTCTGGAGTTTTCTTTTCATAGATAATTTTCGATTCTTTCGATAGTGTTAAAATTGGTGAAAAAAGGTTTGAAAGCAAAGTCTTTATGCCGTTGTAAAAAGAACCATATGCGAAAAATCTATACTTGTTGTAAATCTTGTTTTTTATATCAGTCACATCCAAACCAAAGTGGTCTTGTGCTATGAAATGAATGGTAGCGCTCCAGCCCATAGGATATTTTTGAAAATTTAAAAGAGATATTTTTTGAGCTGAGATATCATGAATGCTGATTCCCAGGCCATTAAAATTATCTTTAAAATCATTGAATTTATTTAGTCTTGATGAAAGTAATTCGGTCTTAATCTTTTGTAGGAGAAGAGGCCGGTATCCTATCGTAGGTGTTGAAGAAATATCATTTTCGATACATTCTTTGATTACACGTATTGGGCTATTATAATCATATTTGTTTATTCGTTCATGAAAAGATAAGTTCAATTCCTGGCTATGGAAACTGTTGCCATTTTCATATCTAAAATGATCAATCAGATCCTGGATGAGTGTTTTGTATTGTCCAAAAAAGGAAAACATTTTTGCCAGATCTTTCATTTCTGCAAATAAAATATCAATACATTCACTTTGTGATATTTTTGTTCCAGAAGTTGGAACACTAAAAGCACCATAAGTAGAATTCGGCCCAGGAAAATGGTATTTAATGAGGCGGTAAGGATCAACTTTTGCAGAGATGTCGCTTAAGCCGAGAGAGAGAAAATCTTGTTCTTCCATATCCCCATACTGCATATCATCAGCAGAAAAACCATCGAATAAAGTAATAGTTTCGAAAAGTGTACAGGGCATATTAATTGATGAGCCTAATATGTTGTTCATTTATATTCTCCTTTCTTATAATTAAGGGCAATGTTAATTTGATAAGAAATAATAGGGTAAAAAAATTTTAAAAAAGAAATGCACTTCACATTTTTTATTACATTCTGAAGAGAACTTGGTTAATGATTGGTCTTGCTCATCGCTAATAACATAATGCTGAATTTACCAAAAATGAAATTTATTAAAGCAAATGAAAATATACAACGACGTCTGGAAATTCTGCCTTTCCTTATGTGAGTCTCCTGTCAGCATGGCAATATGCCCACTCTCATGCAAGAGTCGGCATATTTTTTCAGAATATATTTATTTTTTATTTGGACGTTCTACGCTGCGTATAAATCGCATCCATCACAAAAATTGCCAGCGCCACCCAAATAAAGGCGAAAGTTACCATCTTATCGGCACCCGGTTTTTCACCATAAAACGTCACAGCCAGCAGGAACATCAGCGTCGGACCAATGTACTGGAAAAAGCCTAACGTTGAGAGACGCAGGCGTGTCGCCGCTGCAGTAAAACACAACAGTGGCACGGTGGTGACAATACCGGCGGCGATCAGCAGTAAATTCAGCGACATCGGGTTTTGCCCCATATGACTGGTTGAGCTGTCGGCAATAGCAAACAGGTAAATCGCCGCCACGGGCAGCAACCACATAGTTTCGATTAACATGCCGGTTTGCGCTTCAACAGCAATCTTCTTGCGCACCAGGCCGTAGAAAGCAAAACTAAACGCCAGCCCCAGCGCGATGATCGGCAGTGAACCAAAAGTCCACAACTGAACCAGCACTCCACATATCGCCAGAATCACCGCCAGCCATTGCATCCGGCGGAATCGCTCGCCGAGGAAAATCATCCCCAGCACAATGTTCACCAGCGGGTTAATAAAGTAACCAAGGCTCGCTTCCAGCATATGGTGATTGTTCACCGCCCAGATAAACAGTAGCCAGTTGCCGCCAATCAGCACGGCAGAGACTGCCAGCATAAAAATTTTCTGTGGCGTCTGAATCAGCGTTTTTAAATAGGACCACTGGCGGCAAATGCTCATCAGCACCACCATAAAGAAAAACGACCAGATCACGCGATGCGTCAGGATCTCATCGGCGGGCACGTAGTAAATCAGTTTGAAGTACGCTGGCGCAATACCCCAAATAAAATAAGCGGCAAGAGCGAGTAATACGCCCTGCCGCGTTTGTTTTGCATCCATCGGGAATACTCATTTTTAATTGGTAACAGCAGTTTACCTGCTTTTATGTCTTCAACCTACCATATAGGTGGCGGTGGCACTGGCAATATAAAGCTGTTCTTCATTGTGTAATTCAACGCGGGCGACGGCGACTTTATTGCCTGCACGTAACAGGCTACTGGTAGCAGTAAAACGCTCGCCTCTGCCTGGGCGCAGATAATCGACGCGAAGATCAATGGTCCCCATCCGCGATAGCCGCTGGCGTAGTTCATCTTCACTGATGGTTTCGTGGCGGGTTAAGGTACTTCCCACGCACACCAGACCTGCGGCGACATCCAGCGCCGACGCAATGACCCCGCCGTGTAAAATGCTTTGCGCCCAGTTGCCCACCATCATCGGCTGATTTTTAAAGGCCAGCTGTGCGAACTCTTTTTCGTAACGCTCCAGTTCCATCCCCAATGCGCGGTTAAATGGCATGTGATAAACAAACATCTCACCCACTAATTTGAGGGCTTGTTCAGCGGTCAGTACGGCAGACATAACATCCTTACACTTCATTGGTTAATGAAATGTTGATTTTATGCTTCTTTGTTGTTGGTTTCTACTTTAGGAAGGGATAACTAACGGCTATGGAGTTAAGTATGTAAAATAGCCCGCAGAAAAATATTCACCTTATCAATAATTCGTTACGGAGAACACGAGCGATGCGGACTCTGCAGGGCTGGTTGTTGCCGGTGTTTATGTTGCCTATGGCAGTATATGCACAAGAGGCAACGGTGAAAGAGGTGCATGACGCGCCAGCGGTGCGTGGCAGTATTATCGCCAATATGCTGCAGGAGCATGACAATCCGTTCACCCTTTATCCTTATGACACCAACTACATCATCTACACCCAAACCAGCGATCTGAATAAAGAAGCGATTGCCAGTTACGACTGGGCGGAAAACGCGCGTAAGGATGAAGTAAAGTTCCAGTTGAGCCTGGCGTTTCCGCTGTGGCGTGGGATTTTGGGGCCAAACTCTGTACTGGGCGCCTCCTACACACAGAAATCCTGGTGGCAGCTTTCTAATAGCGATGAGTCATCACCGTTTCGTGAAACTAACTACGAACCGCAATTGTTCCTCGGTTTTGCCACGGATTACAACTTTGCTGGCTGGACGCTGCGCGATGTGGAAATGGGCTACAACCACGACTCAAACGGGCGTTCAGACCCGACTTCCCGCAGCTGGAACCGCCTTTATACCCGCCTGATGGCAGAAAACGGTAACTGGCTGGTAGAGGTGAAGCCGTGGTATGTGGTGGGGAATACGGACGATAACCCGGACATCACCAAATATATGGGTTACTACCAGCTTAAAATCGGCTATCACCTCGGTGATGCGGTACTGAGCGCGAAAGGGCAGTACAACTGGAACACCGGTTACGGCGGCGCGGAGTTAGGCTTAAGCTACCCGATCACCAAACATGTGCGCCTTTATACTCAGGTTTACAGCGGTTACGGCGAATCGCTCATCGACTATAACTTCAACCAGACCCGCGTTGGTGTGGGAGTTATGCTAAACGACCTGTTTTGATGAATGGTTGGCAAATCTGGAATCCAGCATCCAGGATTACCCTCTCAGAGACTAAAAGCATTGCAGTTTCTCGCGCAGGCGCTGAAAATAGCGCCTGTTTTTATTTCAGGCAATCGGGGTGAATGTGGCGCAGGCGGAAGTGTTGAATCTGGAGTCCGGAGCTAAACAGGTTTTACAAGAAACCTTTGGCTACCAACAGTTTCGCCCCGGCCAGGAAGAGATTATCGACACCGTACTTTCCGGTCGCGATTGCCTGGTCGTCATGCCCACTGGTGGCGGAAAATCCCTTTGCTATCAAATCCCTGCCTTATTGCTAAACGGCCTTACCGTGGTTGTCTCACCGCTGATTTCGTTGATGAAAGATCAGGTAGATCAACTGCAAGCCAACGGCGTGGCGGCGGCGTGCCTTAACTCGACGCAAACCCGCGAGCAGCAGCTTGAAGTAATGACAGGCTGCCGCACCGGGCAAATCCGCCTGCTTTATATCGCGCCGGAACGCCTGATGCTGGATAACTTTCTTGAGCATCTGGCGCACTGGAATCCGGTGTTATTAGCCGTTGATGAAGCGCACTGTATCTCCCAATGGGGGCACGATTTCCGCCCGGAATACGCTGCCCTCGGTCAGCTGCGTCAGCGTTTTCCGACGCTCCCGTTTATGGCGCTGACTGCCACAGCCGATGACACCACGCGCCAGGATATCGTGCGCCTGCTGGGGCTGAACGATCCGCTGATTCAAATCAGCAGTTTTGACCGTCCGAATATTCGCTACATGCTGATGGAGAAATTCAAACCGCTCGATCAGTTGATGCGTTATGTACAGGAACAACGCGGTAAGTCGGGGATTATTTACTGTAATAGTCGTGCGAAAGTAGAAGACACCGCTGCGCGCCTGCAAAGCAAGGGAATTAGCGCGGCGGCCTATCATGCCGGGCTGGAAAATAATGTTCGCGCTGATGTGCAGGAAAAATTCCAGCGCGATGACCTGCAAATTGTGGTGGCGACGGTGGCGTTCGGCATGGGCATCAACAAGCCTAACGTTCGCTTCGTGGTGCATTTTGATATTCCGCGCAATATCGAATCCTATTATCAGGAAACTGGACGCGCCGGGCGTGATGGCCTGCCCGCGGAAGCGATGCTGTTTTACGATCCGGCTGATATGGCGTGGCTGCGCCGTTGTCTGGAAGAGAAGCCGCAGGGGCAGTTGCAGGATATCGAACGTCATAAACTCAATGCGATGGGCGCGTTTGCTGAAGCGCAAACTTGCCGTCGTTTGGTATTGCTGAACTATTTTGGCGAAGGGCGTCAGGAGCCGTGCGGGAACTGCGATATCTGCCTCGATCCGCCAAAACAGTACGATGGTTCAACCGATGCGCAGATTGCCCTTTCCACCATTGGTCGTGTGAATCAGCGGTTTGGGATGGGTTATGTGGTGGAAGTGATTCGCGGTGCTAATAACCAGCGTATCCGCGACTATGGTCATGACAAACTGAAAGTCTATGGCATGGGCCGTGATAAAAGCCATGAACATTGGGTGAGCGTGATCCGCCAGCTGATTCACCTCGGCCTGGTGACGCAAAATATTGCCCAGCATTCTGCCCTACAACTGACAGAGGCTGCGCGTCCGGTGCTGCGCGGCGAATCCTCTTTGCAACTTGCCGTGCCGCGTATCGTGGCGCTCAAACCGAAAGCGATGCAGAAATCGTTCGGCGGCAACTATGATCGCAAACTGTTCGCCAAATTACGCAAACTGCGTAAATCGATTGCCGATGAAAGCAATGTCCCGCCGTACGTGGTGTTTAACGACGCAACCTTGATTGAGATGGCGGAGCAGATGCCGATCACCGCCAGCGAAATGCTCAGCGTTAACGGCGTTGGTATGCGCAAGCTGGAACGCTTTGGCAAACCGTTTATGGCGCTGATTCGTGCGCATGTCGATGGTGACGACGAAAAGTAGTCAGCAGCATAAAAAAGTGCCAGGATGAAGACTCCGTAAACGTTTCCCCCGCGAGTCTAATGTATGTTGATGTTATTCCTCACCGTCGCCATGGTGCACATTGTGGCGCTTATGAGCCCCGGTCCCGATTTCTTTTTTGTCTCTCAGACCGCTGTTAGTCGTTCCCGTAAAGAAGCGATGATGGGCGTGCTGGGCATTACCTGCGGCGTAATGGTTTGGGCTGGGATTGCGTTGCTTGGCCTACATTTGATTATCGAAAAAATGGCCTGGCTGCATACGCTGATTATGGTGGGCGGTGGCCTGTATCTCTGCTGGATGGGTTACCAGATGCTACGTGGTGCACTGAAAAAAGAGGTTGTTTCTGCCCCTGCGCCACAAGTCGAACTGGCGAAAAGCGGGCGCAGTTTTCTTAAGGGCTTACTGACCAATCTCGCGAACCCTAAAGCGATTATCTACTTTGGTTCGGTGTTCTCGCTGTTTGTCGGTGATAATGTCGGCACCACTGAGCGCTGGGGCATTTTCGCGTTGATTATTATCGAAACACTGGCGTGGTTTACCGTCGTTGCCAGCCTGTTTGCCCTGCCGCAAATGCGCCGTGGTTATCAACGTCTGGCGAAGTGGATTGATGGTTTTGCCGGGGCGTTATTTGCCGGATTTGGCATTCATTTGATTATTTCGCGTTAATGCCAGACGCGTCATCAGAGTAAGTCGGATAAGGCGTTTACGCCGCATCCGACATTATTTTCACGCATGCCTCGCCGATGCTAACAGCGCTCCCACCAGCATAAATAACGAGCCGAAAATCTTATTCAGCGCCTTCATCTGCTTTGGTCCTTTAATCCATAGAGCAATCCGTTGAGCAAGGGTGGCGTAACCGATCATCACAATAATATCGACCACAATAGTGGTGACGCCGAGCACGATATACTGCATCAGCTGCGGCTGTTGCGGCATGATGAATTGCGGAAATAGCGCCGCCAGAAACACAATACTTTTGGGATTGGTGAGATTGACAAAAACTGCGCGCTGGAACAAATGTCGACGCGATTGAGTGGAGGCCAGCGATTTAAGATCAATTGCGCCAGCGGCGCGCCATTGCTGTATTCCCAGCCAAATCAAGTAAGCTGCGCCTGCCCACTTCAACACTTCAAACGCAATCACTGAGCGGGAAAATAGCGTCCCCAACCCCACGCCAACCAGCACAATATGAATCGCCAGTCCGGTCTGAAGCCCAGCAATAGACGCCACCGCGCCGCGATAACCGTGGTTGAGCGAGGTGGTCATGGTGTTGATTGCGCCAGAGCCTGGCGACAGGCTTAAAATGATCGATGTCAGCAGGTAGGCAAACCACCATTCTAAGGTCATGATGAACTCCCGGTGTGTCTATTTTTGTGCCACAATACGCTACTGTCGCAGCGTTGTGTCAGGCACGCTTAAAAAAACGATTTTACGTGGTTTAAGAGGCAGATTACCCGATGTTTCAGCAGCAAAAAGACTGGGAAACAAGAGAAAACGCGTTTGCTGCTTTTACCATGGGACCGCTGACTGATTTCTGGCGTCAGCGTGATGAAGCAGAGTTTACTGGTGTGGATGACATTCCGGTTCGCTTTGTCCGTTTTCGCGCACAGCACCATGACCGGGTGGTAGTCATCTGTCCGGGGCGTATTGAGAGCTACGTAAAATATGCGGAACTGGCCTACGACCTGTTCCATTTGGGGTTTGATGTTTTAATCATCGACCATCGCGGGCAGGGACGTTCCGGTCGCCTGTTAGGCGATCCACATCTCGGGCATGTTAATCGCTTTAATGATTATGTTGATGATCTGGCGGCATTCTGGCAACAGGAGGTTCAGCCCGGTCCGTGGCGTAAACGCTATATACTGGCACATTCGATGGGCGGTGCGATCTCCACATTATTTCTGCAACGCCATCCAGGTGTATGTGACGCCATTGCGCTAACTGCGCCAATGTTTGGGATCGTGATTCGTATGCCGTCATTTATGGCACGGCAGATCCTCAATTGGGCCGAAGCGCATCCACGTTTCCGTGATGGCTATGCAATAGGCACCGGGCGCTGGCGCGCGTTGCCGTTTGCTATCAACGTACTGACCCACAGCAGACAGCGATATCGACGTAACTTACGTTTCTATGCTGATGACCCAACGATTCGCGTCGGTGGGCCGACCTACCATTGGGTACGCGAAAGTATTCTGGCTGGCGAACAGGTGTTAGCCGGTGCGGGTGATGACGCCACGCCAACGCTTCTCTTACAAGCTGAAGAGGAACGCGTGGTGGATAACCGCATGCACGACCGTTTTTGTGAACTACGCACCGCTGCGGGCCATCCTGTCGAAGGAGGACGGCCGTTGGTAATTAAAGGTGCGTACCATGAGATCCTTTTTGAAAAGGACGCAATGCGCTCAGTCGCGCTCCACGCTATCGTTGATTTTTTCAACAGGCATAACTCACCCAGCGGAAACCGCTCTACAGAGGTTTAAATTTCTTATGTACCAGGTTGTTGCGTCTGATTTAGATGGCACGTTACTTTCTCCCGACCATACGTTATCCCCTTACGCCAAAGAAACTCTGAAGCTGCTCACCGCGCGCGGCATCAACTTTGTGTTTGCGACCGGTCGTCACCACGTTGATGTGGGGCAAATTCGCGATAATCTGGAGATTAAGTCTTACATGATTACCTCCAATGGCGCGCGCGTTCACGACCTCGATGGCAACCTGATTTTTGCTCATAACCTGGATCGCGACATTGCCAGTGACCTGTTTGGCGTAGTCAACGACAATCCGGACATCATTACTAACGTTTATCGCGACGACGAATGGTTTATGAATCGCCATCGCCCGGAAGAGATGCGCTTTTTTAAAGAAGCGGTGTTCAAATATGCGCTGTATGAGCCGGGATTGCTGGAGCCGGAAGGCGTCAGCAAAGTGTTCTTCACCTGCGATTCCCATGAAAAACTTCTGCCACTGGAGCAGGCGATTAACGCTCGCTGGGGCGATCGCGTCAATGTCAGTTTCTCTACCTTAACCTGCCTGGAAGTGATGGCGGGCGGCGTTTCAAAAGGCCATGCGCTGGAAGCGGTGGCGAAGAAACTGGGCTACAGCCTGCAAGATTGTATTGCCTTTGGCGATGGAATGAACGATGCCGAAATGCTGTCGATGGCGGGGAAAGGCTGCATTATGGGCAGCGCGCATCAACGGCTGAAAGATCTGCATCCAGAGCTGGAAGTGATTGGTACTAACGCCGAAGACGCAGTGCCGCATTATCTGCGTAAGCTCTATTTATCGTAATTGTTCTTTATTTGGTCAGCTGTCAACCTGATACTTCGCTACAATGGATACTCGTTAATCAAAGAGTTTTCCATTGTGGCGCTACTTATCATCACCACGATTCTGTGGGCCTTCTCCTTTAGCTTTTATGGCGAGTACCTTGCGGGGCACGTCGATAGCTATTTTGCGGTGCTGGTGCGCGTTGGCCTGGCGGCACTCGTTTTTCTGCCGTTTCTGCGTACCCGTGGCAATAGCCTGAAAACGGTCGGCCTGTATATGCTGGTGGGCGCGATGCAGCTCGGTGTGATGTATATGCTGAGTTTCCGCGCCTATCTCTACCTGACGGTCTCCGAACTGTTGCTGTTCACCGTACTGACGCCGCTCTACATCACGCTGATTTATGACATCATGAGTAAGCGCCGTCTGCGCTGGGGCTATGCTTTTAGCGCCTTGCTGGCGGTGATTGGTGCCGGGATTATTCGCTATGATCAGGTCACCGACCATTTCTGGACTGGCTTATTGCTGGTGCAACTCTCCAATATCACTTTTGCCATCGGCATGGTGGGTTACAAACGTCTGATGGAAACTCGCCCGATGCCGCAGCATAACGCCTTTGCGTGGTTCTATCTTGGCGCGTTCCTGGTGGCAGTGATTGCATGGTTCTTGCTGGGAAATGCGCAGAAAATGCCGCAAACCACGTTGCAATGGGGCATTCTGGTGTTTCTTGGCGTGGTGGCTTCCGGGATTGGCTACTTTATGTGGAACTACGGCGCGACGCAGGTGGACGCCGGAACGCTGGGCATTATGAATAATATGCACGTTCCGGCAGGGCTGTTGGTTAACCTGGCTATCTGGCACCAACAGCCGCACTGGCCAACGTTTATTACAGGCGCGCTGGTGATCCTGGCCTCACTGTGGGTGCATCGTAAGTGGGTCGCTCCGCGCTCTTCACAAACGGCAGATGATCGCAGGCGTGATTGCGCGCTGAGCGAATAAACGCTTCTGTAATCGGCTGACGCTGCTCGCCATCGCGCACGGCGGCGTACAGTCGGCTCCACAATCCTTCGCCCAGGGTTTTGGTTACGACCAGACCCTGGCGCTCAAAACTCTCCACCACCCAGTGCGGCAGGGCGGCAATACCCATCCGCGCGGCAACCATCTGAATCAACAACAAGGTGTTATCGACGCTTTTCAGCGACGGGCTAACGCCTGCTGGCTGAAGAAAATGGCGCCAGACATCCAGTCGGCTACGCTGCACCGGATAAATTAACAACGTTTCGCTGGCGAGATCTTCCGGTGTAATACGCGTTTTCGCCGCCAGTGGATGGTCAGGTGCCAACACCAGACGCACTTCATAATCGAACATCGGCGAATAATGCAGGCCACTGCGCGGCAGAATATCGGAGGTCATCACCAGATCCAGCTCGCCCTGCTGCAATGCAGGCTGCGGGTCAAACGTTACGCCTGATTTAAAATCCATCTCCACCTGCGGCCAGTTCTTATGGAAATTTTCTAACGCGGGCGTCAGCCACTGAATACAGCTATGGCACTCAATGGCAATGCGCAGACGCGTCTGCTGCGGTTCATTGCAGGCTTGCAGTGCCTGGCTAATTTGCGGCAGTACCTGGTTTGCCAGTTGCAACAGGATTTCTCCCTGCGGTGTAAAGCGTAGCGGCTGGCTCTTACGCACAAATAGCCGGAAGCCAAGGCGTTGTTCCAGATCGCTAAACTGGTGAGACAGGGCGGATTGCGTTTGATGCAACGTCGCCGCAGCGGCTGCGAGTGAGCCGCAGTTCCGCAACGCTTGTAGCGTTTTCAGGTGTTTTACTTCGATCATGAAAGTCCTTCACTTCGGCATGAATAATTTGCGCTTGAGGAATATACAGTAACCGCCAATTATGGATGTGTAAACATCTGGACGGCTAAATACTAAAAATTCCATAAGGGGCATATAATGACAATTCTTAATCACACCCTCGGTTTCCCTCGCGTTGGCCTGCGTCGCGAGCTGAAAAAAGCGCAAGAGAGTTATTGGGCGGGGAACTCCACGCGTGAAGAACTGCTGGCGGTAGGGCGTGAACTGCGTGCTCGTCACTGGGATCAACAAAAGCAAGCAGGTATCGACCTGCTGCCGGTGGGTGATTTTGCCTGGTACGATCATGTCCTGACCACCAGCCTGCTGCTGGGTAACGTTCCGGCGCGTCACCAGAACAAAGATGGTTCGGTAGATATCGACACCCTGTTCCGTATTGGTCGTGGACGTGCACCGACTGGCGAACCTGCGGCGGCAGCGGAAATGACCAAATGGTTTAACACCAACTATCACTACATGGTGCCGGAGTTCGTTAAAGGCCAACAGTTCAAACTGACCTGGACGCAGCTGCTGGAGGAAGTGGACGAGGCGCTGGCGCTGGGCCACAAGGTCAAGCCCGTGCTGCTGGGGCCGGTTACCTACCTGTGGCTGGGTAAAGTGAAAGGTGAACAGTTTGATCGCCTGAGCCTGCTGAACGACATTCTGCCGGTTTATCAGCAAGTGCTGGCAGAACTGGCAAAACGCGGCATCGAGTGGGTACAGATTGATGAACCCGCGCTGGTTCTGGAACTGCCGCAGGCGTGGCTGGATGCGTACAAACCCGCTTACGATGCTCTGCAGGGGCAGGTGAAACTGCTGCTGACTACCTATTTTGAAGGCGTAACGCCAAACCTCGACACGATTACTGCGCTGCCTGTTCAGGGTCTGCATGTCGATCTCGTACATGGTAAAGATGACGTTGCTGAACTGCACAAGCGTCTGCCTTCTGACTGGCTGCTGTCTGCGGGTCTTATCAATGGTCGTAACGTCTGGCGCGCCGATCTTACCGAGAAATATGCGCAAATTAAGGACATTGTCGGCAAACGCGATTTGTGGGTGGCATCTTCCTGCTCGTTGCTGCACAGCCCCATCGACCTGAGCGTGGAAACGCGTCTTGATGCAGAAGTGAAAAGCTGGTTTGCCTTCGCCCTGCAAAAATGTCATGAACTGGCATTGCTGCGCGATGCGTTGAACAGTGGTGATACGGCAGCTCTGGCAGAGTGGAGCGCTCCGATTCAGGCGCGTCGTCACTCTACTCGTGTACATAATCCGGCAGTAGAAAAGCGTCTGGCGGCGATCACCGCCCAGGACAGTCAGCGTGCGAATGTCTATGAAGTGCGTGCTGAAGCTCAGCGTGCGCGTTTTAAACTGCCCGCGTGGCCGACCACCACGATTGGTTCCTTCCCGCAAACCACGGAGATTCGTACCCTGCGTCTGGATTTTAAAAAGGGTAATCTCGACGCCAATAACTACCGCACGGGCATTGCGGAACATATCAAGCAGGCCATTGTTGAGCAGGAACGTTTGGGACTGGATGTGCTGGTACATGGCGAGGCCGAGCGTAATGACATGGTGGAATACTTTGGCGAGCATCTGGATGGCTTTGTCTTTACGCAAAACGGTTGGGTACAGAGCTACGGTTCCCGCTGCGTGAAGCCACCGATTGTTATTGGTGACGTTAGCCGCCCGGCACCGATTACCGTGGAGTGGGCAAAATATGCGCAATCCCTGACTGATAAACCGGTGAAAGGGATGTTGACCGGCCCGGTGACTATTCTCTGCTGGTCGTTCCCGCGTGAAGATGTCAGCCGTGAAACCATCGCCAAACAGATTGCGCTGGCACTGCGTGATGAAGTGGCCGATCTGGAAGCCGCTGGAATTGGCATCATTCAGATTGACGAACCGGCATTGCGCGAAGGTTTACCACTGCGTCGCAGCGACTGGGATGCCTATCTCCAGTGGGGCGTGGAGGCTTTCCGTATCAACGCCGCCGTGGCGAAAGATGACACACAAATCCACACTCACATGTGTTACTGCGAGTTCAACGACATCATGGATTCGATTGCGGCGCTGGACGCAGACGTCATCACCATCGAAACCTCGCGTTCCGACATGGAGTTGCTGGAGTCGTTTGAAGAGTTTGATTATCCAAATGAAATCGGTCCTGGCGTCTATGACATTCACTCGCCAAACGTACCGAGCGTGGAATGGATTGAAGCCTTGCTGAAGAAAGCGGCAAAACGCATTCCAGCAGAGCGTCTGTGGGTCAACCCGGACTGTGGCCTGAAAACGCGCGGCTGGCCAGAAACCCGCGCGGCACTGGCGAACATGGTGCAGGCGGCGCAGAATTTGCGTCGGGGATGATGAGTATTAACGAGTCATTGTAAATTGCAGTACGATAATGGCTTCCAGTACTGGAAGCCATTTTGCATGAGTGCCAGATTGAAGCAGATCTTCAGGAGTAGAAATAACCGAATCGTTTTTTTCGCAAAACACAGTTTTGAGTGATTCCGTTCAGTAATCAACGCTACGTTATTTATTCTCACGTTGCACGAGATTGTATCCCTTTTCACTAACGTGGTAGTGAGGCATAGACTTATGCCCGCTATCCTCAATAATAACCAAACCTTCGTTAGCTAATTTGTTAACAATATTAACAACATTACCGAATCCTGGTATTTGCCTTATGGATAGTGTGCGATCGAGATTCATCCAGTTCCAGTTTATATCTTTCTCAGTCATAACGTTCAGCACGTTAAGTTCATTTTTAGTGATCACGATATTCTGTACCAAAATTGATGAGTATCTTATTGAAAGATCACAATGTAAATCATGCTCCTGTAATGGCTGGATCAGAAGAGGTTGTCTTGTTGTTCTTTGATAAGATTCAATCCATATTGAGAAACTCTGTAGCGTGGTTTAGAGTTGCCCTCACCATTTACGATATCAACCAACCCATGATTAACCAGCTTTGTTACGATATTCGCTACGTTGCCAAATCCTGGAATATTTCGTATAGCTAAAGTACGATCCAGCACCATCCAGCTCCAGTCAATATCTTTCTCAGCCATAACTTTCAGCACGTTAAATTCAACTATCGTAATCGTCATTTTTTTGCATCCGGATGAAATAAGTCAGTATCTTTAATTTTAAAGTCTTCTAGAGTTGCAGTATGTGCATTATTCCATAATTCATATCCATCTAAACCATTCGGTTCACCTGTTTCCCATCCTAAATTACAATAACGCTGATACTCGCGGCATTCATGAGTATAGTAGTTCAGATCGTATTTTTCAGGAAGCAATTCTTTATTTGCTATTTTTTTTAGCCTTGAAATCATTACATCATTAGCTGGATCATGATCAAATCTGGAGATATGCTTTTCAACAATAGCGATACCTTCCCTATTGATTGTTACGCCATCTATCGTCAGGTTTTCTATTGGACCACCGGCAAGGTCGGGATTAAATGGTCTTCCTGATACTGCTCCTCTGGCTCCGAAATGCTCAAATGATTCCAAATCAGGGAATCTCATTCTTCCCAGAACAACTCCAGCAACTATTGAAGCACCAGCGATGAGTAACCCTTTGTTATCCATAACTTGATCGTAACCAGCAGGTGCATCTCCTCCCAACTTGTTTGCTGTTTCCCTGAATCCTTCGATATTCCCATTGTATATGCCGCCAGCAGCAAGCAGTCTGCCAACCGCTTTACTATTGAGTGTTTTGAGGCCATTATTATCTTTAGTTTTTTGCCGTGGTATAAACAGACGGTTGTAGTTATCGGGAAATGCCAAATGACTAAATTCAGTATTAGCAATCAGATGCCTGGAGAGTATATATTCATAACTGACAGTGATGGTTTCTGTATCCAGATTGTTCTCAGTAAACAGGTGATTGATTGCTGATAAGAGCGCGCCGCGGAGTTGAATGTTGTAATATTTCTCCTATCGACCAAATCTATTGATCCGATAGAAGTCAAACTCCATGAACAACTGCTCGTTATTGTTAATAGCGTTAATAAGTAACGGGGAGCTTTTGTCAATCAACTTACAGAAACTAAGGCCATGTAATTGTGACCCTTTGCCTGTATTCGTAATACTATTAGATAGCGAGAACGCGAAGATTTCATCTTCATGGCCAATCTGCCAGCGATTGCCTATTGATGCGCTCGTTCCGCAACGAGAGGAAATACATCCTTGTTGTTCTCCGGTTATGGTCAGGTAAATTTCATCACTCATCTTTGATGAACTCTCTTTATTGCTTGATGTTTTAAAAATAAACAATATTGCTATTTGTTTATAATTATTTACTCCTCAAGTTAATGGATTTAAATATGGGAAATAAAATGTTTCACTTTAGACCAGTTTTCATGAGGAAAATCTGTAATCATTAATAATAAACATGAATATTTTGCAGTGATTAATATTTGTTATGAATATAATCTATAACAATGAAGAGTTATCAGTTGTTCGGTGTATAGCCAGAGACGAGTTCAGTTTGTGATTTTTACAGGGCAGTTACAGCCGCAAAATTTTATGGCTGATTTCACCTTCCCCTCAAGCTTATCTTTCTTAAAAAGAGAAATAATTCTTAAATTCAAATAGTTATATACAATCTACTCTCTTTCTTGTGACTAGCTTCACATTTCATACTGATGCATTGGAATGAAATAAAATTTCATGAGATTTTGTGTTTGAGAAAAATTATTTCATGAGGTGTGAAATGGACGCAAAGCTGTACATCACTGAGATCATCAATGAATTAACCTTCGTTAAGGACTCTATCCGTGAGGATGACTGCACCAAATTGATCGACGCTATTCAGCAAAGCCAGCGCGTTTTCTGCTATGGCCTGGGGCGTGCCGGCTTTTCCATGAAAGCCTTCACCATGCGCCTGATGCATATGGGCAAAGAGGTTTACTTCCTGACGGAAACCATTACGCCGAACTTTGGGCCTGGCGATCTGTTTATCGTTTCTTCCGCTTCCGGTGAGACAGCACAACTGGTGGCACTGGCGAAAAAAGCACGTCAGTTTGGCGGCGCTGTGGCGGTGTTAACCACGAATCGACACGCCACTATCACCGAGTTTGTCGACGTCATCGTGCAAATCAATGCCCCTTCCAAAAATCAAAAAGATTCTGTTTTCCGCTCGGCACAGCCGATGGCGTCGTTGTATGAGCAAGCTTTGCTGGTGATTGCCGATGCATTAGTGATGAAGATGGCTGCTGAAAGCGGTGCGCCGGAAAGTGAACTGTTTAAGCGCCACGCCAATCTGGAATAGTCGTCGCCGTTATTTGCTCGATACCCTACAGGAGAATAAAAATGAGCAAAAAAATAACATCCTTGTTTAACTTCAAGAAGTTGCAGAAATTTTCTTCTGCTCTGATGTTACCAATCGCCATTCTTCCGGCGGCGGGTTTGATTTTAGCCATCGGGATTTCATTTAACATTGAGCTGCTGGCGAATTGCGGCGGCCTGATTTTCGCCAACCTTCCTTTGCTGTTTTGTGTCGGTATTGTGATTGGCCTGACAGGTGATGGTTCTTCATCACTTTCAGCGATTATCAGTTACATGATCATGAATGCCACGATGGGAACGCAACTTGGCATTACCGCGGAGTCCGTTGCAGCCAGTAACGGTGACTATGCGATGATCCTCGGGGTACCGACGTTACAAACGGGAGTGTTTGGCGGTTTGATTGTCGCCATCTTTGTTTATCTGCTCTATACCCGCTTCCACAATATTGAATTGCCTCAGTTTCTTGGTTT
The DNA here is from genome assembly GCF_046487695.1 of Escherichia sp. WS1118. NCBI lineage: Bacteria > Pseudomonadati > Pseudomonadota > Gammaproteobacteria > Enterobacterales > Enterobacteriaceae > Escherichia > Escherichia sp. WS1118. Next base: position 32,634 of record NZ_JBJQIZ010000014.1, on the reverse strand, counting down.
CTTCGGTGGAAAACGCTTTGTACCGATTATTACGGCGGTGGCGGCAATTATTGTCGGCTATTTATTGCCGTGGCTGTGGATACCGGTACAAAAAGGTCTGGCGTCGCTTTCAACGCTGGTGACCAGTGGGCATAACGCGAACTTCGCGGCCTTTATTTACGCCGTTGGCGAACGTTCGCTGATTCCTTTTGGCCTGCATCATATCTGGAACGTGCCGTTTTATTACAACTTTGGCGACTACATGACCAAATCCGGGCAACTGGTGACGGGCGATATTCCGGTGTTCTTTGCCCAATTGCGCGACGGTGTTCCGTTGACGGCGGGGTTGTTTATGACAGGTCGTTTCCCAATCATGATGTTTGCGTTACCTGCCGCCGCGTTGGCGATGTATCAGGAAGCAAAACCGGAACGTAAGGCGCTGATTAAAGGCCTTTTACTCTCCGGTGCGCTGACCACATTTGTTACCGGGATTACGGAGCCGCTGGAATATGCATTTTTGTTTGCAGCTCCGGTTCTCTACATCATTCACATCTTCTTATATGCCACTTCATTTGTGCTGATGAACATCCTGAATGTGCACATTGGTCATCCTTTTGCTGGCGGTCTTATTGATTTCGTACTGAATGGCGTTATGCCAAACCGCACGCCGTGGTATCTGGTGTTCCTGGCAGGCGCGGGCTATGCAGCGATTTACTACACCGTATTTCGGGTACTGATCCGCAAGTTGAATCTGAAAACACCGGGACGTGAGGATGAAGAGATTGCCGTTGCAACCACATTAACGCGCGAAGAACGTCCATACCAAATCATCGAAGCAGTAGGTGGTTTCGACAATATCGAAGATGTGGATGCCTGCGCAACACGCCTGCGGCTGGCGCTGGTAGACGATAAGAAAGTGAATGAAAAACGGCTGAAGGAGTTGGGGGCTGCGGGTTTAGTGAAACTGGGTGATGGCGGTGTACAGGTGATATTTGGCGGCAAATCGCAAATCCTGCGCGACGAAATCAAAACCGTAATGAGCAGACCGCGCCCGACAGAAATGACAGTGGCCTGTGCTAACTAATTCGAGATTAGCGGGCTGGTTTCAGCCCGCCAGACAGAGAGAGCTGAAGTATGAATTCACAATTACTGGCTAATGCCATCCGAATGTTAAGTGTTGATGCGATCCAGAAAGCGAACTCCGGTCATCCGGGCGCGCCGATGGGGATGGCGGATATTGCCGAAGTGGTCTGGCGTCGTCACCTGCGTCATAACCCAAAAAATCCGCAGTGGTTTAACCGCGACCGCTATGTTCAGTCGAACGGTCACGGCTCCATGTTGATTTACGCTTTGCTGCATCTTACAGGCTACGACCTGTCGATGGATGATATTCGCGACTTTCGTCAGCTCCACTCCCGCACGCCGGGTCATCCAGAATATGGTTATACGCCGGGTGTTGAAACCACCACCGGCCCGTTGGGGCAGGGCGTAGCTAATGCGGTGGGGATGGCGATTGCGGAGAAGGCGCTGGCGGCAGAATTTAACAAACCGGGCTTTAATATTGTTGATCATCACACATGGCTATTTTTGGGTGATGGCTGCCTGATGGAAGGGATCTCCCACGAGGCCTGTGGTCTTGCAGGAACGCTGAAGCTCGGCAATCTGATTGCTATCTGGGACGATAACGGTATTTCGATCGATGGTCACGATCCAGAAGCGGTAGATGCTGCGGTGCGTGAAGCGAAAAGCGTCACGGATAAGCCCAGTCTGCTGTGCTGCAAAACGATTATCGGTTTTGGTTCGCCAAATAAAGCCAACAGCCACGATTGCCACGGCTCGGCGCTGGGTGCAGATGAAGTGGCGCTGGTGCGTGAACGTCTGCAATGGCCGTATGCCCCTTTCGAAATTCCTGGTGAAATTTATGCCGCATGGGATGCGACCGAGAAAGGCGCGCAGGTTCAACAGGAATGGGATGCACTGTTTGCCGACTACGCGAAGCAGTGGCCGGAACTGGCGGCGGAGTTTACTCGTCGCATGAAGGGTGATTTGCCTGCTGGCTGGGTCGAGAATATGCAGAAATATGTGCACGATCTGCAATCCCATCCGGCGGCGCTGGCAACCCGTCAGGTTAGCCAGAAATGCCTCAATCACTTCGCAGATATGCTGCCGGAACTGATGGGCGGCTCGGCGGACTTGTCGCCCTCTAACCTGACTCGCCATCAGAAATCGGTTGATTTCACCGGAGAAAATCCGGCGGGGAATTACATCTCCTATGGCGTGCGTGAATTTGGTATGTCGGCCATCATGAACGGTCTTGCGCTGCATGGTGGGTTTATCCCTTACGGCGGTACTTTCCTGATGTTTATGGAATATGCGCGTAATGCACTGCGTATGGCGGCGCTGATGAAGATCCGCTCGGTGTTTGTTTATACCCACGATACCATCGGCCTGGGCGAAGACGGCCCGACACATCAGCCCGTTGAGCAACTGGCGTCGCTGCGTCTGACGCCGAATATGGAAACCTGGCGCGGTTGCGATCAGGTGGAAGTGGCGGTGGCCTGGCAACAGGCGATTGAGCGCAAAGATGGCCCAACGTCGTTGGTATTAACGCGCCAACCTCTGGCGCAACAGCCGCGCACCGCTGCACAGTTGGCAGAGATTGCGCGTGGTGGTTATGTACTGAGTGATTGTGACGGTCAGCCTGAGATGATCCTCATTTCTGCGGGTTCAGAGATTGAGTTAGTGGTCAGCGCCGCAAAAGCGTTAACGGAAGAAGGGCGTAAAGTTCGCGTGGTTTCCCTGCCGTGTACCGAGCGTTTCGATAATCAGGATGCGGCGTACAAAGAGTCGGTATTGCCAAAAGCTGTACGCAAACGTCTGGCGGTAGAAGCCAGCATCGCCGGATTCTGGGAACGCTACGTGGGCCTGAACGGTAAAGTGATCGGCATGACGAGCTTTGGTGAGTCTGCTCCGGCGAATGTGTTGTTCAAACACTTTGGTTTTACGCCGGAAAATGTCCTGGCGCAGGCGCGTGAGCTACTGAACAGCTAAACCTGCACAAGGGGTGAAAGGATGACCTTTTACCCCTTGAAACGGGAGCCAAGAAACTCTTCACGGGTGCGGTATTTCTCGTAATGCGCCTTGTTTTTATACATAAACAACAGCACCAGCATATCAATAACGCCCATTGCCGGAACGCGAGTGGAGTCGAAGGCTTCAAAGAAGATTTTATCGCTGACCGCGGTATTGAGTTGATGGGTGGAGAGTTTTGATAACGGAGATTTAATATAGTTAGTGATACAAACGGATTTGGCACCGCGCTCTTTCACCACTTTAAAGATATCGACCATTAAGTTGGTGCTGCCAGAGTTAGAAATACCAATCGCCAGGTCGCGTTTCCCCATAGAATATGCCGCATTAATTTGCATTTCCGGGCTGACGTGAACAACGGTTTTTAATCCGAGTTGGCTGAATTTATAAGCACCATAAACGGCCAGAGGGTTTGAATTTCCAGCAGCAAAAAAGAAAATAGTATCGCAATTAGCAAGTAGTTTGAGAATGGACTCAAGCACTTCGGCATTAAAAAATTGCGTTGATTGTATTAAATCTTCGGCCTGTTTTTTTAATAAGAAGGTTGCCAAAGATGTTATATCGCTGAAGTCGGTATTTTCAGGATAGCTATTGTCAGGATTAATGACTTCTTTTGCTAATGCAATTTTTAAATGGTAATAACCCTGATAACCTAATTTCTTACAGGTGCGTACGATAGTCGCTTCACTGGCATGGCTTTTTTCTGATAGTTCAGTGACACTATAGTTCACGACTTCATGTGCGTGGCTAAGAATATAGTCAGCGACCTTTTTTTCCGCCTGATGCAGTGTAGGGTAATTGCTTTGAATCAGACTTTTTACGGTTATGTTATTCATAATTAGTAAATTTCATTCTGACAGAAAGTGCTGATTATAACATAGTTTTCAGGCGTGGATAGGTGTGAAAAAAATGAAGGTGTGCAGTGAACGTAATGATTAACAGACCGGTTAATTTTCATGAATTACGTCAACTGCACAAAAATAATTTAAACGGGTGCTCTAATTAAAGCAAGACTTATATTTTTATCATTGTATTGTCAATTAAATACAAATTGTGTCATTAATTGTGGGTTTCTTAAATATTCTATGCACCACTGACAGGCTTTGCCCATACCATCGGAACGAGCGGCAAGAAATAACTTGGTGGCGTGTTTATGTTCGCGCATTGGCTTTTTAAGCAATTTACCGCTGTTCAATAACGGCAATGCCAGATGATGTGGAATATAACCAATACCGACGTTTTGTTCTATTAAGGCGATTGCCGTAGCGAAGTCAGGAACAAAAATGGGTTTTTGTCCTTCCAACAACCAGGCTTGCATCGGGGGGAAGTTAACGGAGGTATCGCGGATACAAACCGCTGGATAGTGACGCAATTCACTGTTTTCTAATGGATGCCGCTTCGCTGCCAGTGGGTGGAGTGGGCTGACGACAAAATCCCATTCCATTTGTCCGACCGGTTCGCTAATGATGCCTTCACTGCTTGGTACTGCATGAGGAGCACCGTAGACCAGATCAGCACGCTTACTGTACAGCGCATCCCAGCAGCCGTTGTATACCTCAAGATCTACCGTCAGTGTTGTTGATGTGAATTGCCGTTCAAAATCTCGAATAAATGCCACCAGCAAATCACCAGGAATAATATTGTTTACCGCAATTGTCAGTTCACGCTCAATACCATCGTGAATCAGCACTGTGTTGCGCTTTAATGCTTCCAGGTCGCCAAGAATAGTTTTGCTATGTTCGATGAAGTAACTTCCCGCTGGCGATAATTCAATATAGCGTCCCTTACGAATGAACAGTTCAACGCCCAGGCTCTCTTCCGCTTTCTTGATAGTGTAACTGATGGCGGAAGGGACTTTATTTAACTGCTCGGCTGCGGTGGTAATGCTCTGGTGTCTGGCGACCAGATGAATAACACGAAGCGTTTCGTCTGAGATGAACATAAGGCTCCCTGGTCAGTGGTAAAGTGGCTGAATCTCTCCAGATTCAGCCGTAATCATTGCCTGAGTATACCCAGGAATTAGCGGTGTTGACTTGCCCGACTGAGAATCGCATACGCGATACATGCCACCAGAATCGAGTCTACCGAAGGGATCGTCGTCAGGGTGAATAAGCCTTTTACGGTCATAAAGCCAACCGCTGCGCCTATGATCCATGCTGCGAATGTCAGCACTTTAATCTGTGACTCCTGGGCTAACACTGACTCTTGATAGCCATTACGGCGATAAAGGAAAAAGTCAGCGATATAAATTCCGGCAACGGGTGGCGTGGCGATACCCAGGAACAGCAGAAACGGAATAAACCACGCCATAATATCCATACTGCCTACGATGGCGGAAAGGATACCCAGCGCCACGGTAATCTGCCATTTGGGAAAGCGGGTAAGCAGTGTGGAAACCACCAGCGTGCCCTGGAACATATTGCCCGCGTTACCGGTGACGCAGGCGAAAATCAACAACAGCGCCGCAGGCAGAACCGCACCGAATACCGCCATCGCACCCAGTAAAGATCCCTGACCACTAATGGCGCTCGGCGTTGCACCCGCCCAGTAGAGCAGAGGGTAGGCAACCAGAAACGTCACGCCTGCGGCAATCAGCGCATGTTTGCGGTTATGCACAAAACTACCGAAATCAGGCAGTGTGGCAACCAGCACAATAATGGTGCCAACAACGGTGGAAACGGCGACACCTGTATTCATCTCCACAATCGCCGCTGGTACTGCCACTTCGGTATGGGTTGCCACATAGAGGATGTAACACAGCACCAGCGCGATAACCGGCACGGCAACTTGGGCAATTTTTCCCAGAACGGTAAAGCCAAATGCCGTAGAGGCGACAAAAATGACACAGCCAGCCGCCACTAACAGTGCCAGTGGAACTTCCAGTCCATGTTGAGCCAGTAAGTCATGTACCGAATGACCAAACATATTGGCGGTAACGGCAATCCAGCCGAACAGACTTATCGCCATCAAAATGTTAATGGCGATGGCCCCTTTTTCGCCAAACGAATATTTCACAATGCCATACGTTGGCAGGCGGGCTTTTTCTCCCACGCTAATGGTGATGGCTGAAAGTAAGGTCAGAATGACGCCGCCTAACAATACGACGCTAATTAAACTGCTGCTGGAAAGTTGATTGCCGAGGCTTGAGGATGACAACAGTACAGGTGTGACGGCAATACCCAGCAAAATCATGGCAATACGCAATCCTGATGCCGTATTCAGATTCTCTTCTTTTTTACGCATAGTATGTTCCCTTTATAAATGCGCGTTACACAGTATGAAAATGCCCGGTGTATTTGCGCCAGCTACCCAGTTCTGTAATTTCCCGTTGGCCTTCGGTCAGCCAGTTTTCTGCCAGTACGCCCAGCACTTCGCTACCATCGGCAAGTTTGATTTTGCCAATTGCCAGCCCAGCGGGTTCGCTCATTAACAGAGCGGCAAAACTGGCCAGCGGTAATTGCCAAATTTCTACGTCGACGTGTGTTCCTCCTTCATTCACGCGAATCATTCCCGGATGGCGATCATTAATACTCCACAACCGGTAATGGGCGTCAGTTCGGTCTTCACGGACAAAAATACCGCCCGCTTTTTGCATATTTGGGTTGAGTTCCAGGCCGCGCATCAGCGTTCCGTTAACGGCTAAAAGCGTTGTAGTCATTGTGTTCTCCAGAGAATTAAAGGGTTATCCATGTACCGCTCTGATGCGCCAGGGCTGCTTTTATGGTTTGCGGTGAAGTAATCAGGCCGCTGGCCTGTTTGCCTTGTTGCTGGCTGGCATTGATGAAATCAACAATGGCTTCCACTTTGGGTTGCATACTGCCGACACCAAACTGACCTTCCCGCAACAGCGTTTGCGCTTCGGCAACGCTGATAGCGTCGAGCCACTGTTGTTGTGGTGTACCAAAGTTAATCGCTACTTTTTCTACACCGGTGGGGATCACCAGCAGATCTGCGCCTAACTGACTGGCGAGCAGCGCGGAGGCCAGATCTTTATCGATCACGGCTTCCACACCTTTCAGTTGTTGCCCGTCTCGCACCACCGGAATACCGCCGCCGCCGCAGGCAATAACCAGATATCCCTGGCGCACCAGGTGAGCGATGGTGTCGTGCTCAATAATTTCCAGTGGTGCAGGAGAGGGAACTGTACGCCGCCAACCACGCCCGGCGTCCTCCATCAGCGTCCAGCCGAGTTGTTGTTGGCGTTGTTGGGCCGTTGCTTCATCGAGAAACGCGCCAATTGGTTTACTGGGGCTGGCGAAAGCATCGTCATGTGGGCTGACTCGCGTTTGTGTCACCAGGGCAATTACCGGTTTGTTTATGCCACGGCGAGCCAATTCGTTATGCAGCGCTTTCTGGAACATGTAGCCAATTGCACCTTGTGTATCACCCACGGCGTAATCAAGTGGAACCGGAGAAACTTCGTTACTGGCGAGTTCAGAGCGGCGCAGAATAAAGCCCACCTGCGGGCCATTACCGTGGGTTAGTACCAGGTCCCATCCGGCTTCAACCATATCAACGATATGCTGCACGCTTTCCATCACTGCAACATATTGATCGGGAATACTATTGCGTTGCTCGTCCTGAATGAGCGCATTGCCGCCAACCGCGACGACAGCCAGTGGCTTAACCATGATGGTTCTCCTTTGCGACGATCTCCGCCAGTGCACGTACAGCGGCGACAAAACAGGCCATCGGCGCAGTGGTGATCCCGGCACCAATTTGCCCGACCCCCGCTTGTTTGTGGGCGATACCCGTATTGATGACCGGTAAAATGCCGCGATCGGTCACTTTACGCGCATCAATCCCTGCTGCGGTGGGGGCAAAATTGAGGGCTGGAAGTGTAAATGCGGGGTTACCGCCGAGGGTGATGGCTTGCATCCGACGGCTGTTATTGGTGGCATCGACAGGGGTGCCTCCCACAAATTTGACGATCGCCGGAGACGACGCCATCGCGAAGCCACCCACACCTGCGGTTTCAGTAATTGCGCTATCACCCAGGTCAGCAGCAGCATCGTCAACGCCAAATCCGGGGAAGAACAGACCTTCAACGGCATTGGCAGGAGCCTGGAACCAGCGATCGCCAGTACCGGAAAGCCGAATACCAAAATTCACCCCGTTACGCGCCATCACCGTAACCATTGAACTGAACGGTACATTGGCGGCGGCATCCATCATTGCTTTACAGGCAGCCATCGACAGATTGAGGAAGAAGTGATCGTTACCGGTGATAAATGCCACGACGCGCTGGATATGTTCCTGTGGAAGAGAGCAGGCTAGCAATGCCGGGAGCAGGCGCTTAATCAGCAAACCGGTAGCGGCAGCATTGCGGTTATGAACTTCATCCCCCATATGCAGCGCCTGCGCCATTAATGGCTTGAGTTCCAGCTCGCCGTGTTGTGCGATTGCTGCTTTCATTGCTGGAGCCAGTTCATCGCGCATCCAGGCCAGACGATTGAGAACTTCATCGTTATTGGCGCCAAAACGGAGAACCTTACCCAGACCTTCATTGAAATTGCTAAAAGTACGGTGGCCGTTGGTTTTGTTTTCTACCACCCATAACGGCATCGACGGGCTGATGATGCCTGCCATTGGGCCAACCGCGTGATAATGATGACAAGGGGCAAGGTCGATTTCGCCTGCGTTTATTTGGTTTTCAGCGTCTTGCTGGCTGGTGGCCCAACCTTCGTACAGCATGGCACCAATAATCGCCCCTTTTACCGGACCACACATCTCTTCCCAGGCAATCGGCGGGCCAGAGTGCAAAATACGTTTTTGTTCAGCCATTGCTGGAATGGCCTCTTTAGCGAGCATGACATCCACCAGCACGGGCTGTGCTTCGAGATAACGTGCCATGGCGATTTGGTTGGCATTTTCTACCAGGGGATGACGTAGCAACGATGCCAGATCCAATCCAGCGTCAATATCGCCTTGTGCTGGTGGCTGCCAGTTGAGTGCAATTGCGCTTCCCCCGGCATGTTGAATATTGTCAGCAAAACTGTGTAGTCCCGCGTTCACGACCTTCAAAGGCTGATTAAATAAGGTATTCATACGTTTAGCCCCTTTTTCTGCAACTGAGTCTGTGCAACGGTGCTGGCCCATAGCGCCGCCTGTGCATTGCTGCTGGCGATGATGACGCCCGCATTTTGTAGTGCGCTTATCTGCTGACTGCGTATTTGCGGATCAGCTTCCGTTCCGCAAACGTGCGCAATCAGCAACGGTGCGTTATTCATGTCGATGTGTGAAAGTTGGTCCAGTAATTCGCTGGCAGGCGTCGTGGAAGCGCCATAACCAAGTACCAGGTCGAATAACACGACGGCAGTGTGTGAGTCGTTGAGTTCGTTGAGCAGACGTTGATTGCGCAGAGTCGGGTCGATCATTGGATGCGGTTTGCCACGGGTGAAATCATCGTCGCCCATATCGATCAACGTGTGATCTTCGCTTTGCCAGATATTTGCCAGAGCACGATTACCCGCAACTGGCGTATTGGAAGCTGCGCTGAATCCCTTTTGTTGGCAGATAAGTTGCGCTTCGTAGCAGAAGGTTCCTCCGGCGAAAACACCGCGTATCGCCTGGCGATGGGCTGGCAGACGCTGGCAGGCGTTTTGTAACATTGTGAGATCGTCGCAGGAAATCTCGGTCTCGACAGCCGGAAGTGGTTGATCATTCAGTAACGCCACGGCGATGTTGGCGGCGCTGGCAAGTGTGGTGGCCGCGGTGATATTGGGACGTGCCAGATCATGCGGATTCGCACCGAGGAAATTCACCACTACGGGTTTTCCACAAGCCTCGGCACGCTCCAGAATAGTCCGGGCAACGATCGGTGAAGGCGGTTTTGATATAAGCACAATCACGCGAGTTTCATCGTCTTGCGCCAGCGCATCTAAAGCGAAGAGCATCGATATTCCACCAATCTCTTCACTGAGATCATGTCCGCCTGTTCCCAACGCCTGAGAAATACCCGCTCCGAGCTGGTCGATTCGGCAAGTCACTTCCTGTAGCCCGGTGCCTGACGCGCCAATAACACCAATTGCTCCGCGTTTCACCACATTAGCGAAGCCTAACGGAATGCCGTTAACAATGGCGGTTCCACAGTCAGGTCCCATTACGATGCGCTGACGTTCTCGGGCAAGCGTTTTGATGGATTTTTCCTGCCCGATACTGACGTTATCGCTGAACATCATCACGTTCATTCCGAGGTTTAACGCTTTCATTGCTTCGGCGGCGGCGTAGTCTCCCGGTACAGAAATGAGTGCCAGGTTGGCTTCGGGTTCGGCTTCCAGTGCCATTTCCAGGCTGACCTTTTCCGGTGTTTTAATGCCACTATCCGTTTCATCATCGGGTTTGCTGGTCAGACGTTGCTGGGCCAGTACCAGTGCTTCATTGCAAATATCTTCTTCACCCATGACTGCAATCACTAAATCATTGGGACTGGCGTTGATTTCGTTACCCAGACCCGCATCGCGCAATTGTTCGAGATTATTGGGCGTTCCCATGACGACCGAGGCCTGTTGAATACCGGGCAACTTGCTGATTTGCGCGGAAATCTGCATCAGAGAAACTGAGTCCTGATAAAGATTACTGAAAACTTTATATTTAACTTTCATGCTGTTACGCCTGTTTCATTCCGCCCGATAGCAAAATTCGGGCAAAGCATCCCCGTGTAGCCCCATAAACGGGCTACGGGAGAAAAGGTTGAAATCAATTCATGGTGTTCAGGGTTCGAAAGCCATGCAGCATTCCTGCAAGGCAATCTACTCCTGACGTTGCGCCAAATTGCATGACCTGTTCTGCACAGGATGCGATTGTCATTGCCGATGCGCTCCCAACCAGTTGTGCGAGTAACTGGCAAATCGGTTCTGAAAAATGTCCCTGAAGCGCACGCTCCAGATAATGACGACTGATATCCGTGGTGTTGTGCGCATGTTGATCAATTGCCTGCTGCAACCGGTATTGATGATCGGCAAGTGGTGCAGGGAGTTGCCATAACCAGAGCGCTGCCAGATAGCCCAACAAATAGTCATCTCCATCGGGTGTTAAGCCTTTACCAAAGCCGATCAGTTGTGGCACCTGGCGTTCCAGCGCATCTGGATGTTCCATAATCGCTAATCCCTGGTGCGTGAGGCTATCCGGCAGGTGCAATGTGCTTTGAACGTTATGTTCCAGACAAAATAAAAGCCGTTGCGATGCCATCGTTGGGTAGTGCTGGAAAACCAAAGGGAATGCCTCAAGTGTCAGCATTCTCCCCACAAATGGCGACTGCCAGAGCGTTGCGTTTTCGAGCGCCACACAAAATCGAGGTGTCCGCAGTAAGCCTTGGGTTAACTGAATGGGATCTGAATGGGCAATCTCTCTTCGCCAGTCCCAACATTCAGGTAGCCAGACTCTGGCAGCATCAGGGAGATTCAGATACGTTTGCGCACACAACAGAGTGATGAATGTTCCCGCGTCTGAATACAGATTTACCGCATGTTTAAAAGCGCTATGCAGACGTAAATCTTGCGTTTCATTCTGCGGGAAAAGATATCCCAACGACGATGCGCAAAGCGTAACCTGTACCATCGGCGTTAGCCTTCCAGACCTGCAATAATGGCTTTGGAATCAGTAACCCAACCGAAAATGGCACCTTGTGCTTTGATCATCTCAAGGGCGTATTTCTGGAATTCCGGGAAATAGGAGCCGACACAATCTTCCGGGATAATGCATTCATAGCCACGATCATTTGCTTCGCGCACGGTGGTGGTTACGCAAACTTCGGTTGTAACACCACAAACTATCAGCGTCTTGATACCGTGGTTTTGCAAAATCAGATGTAAGTCGGTTTGATAAAACGCGCCTTTGCCAGGCTTATCAATCACCGGTTCGCCTGCCACCGGGTACAGTTCAGGAATGATGTCATGACCTGCTTCACCTCTGACCAGAATGCGTCCCATCGGTCCTGGTTCACCAATAAAGGTTTTTCCGCCGCGCGTCAGTTTGGCTGGCGGGCAGTCGCTTAAGTCTGCACGATGGCCTTCACGAGTATGAATAACCATAATTCCTTTTTGACGTGCGGCTGCCAGCACCTCTGTACATGGTGCGATAGCCGTGCGTACCAGTGAAACATCATTGCCCAGTGCCTCACCGAAGCCCCCTGCTTCGACAAAGTCACGCTGCATGTCGATCATGACCAGTGCCGTTGTGCGCGGATCAAAAGGTAATTCAAAGGGTTGAGCCTGAAAAATGGATTGCGTCATGGTAAATCTCCTGTCTGATGTTTAAACGATCCAGTTGTTCTGAGAACGAGTATTCAGGAGAAAAGCGGCACAAAACAGGAAAAAAGTTTGCCGCACAGCAACGAAATTTTTGCATTCAGCAGGTGGTGTGATGACGAATGTGAAGGGAGTCAAAGAGTGGCATACAGCAACAAATTTTTTGATGCTGTATGGTTTTGAGATTAAAAAAATCGTTGAAATTGTGTGAGCTTAATCATCAGATTTAGCGACTATGGCGTTACTTTTTAACACCATACTGTGTAAACCATTCCAACATTCGCTGCCAGCCGTCTTTCGCAGACTCGGCATGATAGCTCGGACGATAATCGGCGTTGAACGCATGCCCTGCATCCGGGTACACGATAATCTCTGCTTTCGCGTTTGCTGCCCGCAGCGCCTGGCGCATCGTTTCCACGCTCTCTTGCGGAATGCTGTTATCCTGGCCGCCATATAAGCCGAGAACCGGCGCGTTAAGATCGGTTGCGATATCAACAGGTTGTTTCGGTGAATTCAGCGACTTATCGCCCGTCAGTTTGCCGTACCACGCCACTGCGGCTTTTAGCTGTGGATTATGCGCGGCATACAGCCAGGTGATACGTCCACCCCAGCAGAATCCGGTGATCATTAAACGATGAACATCGCCGCCGTTGCGGGAAGCCCAACTGGCGACATGATCGAGATCGGCCAGCACCTGCGAGTCAGGCACTTTTGCTACCAGACCGCTAAGCAACGTGGGGATATCGGCAAAATCATTCGGATCGCCTTCGCGGAAGTAAAGTTCAGGTGCGATAGCCAGATACCCCTCCAGCGCCAGACGGCGACAAATGTCGCGGATATGTTCATGCACGCCAAAAATTTCCTGCACTACAATGACCACTGGTAGTGGGCCATCGCTTTGCTTTGGTCTGGCATGGTAAGCAGGCATGTTATCCCCTTGTGAAGGGATAGAGGTGAAGCCCGCCACAATCGCGTCGTCCGGAGTCTGAACGATGGTCGAAGCGAGAGGCGATGCAGCAGGTGCAAATCCAGATTGTTGTGTTGTTGCCATGGTATTCTCCGTACCCTTATAAAAATGTTGCGCAATGTTAACTATAGTCAGCATGCAACAAATCACATTGCCTGAATCGGCTCATCTTTTATGCAGTCCTGCAGAATGAAGAGTGATTTATGTGATTTGCATCACTTTTGATGGGTAAATTTATGCAACACATTTTCGTCATGGTGATGAGTATCACGAAAAAATGTTAAACCCTTCGGTAAAGTGTCTTTTTGCTTCTTCTGACTAAACCGATTCACAGAGGAGTTGTATATGTCCAAGTCTGATGTTTTTCATCTCGGCCTCACTAAAAACGATTTACAAGGGGCTACGCTTGCCATCGTCCCTGGCGACCCGGATCGTGTGGAAAAGATCGCCGCGCTGATGGATAAGCCGGTTAAGCTGGCATCTCACCGCGAATTCACCACCTGGCGTGCAGAGCTGGATGGTAAACCTGTTATCGTCTGCTCTACCGGTATCGGCGGCCCGTCTACCTCTATTGCTGTTGAAGAGCTGGCACAGCTGGGCATTCGCACCTTCCTGCGTATCGGTACAACGGGCGCTATTCAGCCGCATATTAATGTGGGTGATGTCCTGGTTACCACGGCGTCTGTTCGTCTGGATGGCGCGAGCCTGCACTTCGCACCGCTGGAATTCCCGGCTGTCGCTGATTTCGAATGTACGACTGCGCTGGTTGAAGCTGCGAAATCCATTGGCGCGACGACTCACGTTGGCGTGACAGCTTCTTCTGATACCTTCTACCCAGGTCAGGAACGTTACGATACTTACTCTGGTCGCGTAGTTCGTCACTTTAAAGGTTCTATGGAAGAGTGGCAGGCGATGGGCGTAATGAACTATGAAATGGAATCTGCAACCCTGCTGACCATGTGTGCAAGTCAGGGCCTGCGTGCCGGTATGGTAGCGGGGGTTATCGTTAACCGCACCCAGCAAGAGATCCCGAATGCTGAGACGATGAAACAAACCGAAAGCCATGCGGTGAAAATCGTGGTGGAAGCGGCGCGTCGTCTGCTGTAATTATCTTCTCTTGTCTGAAGGCCGACGCGTTCGGCCTTTTGTATTTTTGCGTAGCGCCTCGCAGGAAATGCCTTTCCAACTGGACGTTTGTACAGCACAATTCTATTTTGTGCGGGTAAGTTGTTGCGTCAGGAGGCGTTGTGGATTTCTCAATCATGGTTTACGCAGTTATTGCATTGGTGGGTGTGGCAATTGGCTGGCTGTTTGCCAGTTATCAACATGCGCAGCAAAAAGCCGAGCAATTAGCTGAACGTGAAGAGATGGTCGCGGAGTTAAGCGCGGCAAAACAACAAATTACTCAAAGCGAGCACTGGCGCGCTGAGTGCGAGTTACTCAATAACGAAGTGCGCAGCCTGCAAAGTATTAACACCTCTCTGGAGGCCGATCTGCGTGAAGTAACCACGCGGATGGAAGCTGCACAGCAACATGCTGACGATAAAATTCGCCAGATGATCAATAGCGAACAGCGCCTCAGTGAGCAATTTGAAAACCTTGCCAACCGTATTTTTGAACACAGTAATCGTCGGGTTGATGAGCAAAATCGCCAGAGTCTGAACAGTCTTTTGTCGCCGTTGCGTGAACAACTGGATGGTTTCCGCCGTCAGGTCCAGGACAGCTTTGGTAAAGAAGCCCAAGAACGTCATACCCTGACTCACGAAATCCGCAACCTCCAGCAACTCAACGCCCAGATGGCCCAGGAAGCGATCAACCTGACGCGTGCGCTGAAAGGCGACAATAAAACCCAGGGCAACTGGGGCGAGGTAGTATTGACGCGGGTGCTGGAGGCTTCCGGTCTGCGTGAAGGGTATGAATATGAAACCCAGGTCAGCATCGAAAATGACGCCCGCTCGCGGATGCAGCCGGATGTCATCGTGCGGTTGCCGCAGGGAAAAGATGTGGTGATCGACGCCAAAATGACGCTGGTCGCCTATGAACGCTATTTCAACGCCGAAGATGACTACTCCCGCGAAAGCGCGCTACAGGAACATATCGCGTCGGTACGTAACCATATCCGTTTGCTGGGACGCAAAGATTATCAACAGCTGCCGGGGCTGCGAACTCTGGATTACGTGCTGATGTTTATTCCCGTTGAACCCGCTTTTTTACTGGCGCTTGACCGTCAGCCGGAGCTGATCACCGAAGCGTTGAAAAACAATATCATGCTGGTTAGCCCGACTACGCTGCTGGTGGCGCTGCGCACTATCGCCAACTTGTGGCGTTATGAGCATCAAAGCCGCAACGCCCAGCAAATCGCCGATCGTGCCAGCAAGCTGTACGACAAGATGCGTTTGTTCATCGATGACATGTCCGCGATTGGTCAAAGTCTCGACAAAGCGCAGGATAACTATCGTCAGGCAATGAAAAAACTCTCTTCAGGTCGCGGAAATGTGCTGGCGCAGGCAGAAGCGTTTCGCGGTTTAGGGGTAGAAATTAAACGCGAGATTAATCCGGATTTGGCTGAACAGGCGGTGAGCCAGGATGAAGAGTATCGACTTCGGTCGGTTCCGGAGCAGCCGAATGATGAAGCTTATCAACGCGATGATGAATATAATCAGCAGTCGCGCTAGCCCATTGGGGGTAGTTAAGCCGGGTAGAAATCTAGGGCATCGACGCCCAATCTGTTACACTTCTGGAACAATTTTTTGATGAGCAGGCATTGAGATGGTGGATAAGTCACAAGAAACGACGCACTTTGGTTTTCAGACCGTCGCGAAGGAACAAAAAGCGGATATGGTCGCCCACGTTTTCCATTCCGTGGCATCAAAATACGATGTCATGAATGATTTGATGTCATTCGGTATTCATCGTTTGTGGAAGCGATTCACGATTGATTGCAGCGGCGTACGCCGTGGGCAGACCGTGCTGGATCTGGCTGGTGGCACCGGCGACCTGACAGCGAAATTCTCTCGCCTGGTCGGAGAAACTGGCAAAGTGGTCCTTGCTGATATCAATGAATCCATGCTCAAAATGGGCCGCGAGAAGCTGCGTAATATCGGTGTGATTGGCAACGTTGAGTATGTTCAGGCGAACGCTGAGGCGCTGCCGTTCCCGGATAACACCTTTGATTGCATCACCATTTCGTTTGGTCTGCGTAACGTCACCGACAAAGATAAAGCACTGCGTTCAATGTATCGCGTGCTGAAACCCGGCGGCCGCCTGCTGGTGCTTGAGTTCTCGAAGCCAATTATCGAGCCGCTGAGCAAAGCCTATGATGCATACTCCTTCCATGTGCTGCCGCGTATTGGCTCACTGGTCGCGAACGACGCCGACAGCTACCGTTATCTGGCAGAATCCATCCGTATGCATCCCGATCAGGATACCCTGAAAACCATGATGCAGGATGCCGGATTCGAAAGTGTCGACTACTACAATCTGACGGCAGGGGTTGTGGCGCTGCATCGTGGTTATAAGTTCTGACAGGAGACCGGAAATGCCTTTTAAACCTTTAGTGACGGCAGGAATTGAAAGTCTGCTCAACACCTTCCTGTATCGCTCACCCGCGCTGAAAACGGCCCGCTCGCGTCTGTTGGGCAAAGTGCTGCGCGTGGAGGTAAAAGGCTTTTCGACGTCATTGATTCTGGTGTTCAGCGAACGCCAGGTCGATGTACTGGGCGAATGGGCAGGCGATGCTGACTGCACCGTTATCGCTTACGCCAGTGTGTTGCCGAAACTTCGCGATCGCCAGCAGCTTGCCGCACTGATTCGCAGTGGTGAGCTGGAAGTGCAGGGTGATATTCAGGTGGTGCAAAACTTCGTTGCGCTGGCAGATCTGGCAGAGTTCGACCCTGCGGAACTGCTGGCCCCTTATACCGGTGATATCGCCGCTGAAGGTATCAGCAAAGCCCTGCGCGGAGGCGCAAAGTTCCTGCATCACGGCATTAAGCGCCAGCAACGTTATGTGGCGGAAGCCATTACTGAAGAGTGGCGTATGGCACCCGGTCCGCTTGAAGTGGCCTGGTTTGCGGAAGAGACGGCTGCCGTCGAGCGTGCTGTTGATGCCCTGACCAAACGGCTGGAAAAACTGGAGGCTAAATGACGCCAGGTGAAGTACGGCGCCTATATTTCATCATTCGCACTTTTTTAAGCTACGGACTTGATGAACTGATCCCCAAAATGCGTATCACCCTGCCGCTACGGCTATGGCGATACTCATTATTCTGGATGCCAAATCGGCATAAAGACAAACCTTTAGGTGAGCGACTACGACTGGCCCTGCAAGAACTGGGACCGGTATGGATCAAGTTCGGGCAGATGTTATCAACCCGCCGCGATCTTTTTCCGCCGCATATTGCCGATCAGCTGGCGTTATTGCAGGACAAAGTCGCTCCGTTTGATGGCAAGCTGGCGAAGCAGCAGATTGAAGCTGCAATGGGCGGCTTGCCGGTAGAAGCGTGGTTTGACGATTTTGAAATCAAGCCGCTGGCTTCTGCTTCTATCGCCCAGGTTCATACCGCGCGATTGAAATCGAATGGTAAAGAGGTGGTGATTAAAGTTATCCGCCCGGATATTTTGCCGGTCATTAAAGCGGATCTGAAACTTATTTACCGTCTGGCTCGCTGGGTGCCGCGTTTGCTGCCGGATGGTCGCCGTCTGCGCCCAACCGAAGTGGTGCGCGAGTACGAAAAGACCTTGATTGATGAACTGAATTTGCTGCGGGAATCTGCCAACGCCATTCAGCTTCGACGCAATTTTGAAGACAGCCCGATGCTCTACATCCCGGAAGTTTACCCTGACTATTGTAGTGAAGGGATGATGGTGATGGAGCGTATTTACGGCATTCCGGTGTCTGATGTTGCGACGCTGGAGAAAAACGGCACCAACATGAAATTGCTGGCGGAACGCGGCGTGCAGGTGTTCTTCACTCAGGTCTTTCGCGACAGCTTTTTCCATGCTGATATGCACCCTGGCAACATCTTCGTAAGCTATGAACACCCGGAAAACCCGAAATATATCGGCATTGATTGCGGGATTGTTGGCTCGCTAAACAAAGAAGATAAACGCTATCTGGCGGAAAACTTTATCGCCTTCTTTAATCGCGACTATCGCAAAGTGGCAGAGCTACACGTCGATTCTGGTTGGGTGCCACCAGATACCAACGTTGAAGAGTTTGAATTTGCCATTCGTACGGTCTGTGAACCTATCTTTGAGAAACCGCTGGCCGAAATTTCGTTTGGACATGTACTGTTAAATCTGTTTAATACGGCGCGTCGCTTCAATATGGAAGTGCAGCCGCAACTGGTGTTACTCCAGAAAACCCTGCTCTACGTCGAAGGGGTAGGACGCCAGCTTTATCCGCAACTCGATTTATGGAAAACGGCGAAGCCTTTCCTGGAGTCGTGGATTAAAGATCAGGTCGGTATTCCTGCGCTGGTGAGAGCATTTAAAGAAAAAGCGCCGTTCTGGGTCGAAAAAATGCCAGAACTGCCCGAACTGGTTTACGACAGTTTGCGCCAGGGCAAGTATTTACAGCATAGTGTTGATAAGATTGCCCGCGAGCTTCAGTCAAATCATGTACGTCAGGGACAATCGCGTTATTTTCTCGGAATTGGCGCTACGTTAGTATTAAGTGGCACATTCTTGTTGGTCAGCCGACCTGAATGGGGGCTGATGCCCGGCTGGTTAATGGCAGGTGGTCTGATCGCCTGGTTTGTCGGTTGGCGCAAAACGCGCTGATTTTTTCATCGCTCAAGGCGGGCCGTGTAACGTATAATGCGGCTTTGTTTAATCATCATCTACCACAGAGGAACATGTATGGGTGGTATCAGTATTTGGCAGTTATTGATTATTGCCGTCATCGTTGTACTGCTTTTTGGCACCAAAAAGCTCGGCTCCATCGGTTCCGATCTTGGTGCGTCGATCAAAGGCTTTAAAAAAGCAATGAGCGATGATGAACCAAAGCAGGATAAAACCAGCCAGGATGCTGATTTTACTGCGAAAACTATCGCCGATAAGCAGGCGGATACGAATCAGGAACAGGCTAAAACAGAAGACGCGAAGCGCCACGATAAAGAGCAGGTGTAATCTGTGTTTGATATCGGTTTTAGCGAACTGCTATTGGTGTTCATCATCGGCCTCGTCGTTCTGGGGCCGCAACGACTGCCTGTGGCGGTAAAAACGGTAGCGGGCTGGATTCGCGCGTTGCGTTCACTGGCGACAACGGTGCAGAACGAACTGACCCAGGAGTTAAAACTCCAGGAGTTTCAGGACAGTCTGAAAAAGGTTGAAAAGGCGAGCCTCACTAACCTGACGCCCGAACTGAAAGCGTCGATGGATGAATTACGCCAGGCTGCGGAGTCGATGAAGCGTTCCTACGTTGCAAACGATCCTGAAAAGGCGAGCGATGAAGCGCACACCATCCATAACCCGGTGGTGAAAGACAATGAAACTGTGCATGAAGGCGTAACGCCTGCTGCTGCACAAACGCAGGCCAGTTCGCCGGAACAGAAGCCAGAAACCACGCCAGAGCCGGTGGTAAAACCTGCTGCGGACGCTGAACCGAAAACCGCTGCACCTTCCCCTTCGTCGAGTGATAAACCGTAAACATGTCTGTAGAAGATACTCAACCGCTTATCACGCATCTGATTGAGCTGCGTAAGCGTCTGCTGAACTGCATTATCTCGGTGATCGTGATATTCCTGTGTCTGGTCTATTTCGCCAATGACATCTATCACCTGGTATCCGCGCCACTGATCAAGCAGTTGCCGCAAGGTTCAACGATGATCGCCACCGACGTGGCCTCACCGTTCTTTACGCCGATCAAGCTGACCTTTATGGTGTCGCTGATTCTGTCAGCGCCGGTGATTCTCTATCAGGTGTGGGCGTTTATCGCCCCAGCGCTGTATAAGCATGAACGTCGCCTGGTGGTGCCGCTGCTGGTTTCCAGCTCTCTGCTGTTTTATATCGGCATGGCGTTCGCCTACTTTGTGGTCTTTCCGCTGGCATTTGGCTTCCTTGCCAATACCGCGCCGGAAGGGGTACAGGTATCCACCGACATTGCGAGCTATTTAAGCTTCGTTATGGCGCTGTTTATGGCGTTTGGTGTCTCCTTTGAAGTGCCGGTGGCAATTGTGCTGCTGTGCTGGATGGGGATTACCTCGCCAGAAGACTTACGCAAAAAACGCCCGTATGTGCTGGTTGGTGCATTCGTTGTCGGGATGTTGCTGACGCCGCCGGATGTCTTCTCGCAAACGCTGTTGGCGATCCCGATGTACTGCCTGTTTGAAATCGGTGTCTTCTTCTCACGCTTTTACGTTGGTAAAGGGCGAAACCGGGAAGAGGAAAACGACGCTGAAGCAGAAAGCGAAAAAACTGAAGAATAAATTCAACCGCCCGTCAGGGCGGTTGTCATATGGAGTACAGGATGTTTGATATCGGCGTTAATTTGACCAGTTCGCAATTTGCGAAAGACCGTGATGATGTTGTAGCGCGCGCTTTTGACGCGGGAGTTAATGGGCTACTCATCACCGGTACCAATCTGCGTGAAAGCCAGCAGGCGCAAAAGCTGGCGCGTCAGTATTCGTCCTGTTGGTCAACGGCGGGCGTACATCCTCACGACAGCAGCCAGTGGCAAGCTGTGACTGAAGAAGCGATTATTGAGCTGGCCGCGCAGCCAGAAGTGGTGGCGATTGGTGAATGTGGTCTCGACTTTAACCGCAACTTTTCGACGCCGGAAGAGCAGGAACTCGCTTTTGTTGCCCAGCTACGCATTGCCGCAGAATTAAACATGCCGGTATTTATGCACTGTCGCGATGCCCACGAGCGGTTTATGACATTGCTGGAGCCGTGGCTGGATAAACTGCCTGGTGCGGTTCTTCATTGCTTTACCGGCACACGCGAAGAGATGCAGGCGTGCGTGGCGCGTGGAATTTATATCGGCATTACCGGTTGGGTTTGCGATGAACGACGCGGGCTGGAGCTGCGGAAATTGTTGCCGTTGATTCCGGCGGAGAAATTGCTGATCGAAACTGATGCGCCGTATCTGCTCCCTCGCGATCTCACGCCAAAGCCATCATCCCGGCGCAACGAGCCAGCCCATCTGCCCCATATTTTGCAACGTATTGCGCACTGGCGTGGAGAAGATGCCGCATGGCTGGCTGCCACCACGGATGCCAATGTCAAAACACTGTTTGGGATTGCGTTTTAGAGTTTGCGGAACTCGGTGTTCTTCACACTGTGCTTAATCTCTTTATTAATAAGATTAAGCAATAGCATGGAGCGAGCCTCGCCATCGGGCTCGGTGAAAATGGCCTGAAAACCTTCGAATGCGCCTTCAGTAATAATCACTTTATCACCAGGATACGGCGTCGATGGATCGACAATATCTTTCGGTTTATACACTGATAACTGATGAATCACCGCCGATGGGACTATCGCTGGCGACGCGCCAAAGCGCACGAAGTGGCTGACACCACGGGTCGCGTTGATAGTCGTGGTATGAATCACTTCCGGATCGAACTCCACAAACAAGTAGTTGGGGAACAATGGCTCACTGACTGCAGTACGTTTGCCACGCACGATTTTTTCCAGGGTGATCATCGGTGCCAGGCAATTCACAGCCTGTCTTTCGAGGTGTTCCTGGGCACGTTGAAGTTGCCCGCGCTTGCAGTACAGTAAATACCAGGATTGCATAATGACTCTTATCCGTTTAATCGGGGCGCAAGGATAGCAAAAGCTTTACGCTAAGTTAATTATATTCCCCGGTTTGCGTTATACCGTCAGAGTTCACGCTAATTTAACAAATTTACAGCATCGCAAAGATGAACGCCGTATAATGGGCGCAGATTAAGAGGCTACAATGGATGCCATGAAATATAACGATTTACGCGACTTCTTGACGCTGCTTGAACAGCAGGGTGAGCTAAAACGTATCACGCTCCCGGTGGATCCGCACCTGGAAATCACTGAAATTGCTGACCGCACTTTGCGTGCCGGTGGGCCTGCGCTGTTGTTCGAAAACCCTAAAGGCTACTCAATGCCGGTGCTGTGCAACCTGTTCGGTACGCCAAAGCGCGTGGCGATGGGCATGGGGCAGGAAGATGTTTCGGCGCTGCGTGAAGTTGGTAAATTATTGGCGTTTCTGAAAGAGCCGGAGCCGCCAAAAGGTTTCCGCGACCTGTTTGATAAACTGCCGCAGTTTAAGCAAGTATTGAACATGCCGACAAAGCGACTGCGTGGTGCACCCTGCCAACAAAAAATCGTCTCTGGCGATGACGTCGATCTCAATCGCATTCCCATTATGACCTGCTGGCCGGAAGATGCCGCGCCGCTGATTACCTGGGGGCTCACCGTAACGCGCGGCCCGCATAAAGAGCGGCAGAATCTGGGCATTTATCGCCAGCAGCTAATTGGTAAAAACAAACTGATTATGCGCTGGCTGTCGCATCGCGGCGGCGCGTTGGATTATCAGGAGTGGTGTGCGGCGCATCCGGGCGAACGTTTCCCGGTTTCTGTGGCGCTGGGTGCCGATCCTGCCACGATTCTCGGTGCAGTCACCCCCGTTCCGGATACGCTTTCAGAGTATGCGTTTGCCGGATTGCTGCGCGGTACCAAGACCGAAGTGGTGAAGTGTATCTCCAATGACCTTGAAGTGCCCGCCAGTGCGGAGATTGTGCTGGAAGGGTATATCGAACAAGGCGAAACTGCGCCGGAAGGGCCGTATGGCGACCACACCGGTTACTATAACGAAGTCGATAGTTTTCCGGTATTTACCGTGACGCATATTACCCAGCGTGAAGATGCGATTTATCATTCCACCTATACCGGGCGTCCGCCAGATGAACCTGCGGTACTGGGTGTAGCACTGAACGAAGTGTTCGTGCCGATTCTGCAAAAACAGTTCCCGGAAATTGTCGATTTTTATCTGCCGCCGGAAGGCTGTTCTTATCGTCTGGCGGTAGTGACGATCAAAAAACAGTACGCCGGACACGCGAAGCGCGTCATGATGGGCGTCTGGTCGTTCTTACGCCAGTTTATGTACACTAAATTTGTGATCGTTTGCGATGATGACGTCAACGCCCGCGACTGGAACGATGTGATTTGGGCGATTACCACCCGTATGGACCCGGCGCGGGATACTGTTCTGGTAGAAAATACGCCTATTGATTATCTGGATTTTGCCTCGCCTGTCTCCGGGCTGGGTTCAAAAATGGGGCTGGATGCCACGAATAAATGGCCGGGTGAAACCCAGCGTGAATGGGGACGTCCCATCAAAAAAGATCCAGATGTTGTCGCGCATATTGACGCCATTTGGGATGAACTGGCTATTTTTAACAACGGTAAAAGCGCCTGATGCGCGTTTGTTTTGCCCTATTTATCGATCCGACAGAGAAAGCGCATGACAACCTTAAGCTGTAAAGTGACCTCGGTAGAAGCTATCACGGATACCGTATATCGTGTCCGCATCGTGCCAGACGCGGCCTTTTCTTTTCGTGCTGGTCAGTATTTGATGGTAGTGATGGATGAGCGCGACAAACGTCCGTTCTCAATGGCTTCGACGCCAGATGAAAAAGGGTTTATCGAGCTGCATATTGGCGCTTCTGAAATCAACCTTTACGCGAAAGCAGTCATGGACCGCATCCTCAAAGATCATCAAATCGTGGTCGATATTCCCCACGGAGAAGCGTGGCTGCGCGATGATGAAGAGCGTCCGATGATTTTGATTGCGGGCGGCACCGGGTTCTCTTATGCCCGCTCGATTTTGCTGACAGCGTTGGCGCGTAACCCAAACCGTGATATCACCATTTACTGGGGCGGGCGTGAAGAGCAGCATCTGTATGATCTCTGCGAGCTTGAGGCGCTTTCGTTGAAGCATCCTGGTCTACAAGTGGTGCCGGTGGTTGAACAACCGGAAGCGGGCTGGCGTGGGCGTACTGGCACCGTGTTAACGGCGGTATTGCAGGATCATGGTACGCTGGCAGAGCATGATATCTATATTGCCGGACGTTTTGAGATGGCGAAAATTGCCCGTGACCTGTTTTGCAGCGAGCGTAATGCGCGGGAAGATCGCCTGTTTGGCGATGCGTTTGCATTTATCTGAGATATAAAAAAACCCGCCCCTGACAGGCGGGAAGAACGGCAACTAAAACTTTATTCAGTGGCATTTAGATCTATGTCGCATCCGGCAATTGGTGCACGATGCCTGATGCGACGCTGGCGCGTCTTATCAGGCCTACATTGGTGCCGGATCGGTAGACCGGATAAGGCGTTCACGCCGCATCCGGCAAGTGGTTAAACCCGCTCAAACACCGTCGCAATACCCTGACCCAGACCGATACACATCGTCGCCAGACCAAACTGAACGTCTTTGCGCTCCATCAGATTCAGCAGCGTGGTGCTGATACGCGCACCGGAACAACCCAGCGGATGACCCAGCGCGATCGCGCCACCGTTGAGGTTGATCTTCTCGTCAATCTGCTCCATTAACCCGAGATCTTTAATACACGGCAGGATCTGCGCGGCAAAGGCTTCGTTCATCTCGAATACGCCGATATCGCTGGCAGAAAGCCCCGCTTTTTTCAGCGCCAGCTTCGAGGCCGGAACCGGACCATAACCCATAATCGATGGGTCACAACCCACAACCGCCATCGAACGCACGCAGGCGCGCGGCTTAAGACCTAAGTCACGGGCGCGGCTTTCACTCATCATCAGCATGGCAGCTGCGCCATCGGAAAGCGCAGAAGATGTACCCGCCGTTACCGTACCGCTGACGGGATCAAACGCCGGACGCAGTGTGGCGAGGGCTTCCACGGTGGTTTCCGGGCGAATCACTTCGTCGTAATTAAACTGCTTCAATACGCCGTCGGCATCGTGACCACCGGTCGGGATGATTTCATTTTTAAATGCGCCTGACTGCGTGGCGGCCCAGGCGCGGGCGTGTGACCGTGCGGCAAAGGCATCCTGCATTTCACGGCTGATACCGTGCATACGCGCCAGCATTTCTGCCGTTAAGCCCATCATGCCCGCCGCTTTGGCGACATTGCGGCTCAGGCCGGGGTGAAAATCGACGCCGTGACTCATCGGCACATGGCCCATATGCTCCACGCCGCCAACCAGACATGCCTGCGCATCGCCGGTCATGATCATTCGTGCCGCGTCATGCAGTGCCTGCATGGATGAACCACACAAGCGATTGACGGTCACCGCCGGGACAGAGTGCGGCACTTCTGCCAACAGCGCCGCGTTACGGGCGATATTAAAACCCTGCTCCAGCGTTTGCTGCACACAACCCCAGTAAATATCGTCGAGGGCCGCTGCTTCCAGCGCCGGGTTACGCGCCAGCAGGCTACGCATTAAATGAGCGGAGAGATCTTCCGCACGCACGTTACGAAAAGCACCGCCCTTCGAACGGCCCATCGGGGTGCGAATTGCATCGACAATGACAACCTGTTCCATTGTGACTCCTTAAGCCGTTTTCAGGTCGCCAACCGGACGGGCTGGCTCAACCGGGGGATAGTACGGTTCGTTATGACGTGCTTTATTACGCAGACCTTCCGGTACTTCATACAGCGGGCCGAGGTGCTGATATTGCTGTGCCATATCGAGGTATTTTGCGCTGCCGAGGGTGTCCAACCAGCGGAACGCGCCGCCGTGGAACGGAGGGAAGCCCAGGCCGTAGACCAGCGCCATATCCGCTTCTGCCGGAGTGGCGATAATGCCCTCTTCCAGACAGCGGACCACTTCGTTGACCATCGGGATCATCATGCGGGCGATAATCTCTTCCTCGCTGAAATCGCGCTTCGGCTGGCTCACTTTTGCCAGCAGGTCGTCAACGACGACATCTTCTTCTTTCTTCGGCTTACCTTTGCTGTCTTCTTTATAACGCCAGAAACCGAGGCCGTTCTTCTGACCAAAGCGGTTGGCATTAAACAGCGCGTCGATGGCATCGCGATAATCTTTCTGCATCCGCTGCGGGAAGCCTGCTGCCATGACAGCCTGGGCGTGATGCGCGGTGTCAATGCCCACAACATCCAGCAGATATGCCGGACCCATCGGCCAGCCAAACTGTTTTTCCATCACTTTGTCGATCTTGCGGAAATCCGCGCCGTCGCGCAGCAACTGGCTGAAACCGGCGAAATAGGGGAACAGTACACGGTTGACGAAGAAGCCGGGGCAGTCGTTAACCACAATCGGCGTTTTGCCCATCTTGCTCGCCCAGGCGACGACTTTCGCGATGGTTTCGTCGGAGCTTTTCTCGCCGCGAATAATTTCTACTAACGGCATTCGGTGGACCGGGTTAAAGAAGTGCATCCCGCAGAAGTTTTCCGGACGTTCCAGCGCGTTGGCCAGTTCGCTGATAGGAATGGTTGAAGTGTTAGACGCCAGTACGGTATCCGGGCGTACTTTCTGCTCGGTTTCTGCCAGCACTGCTTTTTTCACTTTCGGGTTTTCAACAACCGCTTCTACCACAACATCCACGCGGTCAAACCCGGCGTAGTCGAGCGTTGGGTGAATTGTGGAGATCACGCCAGCCAGTTTCAGACCATCGATCTTGCCGCGCTCAAGCTGCTTGTTCAGCAGTTTCGCGGCTTCGGTCATGCCGAGGGTTAACGACTTGTCGTTGATATCTTTCATGACAACCGGCACGCCTTTCCACGCAGACTGGTAGGCGATGCCGCCGCCCATAATGCCTGCGCCCAGCACAGCGGCCTGTTTCGGGGTTTCAACATCTTTGGTGAGTTTCTTCGCTTTACCTTTTACATATTGATCGTTAAGGAAAATGCCGACCAGTGCGCGGGCTTCGTTGGTATGCGCCAGCGGGACAAAACTTTTGTTTTCCAGGTTTAAGGCTTCTTCACGACCAAAACGGGCCGCAGCTTCAATGGTTTTTACTGCGGTGATGGGGGCCGGATAATGTTTCCCCGCCGTTTGCGCGACCATCCCTTTAGCGATGGTGAAGCTCATGGCGGCTTCAATCTTGCTCAGTTTTAGCGGTTCCAGCTTCGGCTGACGTTTTGCTTTCCAGTCGAGGTCGCCGTTAATGGCCTGGCGTAAAATCGCCATCGCCCCTTCAACCAGTTTTTCTGCTTTGACTACACCATCCACCAGACCGATTTTCAGCGCCTGATCCGCGCCGACATCTTTACCGGCGGCAATGATTTCCAGCGCACTGTCAGCACCGAGCATACGTGGCATACGTACAGAACCGCCAAAGCCCGGCATGATGCCCAGTTTGGTTTCCGGCAGACCGATGCGCAGATCCGGCGTCGCCAGACGATAATCGGTCGCCAGCACGCATTCGCAGCCACCGCCCAGCGCATAGCCGTTGACGGCAGCAATGGTCGGCACCGGGAGATCTTCCAGGCGATTAAACACGCTATTGGCAAAGTGCAGCCACTGACTTAACTGTTCTTCAGGAACGAGGAACAGGGACAAAAATTCGGTGATATCAGCACCGACGATAAAGGCTGCTTTGTTCGAACGCAGCAGCAGCCCTTTTAGATCTGATTGCTGTTCCAGCACGCCGATGGCCTCGCCGAGGCTGGCGACGGTGGCAGTGTCGAGTTTATTAACTGAACCTGGGGCATCAAATACCAGTTCGGCAATGCCATCTTCCAGCCAGTCAAGGTACAGGGTGTCGCCTTTGTAAAGCATGTCAGTCTCCTGAATCCGCAAGGTGATCTGGTCGTACCAGATGCATCGAAGTGTGTATTTTGTGTTAAAAATATGCAAATAAAATATTAAGGAAATGCCGATCTGATCACGCTCGGCAGAAATCACGCTCTGGATGAACGATGTGCTAAGATGCGGAGACTTAAGGTCAAAAAAACAGAAGGGTAAAAAATGGAATCACTGGCCTCGCTCTATAAAAATCATATAGCTACCTTACAGGAACGGACTCGCGATGCGCTGGCGCGCTTCAAGCTGGATGCGTTACTTATTCACTCCGGCGAACTGTTCAACGTTTTTCTCGACGATCATCCCTATCCGTTTAAAGTGAACCCGCAATTCAAAGCGTGGGTGCCGGTAACTCAGGTGCCAAACTGCTGGCTGCTGGTGGATGGCGTGAATAAGCCGAAACTGTGGTTTTATCTGCCGGTTGATTACTGGCACAACGTCGAACCGCTGCCGAACTCCTTCTGGACTGAAGATGTAGAAGTGATCGCGCTGCCAAAAGCCGATGGCATTGGTAGTCTGTTGCCTGCTGCGCGCGGCAATATCGGTTATATCGGTCCGGTGCCAGAACGTGCGCTGCAACTGGGTATTGAGGCCAGCAATATCAACCCGAAAGGGGTGATCGACTACCTGCATTACTATCGCTCCTTCAAAACCGAGTACGAACTGGCCTGTATGCGTGAAGCGCAGAAAATGGCGGTCAACGGTCATCGCGCGGCAGAAGAAGCGTTCCGTTCTGGCATGAGCGAGTTCGATATCAACATTGCCTATCTGACCGCGACCGGTCATCGTGATACCGACGTACCTTATAGCAACATTGTGGCGCTTAACGAACACGCTGCGGTGTTGCATTACACCAAACTGGACCACCAGGCACCGGAAGAGATGCGCAGCTTCCTGCTGGATGCCGGGGCCGAATATAACGGCTATGCGGCTGATCTAACCCGTACCTGGTCGGCAAAAAGCGACAACGACTACGCACAGCTGGTGAAAGACGTAAATGATGAGCAACTGGCGCTGATCGCCACCATGAAAGCAGGCGTCAGCTATGTGGATTACCATATCCAGTTCCATCAGCGCATCGCCAAACTGCTGCGTAAACATCAAATCATCACCGATATGAGTGAAGAAGCGATGGTCGAAAACGATCTCACCGGACCGTTTATGCCGCACGGTATCGGCCATCCGCTGGGCCTGCAGGTGCATGACGTAGCCGGTTTTATGCAGGATGATAGCGGTACGCACCTCGCGGCACCGGCAAAATATCCGTACCTGCGCTGCACCCGTATTCTCCAGCCGGGCATGGTGTTAACCATCGAACCGGGTATCTACTTCATCGAATCGCTTCTGGCACCGTGGCGTGAAGGGCAGTTCAGCAAACACTTCAACTGGCAGAAAATTGAAGCACTGAAACCGTTCGGCGGCATTCGTATCGAAGACAACGTGGTGATTCACGAAAACAACGTGGAAAACATGACCCGGGATCTGAAACTGGCGTGATGGAAAGCTGGTTAATTCCTGCGGCACCGGTCACGGTCGTTGAAGAGATCAAAAAGAGCCGCTTCATTACGCTGTTGGCGCATACCGATGGCGTTGAGGCGGCAAAAGCGTTTGTTGAATCGGTGCGGGCAGAACACCCCGATGCCCGCCACCATTGCGTGGCGTGGGTGGCGGGTGCGCCGGATGATTCTCAACAACTGGGTTTCTCTGACGACGGGGAGCCGGCGGGAACGGCAGGTAAACCGATGCTCGCCCAACTAATGGGCAGCGGCGTCGGGGAAATTACCGCTGTGGTGGTGCGCTACTACGGCGGCATATTGCTTGGCACCGGTGGGTTAGTGAAAGCGTATGGCGGCGGCGTGAATCAGGCGCTGCGCCAGCTAACGACCCAACGCAAGACACCATTAACCGAATATACTTTGCAATGTGAATATAGTCAGTTAACCGGCATTGAAGCGTTGCTGGGGCAGTGTGACGGCAAAATTATCAACAGTGATTATCAGGCATTCGTTCTGCTGCGGGTGGCGCTTCCGGCGGCGAAAGTGGCTGAATTTTCCGCAAAGCTGGCGGATTTTAGCCGTGGTTCATTGCAATTGTTAGCGATTGAAGAATAATCCCCACTTCGTTTTGCAGAACTAAGGAAGCGGCAGAGATGCATTTTCGCGCCATTACCCGAATCGTTGGACTACTGGTCATCTTATTTTCAGGGACCATGATTATCCCTGGGCTGGTAGCACTCATCTACCGGGATGGAGCGGGACGCGCTTTTACCCAGACCTTTTTTGTCGCCCTCGCCATTGGCTCTATGCTTTGGTGGCCGAACCGCAAAGAGAAGGGCGAACTGAAATCCCGTGAGGGGTTTCTGATAGTGGTGCTGTTCTGGACCGTGCTGGGTAGCGTCGGTGCGCTCCCTTTTATCTTCTCGGAAAGCCCGAACCTCACGATTACCGATGCGTTTTTTGAATCTTTCTCTGGCCTGACCACCACGGGGGCCACTACGCTGGTGGGGCTGGATTCGCTCCCTCATGCCATCCTCTTTTATCGCCAGATGCTGCAATGGTTTGGCGGTATGGGGATCATCGTGCTGGCGGTTGCGATACTGCCTATCCTCGGCGTGGGTGGGATGCAGCTCTATCGCGCAGAAATGCCCGGCCCGCTGAAAGATAACAAAATGCGCCCGCGAATTGCGGAAACGGCGAAAACCCTGTGGTTGATTTATGTCTTGCTGACCGTCGCCTGTGCGCTGGCGTTGTGGTTTGCTGGAATGGATGCCTTTGATGCCATCGGCCATAGCTTTGCGACCATCGCTATTGGCGGCTTCTCGACACATGATGCCAGTATCGGTTATTTCGACAGCCCGACTATTAACACTATCATTGCTATCTTCCTGCTGATCTCTGGCTGTAACTACGGTCTGCACTTTTCACTGTTAAGTGGGCGTAGTCTGAAGGTTTATTGGCGCGATCCGGAATTTCGCATGTTTATCGGCGTACAGTTTTCACTGGTGGTTATTTGTACACTCGTACTGTGGTTTCATAATGTCTACAGTTCGGCGCTGATGACAATTAACCAAGCGTTTTTCCAGGTGGTGTCGATGGCGACAACCGCCGGGTTTACAACTGACAGCATTGCCCGCTGGCCGCTCTTTTTGCCGGTACTGCTTTTATGTTCAGCTTTTATCGGCGGTTGCGCCGGGTCAACGGGCGGTGGCCTGAAAGTGATCCGCATCCTGCTGCTGTTTAAGCAGGGGAACCGTGAGCTGAAACGACTGGTGCATCCGAACGCCGTCTATAGCATTAAGCTGGGGAATCGCGCACTGCCGGAACGTATCCTCGAAGCCGTTTGGGGATTTTTCTCCGCCTATGCATTGGTGTTTATTGTCAGTATGCTGGCGATTATCGCCACGGGCGTGGATGACTTTTCTGCCTTTGCCTCGGTTGTTGCAACATTGAATAACCTGGGGCCAGGGCTTGGCGTGGTTGCTGATAACTTTACCAGTATGAACCCGGTGGCTAAATGGATCCTGATTGCCAACATGCTGTTTGGTCGTCTCGAGGTCTTTACATTGCTGGTGCTCTTTACCCCGACTTTCTGGCGTGAATGATGGAGTAATACGTGAAAACATTAATTCTTTTCTCAACAAGGGACGGACAAACGCGCGAGATTGCCTCCTACCTGGCTTCGGAACTGAAAGAACTGGGGATCCAGGCGGATGTCGCCAATGTGCACCGCATTGAAGAACCACAATGGGAAAACTATGACCGTGTGGTTATTGGCGCTTCTATTCGCTATGGTCACTACCATTCTGCGTTCCAGGAATTTGTCAAAAAGCATGCGACGCGGTTGAATTCGATGCCGAGTGCCTTTTACTCCGTAAATCTGGTGGCGCGTAAACCGGAGAAGCGTACTCCACAGACCAACAGCTACGCGCGGAAGTTTCTGATGAACTCGCAATGGCGTCCCGATCGCTGTGCCGTCATTGCCGGGGCGCTGCGTTACCCACGTTATCGCTGGTACGACCGTTTTATGATCAAGCTGATTATGAAGATGTCAGGCGGTGAAACGGATACGCGCAAAGAAGTTGTCTATACCGATTGGGAGCAGGTGGCGAATTTCGCCCGAGAAATCGCCCATTTAACCGACAAACCGACGCTGAAATAAGCATAAAGAATAAAAAATGCGCGGTCAGAAAATTATTTTAAATTTCCTCTTGTCAGGCCGGAATAACTCCCTATAATGCGCCACCACTGACACGGAACAACGGCAAACACGCCGCCGGGTCAGCGGGATTCTCCTGAGAATCTCAACAGAGAAAAGCAAAAAAATGCTTGACTCTGTAGCGGGAAAGCGTATTATGCACACCCCGCGCCGCTGAGAAAAAGCGAAGCGGCACTGCTCTTTAACAATTTATCAGACAATCTGTGTGGGCACTCGAAGATACGGATTCTTGACGTCGCAAGACGAAAAAATGAATACCAAGTCTCTGAGTGAACACGTAATTCATTACGAAGTTTAATTCACGAGCATCAAACTTTTAAATTGAAGAGTTTGATCATGGCTCAGATTGAACGCTGGCGGCAGGCCTAACACATGCAAGTCGAACGGTAACAGGAAGCAGCTTGCTGCTTTGCT
>NZ_JBJQIZ010000013.1:0-112738 GCF_046487695.1 Escherichia sp. WS1118 | reverse complement strand
GCAACTGCGCCATAATGCCTGATGCGACGCTTAACGCATCTTATCAGGCCCACAAAAAGCACTGTTCCCGTAGGCCGGATAAGGCGTTCTCGCCGCATCCGGCAACTGCGCACTAATGCCTGATGCGACGCCTGCCGCGTCTTATCAGGCCTACAAACGGCATTATCTTTTTTGGTAGTCACACTCCACTAACACCAGCAATAACTGGCTTAGTGCCGCGTAAAAACCAAAGCGGTCATACTGTCGACAACGCGCAGCAAACTCTGGTAACCATTCCCGCAGAGCCGTCAGTGTTTTTTGCCGCAAACCGTCGATTCTTCGCGCAGGAACGGTCCCCTCTCCCAGCGAAAAATGCAGATGACTCAACAACTCGAGATAGATCGCCAGATGATCTGCCGGTTCGTTGAAATTGCCGCTGGTTTCCATCCCCGCCTCAACTAACAAGCGTTTAATCTCTTGCTCGTCCTGTTTGTAGGCCGATGCATACGGCAGCGCCGCTTGTTTGTCGGTCATCAGAAACAGGCCGCAAAAGTCAGCGGCCAGTTCCAGACGGGCATCGTCACGTACTGTCAGAGTGGCAATACTGTTTTCCAGCCCATTCACCGCCGCAGTGAGCGGAGGTTCGCTTTTCAGCAACGAAAACCATTCAGCCATCTGCGCACTGGCGATTTGCGTCAGTTGTTCATCGTCCAGTTCACGGGAGAACAACTGCGCCAGCCAGGCGTAAACACAGGCAATCTGTTGTGCTGTCAGCGTGGTCATGATTTCACCTGCGACGCGGGAACATATTCGCACTGCGCCACCATCTCCACGGGGCCGTTAAACGCCGTCACCTGCTCCACTGTTCCGTTGTACTTCTCAATTTCCACCAGCGTAGTGTGCGCACTGGTCGCCTGCGCCAGCTGCGAAGTACCGATGTCGATGGTCAACACGTTGGGGTTACCGTATTTGCACAGCGCCCCTGGCTCGCCGCCTTTGTCCGGATCGTACCATGCCCCTTCGTGAATTCGCGCCACGCCGGGTGCATAACGGTCAGAAACCACTGCTCCAGCCAACACCTGACCACGAACGTTAAAGACGCGTACCACATCACCGTGACGAATACCGCGCGCGCTGGCATCCTGCGGGCTAATAAATACTGGCTCTTTACCCGCTACGGTATATTGCTGACGCAGAGTTTCCGACTCACATAACTGCGAGTGAAGTCGGAAATCCGGATGCACAGATTGCAGATGCAACGGATACTTCTGCGAGCCAGGCCCACCGTGGGAGCGTTCGATTTTCTCAAACCACATCGGATGCCCCTGACAATCGTCGTAGTTCATGTCGGCGATGGTTTTTGAGTAGATCTCAATCAGGCCACTCGGCGTGCCCAGCGGTTCGAGATCCGGATCTTCGCGGAATGCCTGGTGGCGAACAAACATCTGCGGATGGTCAAACTCGACGTACTCTTTGTTATTCCAGAAGTCATCAAACGCTGGCAGATGAACGCCGCGTCCTTTGCCTTGTTGTACACCTTCCTGCCAGATGCGTTTCAGCCAGCCCATCTCGTCCAGCCCTTCGGTAAAGGCTTCTTCGCGATTAAAGCGGCGGCACAGCTCGCGGAAAATATCAAAGTCGTTGCGCGCCTCGAACTGCGGCGGCACGACCTGTTTCATGGCGATGATGCCACGATTGGAGTGGTTGCCGTACTGGTCGAGATCGTTACGCTCAAACTGCGTGGTCGCAGGCAGCACGATATCGGCAAAGCGGCAGGTTGAGGTCCACTGGTTATCTATGGCGATAACCGTTTCCAGCTTGCGCCAGCCTTCAATAATGCGGTTGATCTGCTGATGGCGATGGAACGGGTTAGTTCCGGCAAAAATACACATTTTCAGCGGCGGCAGTTTTACCGATTTACCGTTCCAGTTGATCACTTTCCCCGGTTCGAGGATCGCATCGATAAAACGGGCAATCGGAATGGTGCTGCTGTAGCCTTTGTAGTCACTGTTGTCGTGAACAGGCGGAATCGACGTAGAGCCGGAGAAACCACTCAAAATAACGCCTTTACGCCCCGGCGTGCCTGCGCCGTTATAGTGCCAGCCAAAACCAAAACCACCACCTGGCAGGCCAATTTGCCCCAGCATCGCCGCCAGAACGACAATCATCCACGCCCACTGTTCACCGTGCTGCATACGCTGTACGCACCAGCCAGCAATAATCTGCGTTCTGTTCGCCGCCATCTGCCGTGCCAGCCCACGAATGGTTTCGGCATCAATGCCGGTCAGTTTTTCTGCCCATGCGGCATCTTTCGGCTGACCGTCTTTCTCACCCAGCAGATACGGCAGGAACTGCTCAAAACCCACACAGTAGTTAGCGAGGAAGTTTTTGTCGTACAGGTTTTCGCTGTACAGCGTATGCGCCAGCGCCAGTTGCAGCGGCACGTCAGTTTGCGGGTTAACCGCAATGTGCTTCACATGCTCGCGCCCCAGATACTCATGGGTGGATGTAACAACCGGATCGATGCTGATGACCTCAATTTCACCGGCGGCGACTTTCGCTTTCAACTGCTCGTAATATTCATAAACATCGTGATCCGGGCACCACCAGTTCGCCTGCTGGTTTTTCAGCAAATCGGAGCCCCACAGCACAATGGTTTTGCTATTCTGCAATACCAGCGGCCAGGAGGTTTGCTGTTCATACACTTCCATTGAGCCAACCACGCGCGGCAAGATCACCTGCGCAGCACCGGTAGAGTAATCTCCGCCCGTACCAACGCTATTACCATGCAAGGCAATAGCTTTCGCCAGCATCCCCGAAGCGTTATGGAACATCCCCGTCGATTGCCAACCACTGGCGGTCAGCAAGGCACTCGGCCCGTGAGTTTTCTGTACGCGTTCCAGTTCTTCATAGAACATGTCGAGGGCTTCATCCCAGCTCACGCGCACAAAACGGTTATCACCGCGCTGGGAGGTGTCGCTCAGATGGCGCTTACGCAGCCAGTCCACGCGTACCATCGGGTAACGAATACGCGCCGCGTTGTGTACATGATCCGGCAATCCGGCGATCATTTTCGACGGATATTTATCCAGTTCGAACGGTTTTGCTGCCACAAAGCGACCATCCTTCACCGTCGCTCGGATAGCCCCCCAGTGCGACCCGGTAAGAATGCCCTCTTTCGAGATGACAGCCTCAGTCGCCGCTTGCGCCGCAGTCGCACGGCGCGGCGTTAACAATGACGTCCCCAGCATCCCGGCGACGGTTAAGCCGCCGAGTTGTGCCAGAAAACGCCGACGTGATGCCTGAAAGAGATCGTTATTGTTCATTATTTTTCTTCCTTCTTATCGCCGTGAGCCTTACCTGCGGTGTCAGACGCATTCATTTGCAGATATTTCAACAAGGTGCGTTCTTCACGTTTATCGAGGCTGGTAAAGCCAATCATGCCGTTGAGCGTGCCGATCCAACCGTTAGCGTCAAAGTGGGATATTTCCGGTGCGCCGTGGCACTGGTTACAGGTGCCGTTGTACAGCGAATCCGCATAAGCCCAGATCGGTTTGATATCGTTCACCATGTCGCCTTTCTTCATCCACGCAGTGGCCTGCAACTTGCTCCACTCGGTATTGGTGTCGGCAACGGTGGTTTTCTCCAGTGTTTTCACCTGCTGCTGCACATCACCACGAATCGAGGCAACAAAGATGCGTTTACCTGGGAATTGGGTGAGTACACGCTGACGTCCTGCACTTTCCGTCCAACCAGTGATTTCAATTTGCAGCCAGTCGCCGTCACGTTTAAGGACTTTCACTTCCGAAGCAGGCAGCAGAGAACCAGAGGCTTCTTTATCGCCTTTCGCCGCATAAATTGGCTTAATATCAATAGAGTACAGCGTGTCACCACTGTCATTAGCACTGGCGCGCAGCTCATCGAACTGCTTACGGAAGCCGCTACTCATATCCGGTAACTGGTGGGCAATACCTTTATGACAGTCGATGCAGGATTGATTATCTTTCGCTGCCACCTTCATCTGACGTGCCGCTTCAGGATGCTGCTTCGCATGATCCATCGCATCGTAGTTATGGCAGGAGCGGCAGGTTGCCGAGTTGTTTTCTTTCATTCGCGCCCATTCACGCTCGGCAAGTTCCGCGCGTTTGGCTTCAAATTTCTCAGGTGTATCAATGGAGTGGGCAATAAAGGTCTGGTAAATGTCGTTGCTCGCTTCCAGTTTGCGCTTCACCATGCCTGGAATATCCGGCGGGATATGACAGTCATGGCATTCAGCTCGCACGCCGGAGGCGTTCTGGAAATGCACCGACTGTTTATATTCTTCATACACCGGTTGCATACTGTGGCAACTGACACAAAATTCGGTTGTGCTGGTGACTTTGATCCCAACGTGTGGCAATACAATCAGCGCAATGCCAATCACAATCCCAGTAGCGACCAGCGCCAGTACCGACCAACGAGCACTGGGTCGGCGTAGCGCGTTCCAGAGTTTCCGCATAATAGCCCCTGTAAAATTATGGTTTAGTGAAGCGATCTTAATGAGCAAATATGAACAGCGGCACTGGTCAGGATGAACGGCTTACGGCAGAATATGAACAGATATGAACAGAATGAGTAAAACCCTCTGATGCCACATCACATTGTTATTGTTGAAGATGAGCCGGTTACCCAGGCGCGATTACAATCTTACTTCACTCAGGAGGGGTATACCGTTTCCGTTACGGCGAGCGGTGCCGGGCTGCGGGAAATTATGCAGAATCAGCCGGTGGATTTGATTCTGCTGGATATCAATTTGCCCGATGAAAATGGCCTGATGTTAACCCGCGCCCTGCGAGAACGCTCAACGGTGGGGATTATTCTGGTTACCGGACGCAGCGATCGGATTGACCGTATTGTTGGGCTGGAAATGGGCGCAGACGATTACGTCACCAAACCGCTGGAGCTGCGCGAACTGGTGGTACGAGTGAAAAATTTGCTCTGGCGAATCGACCTCGCGCGACAGGCGCAACCGCACACTCAGGACAACTGCTATCGCTTTGCCGGTTATTGCCTGAATGTGTCGCGCCATACGCTGGAGCAGGATGGCGAGCCGATTAAACTGACCCGCGCAGAGTATGAAATGCTGGTGGCATTTGTGACTAATCCGGGCGAAATTCTCAGCCGTGAACGTCTGCTGCGTATGCTCTCTGCGCGTCGGGTGGAAAACCCTGACCTGCGCACCGTCGATGTGTTAATTCGTCGTTTACGCCATAAACTCAGTGCGGATTTACTGGTGACACAACATGGCGAAGGTTATTTCTTAGCCGCTGATGTGTGCTGATAAAAATAAACCGGACGAAATCCCCCTGGTGACAGCGAGCGGCGGATATGTTCGCGGTCGGCATTTTTCGGCGTCATGACTAAAATCGGTGGGCTGACATTATCAGACACCGATTGCCCCTGTAATTGCCTGATAGCCTGCTCAACCGCCAGTTCCCCCTGCCAGACCATTTGATCGCTGGCT
Source organism: Escherichia sp. WS1118 (assembly GCF_046487695.1). NCBI lineage: Bacteria > Pseudomonadati > Pseudomonadota > Gammaproteobacteria > Enterobacterales > Enterobacteriaceae > Escherichia > Escherichia sp. WS1118. Next base: position 107,256 of record NZ_JBJQIZ010000013.1, on the reverse strand, counting down.
GCCATAATCACTCTTCCCCGCTTCAACCCGCGATACACCTGATGTGAAAGATAAAACGACACCACGGTAAGCGGCGTTTTCAGGTTGCGCCCTTCCCCCATTGCCGCCTCTGCCGCAATGGCCGTTCCGGCAACGACGTCGATTTCTGGATGGCGTTCCAGCATCTCCTGCAACAGGTTACGCTGGATTTCAATATCGTTATCACCGAGCGCAATATCAACAATACGTACCGGGCTTCCGGCAATGGCTGCGCGAAAACCCTCTACCATCTCCTTACTGCCCCCGGCGTTATCGGGGCCGGGCATCAACAGCACGTTCAGTGGTTTACCGTGCGCCCATTGCACCAGATATCGCCCTGGTTGATAGCCCATCTGAAACCAGGGCACACCAACGTGGCTTTTCACCTGGGGAGCATCAATAGCATTCACCAGTTCGATCACCGGCAGATTTGCTACCTGCTTTTGCAGATCGGGAAATGACGTCGTGCTACTACCGAGCAAAATGGCCTCTGCGCCCCACTGTTTACACTGGTCGATTTGTGCTTGCTGGGTAGCCAACTGGCTGTAGCCGCCTGCCTCCAGCACTTTTAAATCCACACCGTAGCGGCGAGCAGCCTCCTGCATACCATAGTTCAACGATAACCAGTATGAATCTTTCAAACTGGGATAAAGCGCGCACAGTTTCCATGCGCGTTTGGCTTTTAGCGGCGTAGAGGCTTGCACCGTGTAATGCTGTGCATCATGCCAGCGCAACAGGTTATCAGCCGAAAATGCCGATAACATGAAAAGGGAAAGTAGTAACAATAGCAGTACGCGCATGATAGCCTCATCAATAATAAGGCTTTATGCTAGATGCATTCCGCTTTGCGACTCAACCTTTTTCACCTAAAGTGCACCGACCGTGAATTTAACCCTGACCCGAAGACTCTGGATGGGCTTTGCCCTGATGGCGCTGTTAACCCTGACCAGTACCCTGGTGGGATGGTACAACCTGCGCTTTATCAGCCAGGTGGAAAAAGACAACACTCAGGCATTGATTCCTACCATGAATATGGCGCGCCAGTTGAGCGAAGCCAGCGCCTGGGAACTTTTCGCCGCGCAGAACCTGACCAGTGCCGATAACGAAAAGATGTGGCAGGCGCAGGGGCGAATGCTCACCGCACAAAGCCTGAAGATTAATGCGTTGCTGCAAGCGTTACGGGAACAAGGTTTTGACACCACCGCTATTGAACAACAGGAGCAGGAGATCTCCCGTTCGTTACGTCAGCAAGGGGAACTGGTGGGACAGCGTTTGCAACTGCGCCAGCAACAACAGCAACTCAGTCAGCAGATAGTCGCCGCCGCCGATGAGATCGCACGCCTGGCGCAAGGTCAGGCGAATAATGCGGCAACCTCCGCCGGAGCGACCCAGGCCGGGATTTACGATTTGATCGAACAACATCAGCGTCAGGCCGCAGAAAGTGCACTCGATCGGCTGATTGATATCGATCTTGAGTATGTTAACCAGATGAATGAACTGCGCCTTAGCGCCCTGCGGGTGCAGCAAATGGTGATGAATCTGGGGCTGGAACAGATCCAGAAAAATGCGCCAACGCTGGAAAAGCAGCTCAATAATGCGGTGAAAATTCTGCAACGTCGGCAAATACGCATTGAAGATCCGGGTGTTCGTACTCAGGTAGCAACAACGTTAACTACCGTTAGCCAATATAGCGATTTGCTGGCGCTGTATCAGCAGGACAGTGAAATCAGCAATCACCTGCAAACTCTCGCCCAAAATAACATCGCCCAATTCGCGCAGTTTAGTAGCGAAGTCAGTCAGCTGGTCGACACCATTGAGCTGCGTAATCAGCACGGGCTGGCACATCTGGAAAAAGCCAGTGCACGCGGGCAATACAGCCTGTTATTGCTGGGATTAGTTTCTCTTTGCGCACTGATTCTGATCCTCTGGCGCGTGGTTTATCGCTCAGTCACGCGCCCTCTTGCAGAACAAACGCAGGCGCTGCAACGCTTGCTGGATGGTGATATCGACTCCCCTTTCCCGGAAACCGCTGGCGTGCGGGAACTGGACACCATCGGGCGGCTGATGGATGCGTTTCGCAGCAGTGTTCATGCACTGAATCGCCACCGCGAACAGCTGGCGGCGCAGGTCAAAGCGCGTACAGCTGAATTGCAGGAACTGGTGATAGAACACCGACAGGCACGGGCGGAAGCAGAAAAAGCCAGCCAGGCAAAATCGGCGTTTCTGGCGGCGATGAGCCATGAGATCCGCACACCGCTGTACGGTATTCTCGGCACCGCGCAACTGCTGGCAGATAACCCCGCACTTAACGCCCAGCGCGATGATTTGCGGGCGATTACCGACTCTGGTGAATCGTTGCTGACCATCCTCAACGATATTCTCGATTATTCGGCTATCGAAGCAGGCGGCAAGAATGTTTCGGTCAGCGATGAACCCTTTGAACCGCGCCCGCTGCTGGAAAGTACCCTGCAATTAATGAGCGGAAGGGTGAAAGGTCGCCCGATTCGCCTGGCAACAGAAATTGCCGACGATGTACCGACTGCGTTAATGGGCGATCCGCGGCGTATTCGTCAGGTCATCACCAACCTGTTGAGCAACGCCCTGCGTTTCACCGACGAAGGGCACATTATCCTGCGTAGTCGCACTGATGGCGAACAATGGCTGGTCGAAGTGGAAGACAGCGGCTGCGGTATTGATCCCGCGAAACTGGCAGAAATCTTCCAGCCATTTGTTCAGGTTAGCGGCAAACGCGGCGGCACCGGGCTGGGGCTGACTATCAGTAGCCGTCTGGCCCAGGCGATGGGCGGCGAACTGAGCGCCACCAGCACGCCGGAGGTTGGAAGCTGTTTTTGTTTACGCTTGCCGTTACGTGTTGCCACTGCACCCGTGCCAAAAACAGTCAATCAGGCGGTACGTCTGGACGATTTGCGTTTGCTGTTAATTGAAGATAACCCGCTCACCCAGCGAATTACTGTCGAAATGCTGAACACCAGTGGTGCGCAGGTCGTTGCAGTAGGAAATGCCGTGCAGGCTTTAGAAACACTGCAAAATAGTGAACCGTTTGCTGCCGCACTGGTGGATTTTGATCTACCGGATATCGACGGCATTACGCTTGCCCGACAACTGGCACAGCAATATCCGTCGCTGGTTTTGATTGGCTTTAGCGCCCATGTCATTGACGAAACACTGCGACAGCGTACCAGTTCGCTATTTCGCGGGATTATCCCTAAACCGGTGCCGCGTGAAGTGCTCGGTCAATTACTGGCGCACTATCTCCAACTGCAAGTCAATAACGATCAACCACTGGATGTATCGCAACTCAATGAAGATGCTCATTTAATGGGGGCGGAGAAGATCCACGAATGGCTGATATTATTTAAACAACATGCCCTGCCGCTTCTCGATGAAATCGACATTGCCCGCGCCAGTCAGGATAACGAGAAAATAAAGCGTGCCGCACATCAGCTAAAAAGCAGTTGCTCGAGTCTGGGAATGCGTAGCGCCAGCCAGCAATGCGCACAACTGGAGCAGCAGCCATTATCTGCCCCCCTTCCACACGAAGAAATTACACGCAGTGTTGCCGCTCTGGAAGCATGGTTAATAAGAAAGACCTGAACGCGATTTGAATCAATATCAGCCAGTTAAGAACAACTAGAATAGTGGCATTTGGTATGCAACTTAACGGACTGGCAAAATCATGGCAGAGAAAAAAAGAACCCGCTGGCAGCGGCGGCCAGGCACGACGGGCGGCAAATTACCGTGGAATGACTGGCGCAATGCCACGACCTGGCGTAAAGCGACGCAATTATTACTGTTGGCTATTAATATTTATATTGCCATCACGTTCTGGTATTGGGTGCGCTATTACGAAACGGCAGGTAGTACGACATTTGTCGCCAGACCGGGAGGTATCGAAGGCTGGCTACCGATTGCCGGTCTGATGAATCTGAAATATAGCCTTGCAACAGGTCAGTTACCGTCCGTCCACGCCGCCGCGATGCTGTTATTGGTCGCTTTTATCGTCATCAGTCTATTACTCAAAAAGGCCTTTTGTTCATGGTTATGCCCGGTTGGTACGCTTTCGGAATTAATCGGCGATCTCGGTAACAAACTGTTTGGTCGGCAATTTGTCCTTCCCCGCTGGCTGGATATTCCTCTGCGCGGCGTGAAGTATTTGCTGTTGAGTTTTTTTCTCTATATCGCGTTATTGACGCCCGCTCAGGCGATTCACTATTTTATGTTGTCGCCCTACAGCGTGGTGATGGACGTTAAAATGCTCGATTTCTTTCGTCATATGGGGACCGCGACATTAATCAGCATGATCGTTTTGCTGATTGCCAGCCTGTTTATTCGCCATGCCTGGTGTCGTTATCTTTGCCCATATGGCGCGCTGATGGGCGTGGTTTCGCTATTATCGCCGTTTAAGATTCGTCGCAATGCCGAAAGTTGTATCGATTGTGGCAAATGCGCAAAAAGTTGCCCATCACGGATCCCGGTCGATAAATTAATTCAGGTACGAACAGTGGAATGTACCGGCTGTATGACTTGCGTAGAGTCATGTCCGGTAGCCTCAACATTGACCTTTTCACTGCAAAAACCTGCGGCAAATAAAAAAGCCTTTGCGTTGTCTGGATGGTTAATGACGCTACTGGTTATGGGGATTATGTTTGCGGCGATTGGTTACGCAATCTATGCGGGAGTATGGCAAAGCCCGGTGCCGGAGGAATTGTACCAACGCTTAATTCCGCAATCGCCAATGATTGGTCACTAAATTAGCAACAAGCGGAACATCACCTCGCACGGGGTGATGTTCACAAAATCACATTATTTTGATTTTGACATCATAACTTTCAAGCCCGGTCATTTTTTCTCGTGCGGTGAAGCGAATTTCAGAGACTTCTTTCCCTGTATTCTTGTTCAGCTCGGCGATTTTTTGCGCGATAAAGTCGGCGATTTCCGTTTCGGCTTGTTTTTTTAACTCTTCAATATTCACTGTTAACCTCTTCTGGTCTTAAAAGACAGCAACACGCCAGTAAGGTGTTGGTTCCCGGTACCCTGGTCAGGTAAGAAATGTTATAAGCCATCTCCCCGAAAGATTCAATAATCAACAGGTTATCGCTTACTATACGTACAGCATTGAAGAAAAATAAGGCAGATATAAAAAAGGCTCCACGAGGGAGCCTGATATTATTTTGTGAAATCCAGCGGCGCATGGTCAGTGCGTATTTGCAGCGCGACGTTATCAAAGGTGATCATCGTCGATTTACAAAAAATGCACTTTGCTCCTAAAGGATTTCGCTCCGTCACATCGAATGCCGATGTGCGGTACTGTGAACCATGGCAACATGGACAGCGGAAATGGAGATGTTGAGTAATAACGGCAACCTTAGAGCGTAACAACGTTCGCTGCCGCGGGACCACGTTGCCCCTGCTCAATAGAAAATTCAACTTTCTGATTTTCGTTCAGCGTGCGGAATTCATTGCTCTGGATGGCAGTGAAATGGACGAAAACGTCTTTGCTGCCATCATCAGGAGTGATAAAGCCAAAACCTTTATCTGCGTTAAACCATTTTACTAAACCAGTCATTTTATTAGACATATTTTACTTCCTTCATTTTGGGCCTTTCGGCAAACAGGGCTTTAATACAGAAACTACTTAGTGTTCAGGAGAGAGACTCAAAAGAAGGGGATAATGCCTGATAATGAGAACTGCTTTAGTAAACTACTTTGTATGCTGTCTTTCAAACCGACGCAGCTATTAACGCATGATAATTGAGATTAAGCAAATTTTATTTTAGCCGTCCGGCGGTCTTAAATATCGCTGGCTTTATTTTATTAACCCCGTATAGTGCAGCGCAGTATTTTCAGTAAGGAATTTGTTTGTCCCGTAAAATGACAGGAATTGTCAAAACCTTTGATCGCAAAAGCGGCAAAGGATTCATTATCCCCTCCGACGGTCGTAAAGAAGTCCAGGTCCATATTTCCGCATTCACTCCCCGCGACGCAGAAGTGCTTATACCAGGATTACGCGTGGAATTTTGCCGCGTAAATGGCCTGCGTGGACCAACAGCGGCAAATGTTTATTTGTCTTGATGGAGAGCGCACGCTGGTATGCGTGCTTCATTCACGATTTGCGTAAAACCGGCCAACGAACACATGCCCTGCGCATTTCGCTCTTCACATCCTGCCAGGGTCAGTTTCACCTCTCCGGGCGGCTTATTTAATGACAGCGGCGTTTTATTACGCATCTGCTGTAAAGTCTGGAAGACCAGCGAAACCTGAATCCACTGGCTGTTATCGCTGAGCCGACGCCAGCGTTCAAACACTAGTTCACCACCTGGCGGCGTGTTATCCGGCTGACCTGGAAGCGTCCAGTTGAGCTCCAGTGCGCCGCCGAGATTTGCCAGATTAGTATCGTGTCCGGCGATAAACAGCACTGAAGTGGGTAATGTCACACCATACACCTGTTTTTGCGGTGGATGGGGCGCCAACGCTGTCATGATCAAATCCAATAACGGGGTGGCGCGACTGCGGGCAACCTCTGGTGTGCGTTGCAGCAAATAAAACTGCGCGTTATGTAGACTTAGCAAGGTGTTCCACTGGTGTGAATCGGTGATCCTTCCCCACCCCGGCTCCGGCATTCCCTGTGCTTGTTGCAGGAGAAATATCTCCGTCAGCATTGATGCGAGGCTTACCGCACCGGTTAATGAGACATTGTCGGCGCTCACCTTGAGTTCCGATGGTAATGCCTGCGTTAATGAACAGCTTTCGTCCTGTTTCTTACGGTTAAGGCACAAGTTTGATTGCGGGAAATTAAGCACCCGTTCCAGTTCGCGAAACGCCGTTTGCCGATGCCCGGTAAAGTCAGCAATTGACCCTCCTGCCCTGCTGAGGATCGCGTCAGTCACGTTCGCGTTATCCAGTTGGCAAACGCCAGTTTTTAGAGGATTAAATAACGGATCGGGACTGGACGTATCTGCCTGGGTATGTACGGTTATTGCACAGTCAGGTGCCAGCCCGGCGGCGAAGGCTTCGCCTGTTTTACGGGTACGTTCGTCGACATCAGCAATAACCGCGACCTGACCTGGCTGCGGGCAGCCCTCTTTTGCCAGCAATCCGTCGGCCACCAGACGCTGGCGTTGGTAATGTCCGAGATAAGCGATTAACTCACCACCGCGCGGTGTCAGCCAACCCAGTTTTACCGGCCAGGTTGGCCATGCGTCTGGGGTGACATCCTGCATCAGTTGCGTGGCCTTGGTTGGTGCACGCACACCGTGACGACTGACAATCACCACGCTTTCCAGCTTCAGCTCCGGCTCACTCTGAGCGAATGCAGATTTCGGTGTTAACGGAATCAGAAGAGATAAGAATGGGATCAAGATCGCTTTCATCGATATGTTTCCGCTTTTCATATCCGACATTATTGATTGCCTGATGCGACGCTAATGCGCCTCATCGGGCTTACCTTCGTTAACTTTTCAATCGCGGGTCCAGCCATACCAACACAAGGGTGGAGAGCGAACACATCAACAAAATGCCGACGAACCAAAGTAAATACCACATTGTTCCTGCTCCTTAGTACAGCTCGTTTTCGTTACGGCGGAGAGTTTCTGTCGTCATGCGCCCCCACATTTTGTAGTAGCTCCAGAGAGTGTAGAGCAACACAATGGGCAAAAATATCAGCACGATTACCAACATAATGCTCAGCGTCAGCTGACTGGAAGTGCTGTCCCACAACGTCAGGCTGGAGATCGGACTCACGCTTGACGGCATGACAAAGGGGAACAGCGTGATGCCTGCCGTGAAAATCACGCCAAATTGCATCAATGACGCCATCAAAAATCCCCAACCCGGGCGACCACGATAAATCGCCATCACCGTCAGCAATGGGCAGAAGAACCCCAGCAGCGGGAAGATCCACAAAACGGGCGATTCGACGAAATTATTCATCCAGGCACCAGGTAGCACTGCCACCAGTTTCATTAACGGATTGGAAGGACCGTTAGCATCCTGGGCGAGCAGTACAAAGCCATCAATACCAACCCACAGCCAGTAACCCGCCAGCAAAAAGCACAGCATCACCAGTAGTGCGGCGCGTTTGGTCGCCAGCTGTGAACGCAGATGAATCACACCAACAGTTTTCAGTTGTAACCAGACGCCACCTTGCAAAATCACCATCCCAAGACTGAGCAATCCACACAATAAAGGGAATGGCGTCAGCAGTTGCCAGAAGCTGCCGAGATATTCCACGCGTAATTGCGGTGTGAAGGCAAACGGCACACCGAGCAGCAAGTTGCCGAATGCAATACCGAAGACTACCGGCGGCACCAGACTGCCGATGACCAGTCCGGCATCCCACATTTTACGCCAGCGTGCATCGGCGATTTTTCCGCGATAATCAAAGGCCAGCGGGCGGAAGAACAGCGAGCACAGCACCAGAATCATCGCCACATAAAAGCCGGAAAACGCCGCTGCATACACTCTGGGCCAGGCGGCAAATAATGCCCCACCTGCGAGGATCAACCAGACCTGATTACCTTCCCAGTGCGCGCCAACGCTGTTTATCACTATCCGACGTTCATCATCATTACGCGCCACCAGCGGCAGCAGACAGCCGATCCCCATGTCAAATCCGTCGGAGATCATAAAGACCACCAGGATCACGCCAATAAGCAGCCACCAGATGAAGCGCAATGTTTCATAATCAAACATGATTTTCTCCTTTACCCCTGTTGCTGCGTCGGTTGTTCACTCTGCATCGCGCTCGGCCCCAGACGGGCATATTTCTGCATCAGGTAGACTTCGGCGATTAAGAACAGGGTGTAAAGCCCTACGATCATGATCAGTGAGAAAGCCAGTTGTCCTGTGGTTAAGGCGGAGTGCGCGGAGTATGTCGGTAAGATGTCTTGTATCGCCCACGGCTGACGACCAAACTCGGTCATAAACCATCCGGCTTCAATCGCAATCCACGGCAGCGGCAAACTCCAGAGCGCCATTTTCAGCACCCAGCGATGCTGGTCGATTTTGCCACGCAGCGTCTGGACAAGCGCAATCAGCATCACCAGTAGCAGCAGGGAACCACAGCCCACCATGATGCGGAAACTCCAGAATACCGGCGCAACCTGAGGTATCGCGCCACGCATCGCCGCCTGGTACTGTGCGGCTGTGACATGATTCATATCCGGCGCATAGCGGGAGAGCAACATGCCGTAACCCAGGTCGCCTTCCAGCTCCCGGAATGCCTGCAACACATGCGGCTCACGATTGCCTTGCGATATTTCCTGCATTAACAGCCACGCCATACGTCCGCGTTGCAAGCGTGGGTAGGTTTCAGCCATCAAATTCTTCAGACCCGGCACGGGTTTATCTAATGAATGAGTGGCGAGGATTCCTAGCAGCGCGGGAATTTTGATGGCAAAGGCGTTACGCTCTTGATCCTGTTCCGGCCAGGCAACCACATGGAACGGTGCAGGTGCAGGTTCCGTTTGCCACTCCCCTTCCATCGCCGCCAGTTTTACCGGTTGTACTTGCGCGACTTCATACGCAGAACTGTCTCCGAGTTGCAGCGTACCGATAATCGCCAGAGTACCGAAGACGGAACCGATGGCAAACGAGCGTAATGCGACATCGCGCTCCCGTCCGCGCAGTAAATACCAGGCGCTGATCGCCATAATAAACATAGCCCCGGTCACGTATCCCGCCATTACGGTGTGCACAAATTTCACCTGGCTGACCGGGTTAAAGACCAGCTCGCTGAAACTGGTCATCTCCATACGCAGGGTGTCGATATCAAAATGCGCACCGGTCGGGTATTGCATCCAACCGTTGGCATTCAATATCCACAACGCAGAGAGATTTGAACCGAACGCCACCAGCCACGTCACCAGCAGGTGCTGGTATTTATTCAGCCGTTGCCAGCCGAAGAAGAACAGCCCGACAAAGGTGGATTCGAGGAAGAAGGCCATTAATGCTTCCATCGCCAGCGGTGCGCCAAAAATATCGCCCACATAGTTGGAATAAAATGACCAGTTAGTACCAAACTGAAACTCCATCGTCAGGCCGGTAGCCACGCCAAGAGCAAAATTGATACCGAAGAGCTTACCCCAGAAGCGCGTCATATCGCGGTAGATTGTTTTGCCGGTGACCACGTAAATGGTTTCCATGATAGCCAGCAAAAAAATCAGCCCCAGGGTAAGGGGTACAAATAAAAAGTGATACAGCGCGGTCAGTGCAAACTGCCAGCGCGATAAATCAATGACATCCCACATGCGCACTCCTGTAGGCGAAGAGAGAAAAATAACCCGATAATGGTAGATCTCCCTCTTTATCCTGAAACTCTACGACCAGAGGTATTCGCCGATTGCGATATTCATAAGCCTGAAAGCGATACTTACCGTCTTTTTACGTCGGTGCCCCCTCCGCCAGCCACTGGCATACCTCGCTAAGCCGCTGCGCAGAGTCGACCAAATCTTCTGGCGCTGCCAGCACCACTTCCGGTATTGGGCAGATTTCATAACTTTCCAGTAACGGGCCTTTTAAGGTGTCCGTACAGCGTAAATGCCAGACATGGCGTAACCCCGTGGCGTTGATATAGCTCTCGCCATAGCCAATGGTACGAATCTGAATATTTCCCGGCCCACAGAGACGTGAGAGAAAAAGCCGGTCAGCTTCGCTGATGGGTAATTGAGTCAGATTAATGCTGTGCGGCTGCGCGTCGGGGTTACGTACATGTGCCAGTAATTCATGGGCCAACGGTAGGCCATTCATCAGGCCATCAATGGGCGGCGGTAACAGCGAATCTGTCGGCAAGACGTTTTGCGTTGCCGCCTGCCACAACGCCAGCGGTGCGCAGCCAGCCTCCAGTTTGTCTTCCAGCAACTGTTCGCCGTGACGTCTGCGCACCCGCCATAATCCGCAGAAGATCGCCTCCTGAATTTCACTTTCACTGTCGTTAGCCTGCTGAATGCGCACTGACACTTCCCCTTCCCCGAGAAGCGTATTGATAAAGTGACGATCGTCGGCGTTGAGATTTAACAGATCGACTGCCAGTACCTCACCCAGCGGCGGCTGGCGTTCGCTTAGTTGATGTTGTAACTCGTTTAACAGCGCAATCACCTGCGGGCTGTGAGCACATTGCTCCAGGGCCGCCATACTCGGTTCACCATTCACCCGACAGGTGATCGGCAGTGGATTCATGCTGAAACTGTCATCGTTCGGTTGCGTTCCTGGCCCCAGCAGATGGAAAAAAGTTTCGCTCATGAAGCACGCTCCTGTTGCGGTTCGACAAGCCCGCGCATCAGGTTTATCAGTTCCGCCCACGGGTGAATACCATTCAGCACGCCGCGATAGTTTCCGCCGGTAAACACTAATGTGGCGGGAAAGCGAAAGACGCCAAAGCGATCGCCGATGGCTTCGCTCTGCTCAAGATCAGCAATCGCTACCTGCCATGTATAGTCGGGAAATTCGCGCAGTAATTCGCCAATCATTACCGGGTTATCGCTGACTTCTGGCGTGCGTTTCGGGTCACTGCTTAATAACACCACGCCGTCTGGCGCTTGCGTAAGCCAGTCGTCAAGACGGCATTCACTGACCGGCGTCCAGCCACGCGCCAACATTCGTTGCCACAACGCATCAAATGGTGTGTCGTTGCTCATCCCTGTTCCTCCAGCCTCATCCTGTACTGACGCAAGCGAACGCCTTCGTAATTTTCCATCGACAGACAGTCATAATTGAGACAGCGCGATTCATTAGCCGGTTGCGGCACAATTCCCCACGCAGCCAGCTGCGCCAGCGCCGCCTGTTCCGCAGCGGGCAGTTGCTCCCGCGCCAGTTCGCTCAGGCTGCCGCCGTAGTCGTCGAGCATCGCGGGTTGCAGACCGACGAGGGCAATATGTGCTGGCAGATGTCCGCGGATATCTGCCAGCGCCAGCACTTCGGAGAAACTGTTCTGGTGCAGGCTCATTTTCTTCGCGCTGAGATAAGCCGGAATGCGTTCTCCGGCATACGTTCGTAGCGTTCCGGGTTCCAGCCCGTAATCAATGGCATCGAGAATCAACAGATGACCGGCGCTTTCGACATACCCCAGCAAGTTCAGTCCTTGGGTGCCGCCATCGACAATCTCCACATCCTCGGGCCAGTGGTAATGGGCATACAGCCGTTCCGCCACCCGCACGCCGAAGCCTTCATCGGCCCACAGCAGGTTGCCCAGCCCCATTACCACCACGCGTTGCTCGCTCATGAACGCTCCTTGTTACTTATTTTGCCAAATTTGTGGCTACGGTAGCCGTTGACCATAGTGGAGATCACCGTGTCGTCGGACATGATGTCTTCACGCAGCGCCATGTAGACATGACCGATCACAAACGCGCCAATCAGCCACATCCCCAGCCGATGCCAGCTGTGAATGTCCATTGAGTTGCCACCCGTCCAGTAGAAAAATTCCACCACATAACGGAACGGCGCAAAAATAGCGTACTGGCTGTGTTCGCTGTACAGCGCAAAGCCGGTGATGATCATAAAAACTGACATCAGGAAATAGCCGAACATCGCCGCCTGGGCGATGGGGTTATGGCCTATATCGGCACTCGGACGTTTTGCCAGAAACAGATACCAGCGGATTTCATACCACACGCCCTGCCACCAGCTTTTACGCCATACCGGCACGATAAACAGCTCGCGGGAGTAACGATTGCCAACAAAAGCCCAGTAGATCCGCATCAGCAAGACCACGGTAAAAATCATCCCGGCGCTGAAGTGAATTAACCTGATGTAGCCCATATAGAACAGATACGTCGCCTCGCCGCTGACGGAAGGTAGCGGCTTGCCGATAAAGTAACCGGTGACCATCAACACCGCCATGCATAACACTGTCAGCCAGTGCCATATCCGCACGGGTGCTTCAAAGACATAGTGACTGACAACGTTGTCGCTTTTCTGTTGCATGATGATTCTCCTTCGCTGTTAACGCACCTGCACGGAGATAAGCTCGCTACCGTCGTCGCCCAGCACGTGTGTTGAACAGGCGAGGCACGGGTCAAAGCTGTGCAGAGTACGCAGGATCTCCAGCGGTTGCTCGGGGATCGCCATTTTGGTGTTCATCAGCGCCGCTTCATAAGCGCCAATCTGCCCTTTGGGATCGCGCGGGCTGGCGTTCCAGGTGGTCGGCACCACGCACTGGTAGAGATCAATCTTGCCATCGCGAATGGCAGCCCAGTGGCCTAACGCCCCGCGCGGCGCTTCGGTAAAACCGACACCACGGCACTCTGTCGGCCAGGTTGCTGGTTCCCATTTTTCCGTGGAAGCGGTGGCAAGATTGCCGTTTTTCAGGTTGGTCATCAGTTTATCGAAGAAATACTGCAACTTACCTGCGGCCCACTGCGCTTCGTGCGCGCGACACAAAATGCGGCCCAACGTTGACTGGATGCCGGAAAGCGGCAGTTTCAACGCCGACATCATACGATCGACCGACTCAACGGTCGCAGCATCGCCTTTGTGATAAGCGATTAACGTGCGTGCCAGCGGCCCCACTTCCATCGCGTTACCGCGCCAGCGTGGCGCTTTGATCCACGAGTAGCGTTCCTGTTCATTCAGCTGCTGAATGTTGGTATCGCTGCCTTTGACATCGCCGGGGTTGTACCACGGGTCGGTAATGCCATCGAACGGATGACGCCCCACCTGATCGTTGGGATAACGATACCAGGCGTGGTCGACAAACTCCTGCACCTGCTGCGGATCAACCAAATCCACTGGCAGCACATTGTTGAAGTCGCCGTTAATCACCGCGCCGCCAGGCATCAGCAGACTTTTCTCGCCAAAGTCGTTGGCAATATCCGGGAATGCGCCGTAGCTGAGGACACATTTATCAGAAAGACCCGTGCCGATTTCGCTCCACGGTTTGTTGAACTGGCCGATGGCTAAGGCGTCGGGGATCATCACGTTGTTAATGAAATCCGCCGTACGGGTAATGATCGACTGCACCAGGTTCAGGCGTTCCATATTGACCGCCCCGACTGCGCCGCTTTCGTCAATGTTAATGGCGCAAGGCATCCCGCCGACAATCCAGTTTGGATGCGGGTTTTTACCACCAAAGACCGCGTGGATTTTGACAATTTCACGCTGGAAATCGAGAGCTTCGAGATAGTGGGCAAAGCCCATCAGGTTGGCTTCTGGCGGCAGTTTGTACTGCGGGTGCCCCCAGTAGCCATTGCGGAAGATCCCCAACTGCCCGCCTTCAACGAATTTCTTCAGGCGGTTTTGTACGTCGAAGAAATAGCCAGGGGATGATTTCGGCCATGAGGAGAGGCTTTGCGCCAGTTCGGAGGTTTTCCGCGGGTCGGCTTTCAGCGCATCTAACACATCGATCCAGTCCATCCCGGCAAGCTGATAGAAGTGCACCAGATGATCGTGGCACCAGAGCGTTGCCAGCATAATGTTGCGGATGATATTGGCGTTGTCCGGCACTTTAATACCGATGGCATCTTCGATGGCGTAAACCGAAGCCAAGGCGTGTACGCCAGTACAGACGCCGCAGATACGTTCAACGAACGCCCACGCATCGCGCGGGTCACGCCCTTGCAGGATGATCTCCAGCCCGCGAAACATGGTGCCGCAGGAGACGGCATTGGTGATCACATTCTGATCGTTAATATTCACTTCGCAGCGCATGTGGCCTTCAATGCGCGTAATCGGGTCGACCACCAGGCGGCGTCCGGCATTGTTGATGGTGTATCCCTGAGTTTCGTACTGAGTGCTCATGCCTGTTTATCCTCATTGCCTGGCTGATGTTCGGTTTCTGTAGGTTGCTGGTTATGACGTCTGCGCTGGTCAACGGCGCTGGCGGCTGCGTGCACACCAACAGCCGCTGCCACCACGCCAAGCGCGGTTAAACCGACGGTGTCGGCGGTGGAATGGGTACCCATTTGTGGAATATCGACCACGCGGCTGTAGAACGAACCGCGATCCCAGAAACCATTTTCCGCACAACCCAGGCAGCCGTGACCTGACTGGATCGGGAAGGAAACGCCATCGTTCCAGCGTGTGGAGGAACAGGCGTTATAGGTGGTAGGCCCTTTGCAGCCCATTTTGTACAGGCAGTAACCTTTGCGGGCAGCGTCATCATCCCAACTCTGGACGAACTCTCCGGCGTCGAAGTGAGCACGGCGATAGCATTTATCGTGGATACGCTGACCATAAAACATCAGTGGACGGCCCATTCTGTCGACATCCGGCAGACGATCAAACGTCACCATGTAAGTAATGATGGCGCTCATCACATCCGGGATCGGCGGGCAGCCAGGTACTTTGATAATGGGTTTGTCGGTGATGACTTTGTCGATAGGCGTTGCCTGCGTCGGATTAGGTCGCGCGGCCTGCACGCAGCCCCAGGACGCGCAGGTTCCCCAGGCGATAATCGCACTGGCTCCAGCGGCGGCACGCTTGAGTTTCTCAATAAACGGTCGTCCGCTGCTGATACAGAACATCCCCTGCTCGCCCAGCGGCGGATTACCTTCAACGGCGAGGATATATTTGCCATTGTATTGCGCGATGATGTCTTCAAAGACTTCTTCCGCCTGGGTTCCGGCGGCAGCCATCAAAGTATCGTCGTAATCGAGGGAAATCAGGGAAAGGATGACGTCCTTCGCCAGTGGGTGAGCGGAGCGGATAAAAGATTCGGTACAGCAGGTGCATTCAAGACCGTGGATCCACACCACCGGAATGCGCGGTTTATTCTCCAGCGCCCAGGCAATCTTTGGTGCCATTCCCGCGCCTAATCCCAGCGACGTGGCAGCCAGACTACAATATTTGAGAAAGCTGCGCCGGGTAACGCCCTGACGCCGCATGGCCTGGTAAAATGTTTCCTCGTTATTCATATCGCACGTCTCTTCTCCTTGCGACACCGGCAGGACACCGGGCGCACATGGTCGGCAAGCGACGTCCCTGTAGCAAGGCAAACCATCGCTTCACGTGAGATGCTGAAAACGAAAGCTCATCCTTCTGCACTGGCGCACGTCGCCAGAAAGTATTGTTAATAAAGCGTAGTGAAACTTTTGCACAAAACAATACAAACTGTGTGGATTTATCTTTTAGCGATAAAAATGGACCTATTTTTCTTTTTGCCGGGCAGTGGGGATGTTTAGCCGGTTGCTAAACGAGTAAAAGAGAAGGAATTCATGGTGATGAAATGATCAATCTGCTGTTATTTCACGCTATCAATGCACTTTTGGCTGTTTTTCAGGCAAACAAACAAATTAGGGGTTTACACGCCGCATCGGGATGTTTATAGTGCGCGTCATTCCGGAAGTGTGGCCGAGCGGTTGAAGGCACCGGTCTTGAAAACCGGCGACCCGAAAGGGTTCCAGAGTTCGAATCTCTGCGCTTCCGCCAAATAAGATAAGGGGTTAGCTAAATGCTAACCCCTTTTTCTTTTGCCTGTCGAAATTCTCAGGGCGTTATATTTGCTTAATGACCTGATAATCCGCTGTTAAACCTGTTCCAGATCAAATGCGTAAAGATGGGTAAAACTTCTGTGTACCTTCCCACATTATCATTATGCTGCTTAATTAATTACATCTGTCATAGAGAGTGACTCAATGGATCGTATAGTTAGTTCTTCACATGACCGTACATCGCTGCTTAGCACCCATAAGGTGCTGCGTAATACCTATTTTCTGCTGAGCCTGACGCTGGCCTTTTCGGCGATTACCGCAACTGCCAGTACGGTGCTGATGCTGCCATCTCCGGGTCTGATTCTGACGCTGGTGGGTATGTATGGTTTGATGTTCCTGACCTACAAAACGGCGAATAAGCCGACCGGGATTATCTCCACATTCGCCTTTACCGGTTTTCTGGGATATATCCTCGGACCAATTCTGAACACCTACCTGTCTGCTGGAATGGGTGACGTAATCGCTATGGCACTGGGCGGAACGGCGTTGGTGTTCTTCTGCTGCTCTGCGTATGTGCTGACCACCCGCAAAGATATGTCGTTC
This sequence comes from Escherichia sp. WS1118, assembly GCF_046487695.1. Lineage (NCBI taxonomy): Bacteria > Pseudomonadati > Pseudomonadota > Gammaproteobacteria > Enterobacterales > Enterobacteriaceae > Escherichia > Escherichia sp. WS1118. The sequence continues at coordinate 90,250 of NZ_JBJQIZ010000013.1, read as the reverse complement.
CTTGGCGGTATGCTGATGGCGGGTATTGTGGTGGTGCTGATTGGTATGGTTGCTAATATCTTCCTGCAGCTGCCTGCCCTGCATCTGGCGATCAGCGCGGTCTTCATTCTGATCTCCTCTGGCGCTATTTTGTTTGAAACCAGCAACATCATTCATGGCGGTGAAACGAACTATATTCGTGCCACGGTTAGCCTGTATGTTTCGCTGTACAACATCTTCGTCAGCCTGCTGAGCATTCTGGGCTTCGCCAGCCGCGATTAATCTCACCCGCTAACACTTTCATAGCCTCGCTTTATGCGGGGCTTTGTTTTTTGTTACACTGCCGCCAGTCTGATTAAGGTAGTAAAGAATTATGCTGATCTTCGAAGGTAAAGAGATAGAAACGGATACCGAAGGCTATCTCAAAGAAAGCAGCCAGTGGAGTGAGCCACTGGCGGTGGTGATTGCAGAGAACGAAGGGATTGCGCTGTCGCCAGAACACTGGGAAGTGGTGCGTTTTGTGCGTGATTTCTATCTGGAATTCAATACTTCTCCAGCGATTCGTATGCTGGTAAAAGCGATGGCGAATAAATTTGGCGAAGAGAAAGGCAATAGCCGCTATCTGTACCGACTGTTCCCGAAAGGTCCGGCAAAGCAAGCCACCAAAATTGCTGGCCTGCCTAAACCGGTAAAATGCATTTAACGGATACGAAAATCCGTTAACTCCCCGGAGGGATGATGCGGCTCGCTAAGCACCCGTTCCACACGCGCTGAACGCGGGCCGCCACTTTTTAACCACTGCATTAATTTTTCCACCTGCCCTTCGTCACCGCAGGCAACCACTTCCACGCTGCCATCGTCAAGATTTTTGGCGTACCCGGTTAGTCCCAGTTTTTTCGCTTCGTACTGCGTGGTGTAGCGGAATCCTACGCCCTGAACTCGCCCGTAAACCCAGGCAATTATGCAGACTTTCGACATTGCTGCTCTCCTTATCCTTAATGGACGCGTTGCAAATCCATGGAAAACTCCGGACAATGACGCCCATTTCTTTGCATCGACAGAAAAGTAAATTATGAGTGTACGTTTAGTGTTAGCCAAAGGGCGCGAAAAATCATTACTTCGTCGCCATCCGTGGGTCTTTTCCGGGGCCGTTGCCCGCATGGAAGGTAAAGCCAGCCTCGGTGAAACCATCGATATTGTTGATCATCAGGGAAAATGGTTAGCACGCGGCGCTTATTCGCCAGCTTCGCAAATCCGGGCGCGCGTCTGGACGTTTGACCCGTCAGAGTCTATCGACATTGCTTTTTTTACCCGCCGTTTGCAGCAAGCACAAAAATGGCGTGACTGGCTGGCGCAAAAAGATGGCCTCGACAGCTATCGTTTAATCGCCGGAGAATCTGATGGCCTGCCGGGTATTACTATCGATCGTTTCGGTAATTTTCTGGTGCTGCAACTGCTGAGTGCTGGCGCAGAGTATCAGCGCGCGGCATTAATTAGCGCCCTGCAAACGCTGTACCCGGAATGTGCTATTTACGATCGCAGCGACGTCGCGGTACGTAAAAAAGAAGGGATGGAGCTGACTCAGGGCCCCATCACCGGCGAGTTGCCGCCTGCCCTGCTGCCGATTGAAGAACACGGCATGAAACTGCTGGTGGATATTCAGCACGGACACAAAACGGGCTACTACCTGGACCAGCGTGACAGCCGCCTGGCTACCCGCCGCTACGTCGAAAATAAACGCGTACTTAACTGTTTCTCCTATACCGGTGGTTTCGCCGTATCGGCATTGATGGGCGGTTGCAGCCAGGTTGTCAGCGTTGATACCTCCCAGGAAGCGCTGGATATTGCACGGCAGAACGTTGAGCTGAACAAACTGGATCTGAGCAAGGCAGAGTTTGTCCGTGATGATGTCTTTAAATTGCTGCGTACTTATCGCGATCGCGGTGAAAAATTTGATGTTATCGTGATGGACCCGCCGAAGTTTGTTGAGAATAAAAGCCAGTTGATGGGCGCGTGTCGTGGTTATAAAGACATCAACATGCTGGCGATTCAGTTGCTGAATGAAGGCGGTATTCTCCTGACTTTCTCCTGTTCCGGTCTGATGACCAGCGATTTATTTCAGAAAATCATCGCGGATGCCGCAATTGATGCCGGTCGTGATGTACAATTTATAGAGCAGTTCCGTCAGGCAGCCGATCATCCGGTGATCGCTACCTACCCGGAAGGGCTATATCTGAAAGGGTTTGCCTGTCGCGTCATGTAACTTGAAATGTGGAATTTTACCCTTATATCAAAGGTAAAGATTTCCCGGGAGGTGACTATGATTGCCAGCAAATTCGGTATCGGCCAGCAGGTCCGCCATTCCCTGTTAGGTTATCTCGGAGTGGTCGTGGATATCGACCCGGTTTATTCGCTCTCTGAACCGTCGCCTGATGAGCTGGCGGTGAATGACGAGCTTCGCGCCGCTCCGTGGTATCACGTGGTGATGGAGGACGATAACGGCCTACCGGTTCATACCTACCTGGCTGAAGCCCAGCTAAGTAGCGAATTGCAGGATGAACATCCTGAACAGCCATCCATGGATGAGCTGGCGCAGACCATCCGCAAACAACTCCAGGCCCCGCGTCTGCGTAACTAATCCCTGAACAAATCCCCGGAAGGTTTTTGCCTTCCGGGGATTTTTTATTTGGCCAGGCCCAGGCGAGGGATCTCAATAGCCGGGCAGCGATCCATCACTACATTTAATCCGGCATCCCGAGCCAGTACTGCCGCTTGCTCATTAATCACCCCCAGTTGCATCCAGAGGGTTTTCGCGCCGATGGCGATCGCTTCCTGCGCTACGCCCCACGCCGCTTCTGAATTCCGGAAAACATCGACCATATCGACTTTTTCCGGAACTTCTGCCAGCGTGCCATACCCCTGCTGGCCCAGCAGTGTTTTGCCAGCAACTTTTGGCGAAACCGGAATGACGTGATACCCCTGGTCGAGTAGATATTTCATCACGCGATAGCTGGGACGATCGGGTTTGTCGCTTGCCCCCACCAGCGCAATGGTGTGAGTGGACGTTAAAATGCCTGCAATATCGGTTTCTTTCATTATTTCCTCCAGACTGTTTAACAAAGTGTACGACAAAGCCGACATGCCAACCATGCAGCTAATACGAATGAATGAGAGCAAAAGCGGGAAATATGTCTATATGTTAGTAAGTATGATTAAAGAAAAATTTTGACACATTATTATTCGGGCGGTCTTTTGACAGGAGCTACCTATGAAAACCGGCATCGTGACCACCTTGATTGCATTATGTTTGCCGGTATCCGTTTTTGCCACCACGCTGCGGCTTTCTACCGATGTCGATCTTCTGGTACTCGACGGTAAGAAGGTTTCCAGCTCTCTGCTGCGCGGTGCGGACAGCATTGAACTGGACAATGGACCGCATCAGTTAGTGTTTCGCGTTGAGAAGACGATTCATCTTTCCAATAGTGAAGAACGGCTCTATATCTCCCCTCCACTGGTGGTTAGTTTTAATACCCAGCTCATCAACCAGGTCAATTTTCGCCTGCCTCGCCTGGAGAATGAGCGGGAAGCTAACCATTTTGATGCCGCGCCGCACCTTGAATTGTTGGATGGCGATGCGACGCCGATTCCGGTAAAGCTGGATATTCTCGCCATTACCTCAACTGCAAAAACGATTGATTATGAGGTCGAGGTTGAACGCTATAACAAATCCGCGAAACGCGCTTCACTACCGCAATTTGCCACGATGATGGCAGATGACAGTACGCTGCTTTCGGGTGTTTCCGAGCTGGATGCTATTCCGCCGCAGTCTCAGGTGCTCACAGAACAACGGCTGAAGTATTGGTTTAAACTGGCTGACCCACAAACGCGAAATACTTTCCTGCAATGGGCGGAAAAACAACCATCCTCCTGAGATTTTTGTGCCTGTGCGCAGGCTTTTTCAGTCTTTATCTTGCAGCGATAAGTACTTACAGTAATCTGTAGGAAAGTTAACTACGGATGTACATTATGGAACTGACGACTCGCACTTTACCTTCGCGGAAACATATTGCGCTGGTGGCACACGATCACTGCAAACAAATGCTGATGAGCTGGGTGGAACGGCATCAACCGTTACTGGAACAACACGTACTGTATGCAACAGGCACTACCGGTAACTTAATTTCCCGCGCGACCGGCATGAACGTCAACGCGATGTTGAGTGGCCCAATGGGGGGTGACCAGCAGGTTGGCGCATTGATCTCAGAAGGGAAAATTGATGTATTGATTTTCTTCTGGGACCCACTAAATGCCGTGCCGCACGATCCTGACGTGAAAGCCTTGCTGCGTCTGGCAACGGTATGGAACATTCCGGTCGCCACCAACGTGGCAACGGCAGACTTCATTATCCAGTCACCGCATTTTAACGACGCGGTCGATATTCTGATCCCCGATTATCAGCGTTATCTCGCAGACCGTCTGAAGTAATATTGCACAGGTGGCAAACGCCACCTGTTTCTTACGGTTTTCTCGCCACCGGCACATCCAGATTTTTCAGTATATCCACAAAGGGAGAGGGATTCTCTTTGTTAAACAGTGCCCATACCCGATGACGTGCCCGGGTCAGCGCCACGTACATTAACCGCCGTTCTTCAGCGTCCGGGAAATCCTCAACCGGTGGCAGTAGCGCCTCTTCCATAATCGACTCCCGCGCCGCAGCCGGAAAACCATCACTCCCCTCCTGCAAGCCAACGATGATGACGTAATCCGCCTGTTGCCCTTTGCTGGCATGAATGGTCATAAAGTCGATTTGCAACTTCGGCCAGCGTGTTGCTGCTTTTTCCAGGCTGGCAGGCCTCATGTGATGGTAACGCGCCAGGATCAGAATGCGCTCTTCCGGTTTGGCATAACCAGAGAGTTTATCCAGCAAAGCGTCAAGTTGACCCTCATCCAATAACGTGACGGCTTTTTTGTCTCCATTGGTTAAGCTGTTTAGCGGCTTTTTAAGCTGGCCTGGGTTCTGCTGAATAAACCTGTTTGCCACCTCACCGATACGACTGTTAAAACGGTAGGTCGTGTCTAAATCACAGCGATCACCTTCACCAAAGTTTTCATGGAAAGCCGTGGTAAGCGACATTTGCGCACCGCTGAATCGGTAAATCGCCTGCCAGTCATCACCAACAGCGAACAACGTCGTTTGACTATTTTGCTTGCGTAATGCCGCTAACAACGCTGCACGCTGCGGCGAGATATCCTGAAATTCATCAACCAGAATATGCTTCCACGGGCTGATAAAGCGACCTTTCTCCAGAATCACAATCGCCTGGTGAATAAGGCCCGAAAAATCGACAGCGTTTTCTGCCTTCAGCGCACCTTTCCAGGCTTTTAATAACGGGGCCATCAACTTGATACGTTTACTGAACAGATCGCGAATCTCTTCGGGTGCACTGGCAATCATTTCTGCCTGTGCACCACCGTGCATCCGCATCAGACTTACCCAGCGATCGAGGCGAGAGGCAAGACGACGCTGTAATTTTTCATCATCCCAGAAATTACCTTCTGGCACTGACCACTGCATTTCTTCCGTCAGCCATTGCCGCCAGCCCTTCGCCTGCGCTTTCTTTTCGCTGCATTGCTTGCGCCACTCAGCAATAAAAAGTTCATGACGGGCAGCGGTATCATTTTCCAGTTTGCTGACTATCGGAACTTTTTTGCTGCCCTGCTGAATAATATGCAGCGCCAGCGCATGAAACGTGCGTGCGGTAATGTCTTCGGTATGTAGTCGTTCTCGAATACGCTCGTGCATCTCTTCAGCGGCTTTGCGACCAAACGCCAGCAATAAAATTTGCTCAGGGGACGCTTCACCACGCGCCAGCAACCAGCCTGCACGGGCCACCAGCACCGACGTTTTTCCGCTTCCTGCACCAGCCAGCACTAACAAAGAATGCTCGCCATTAACGACTGCCCGGGCCTGCGCCGGATTCAGCGGTGAAGACTCGACCTGGCGGAAAAAATCCGCATACTCGATAAGCATGGCTTCGGTATACGCCTGATTATGCTGCAACCGAGCGCCTTCAATGTCTTTCAACCAGGCCTGACATTTACGCCACGCCTCACGGCAGTTATCGAATTCTTCCAGTCGGTTAACCGGCAATGGTAACGCCGACAAAGCCTGGCGGATTTGTTGCTGCACGCCAGAGGTTTGCTCACGCGTCAGCCATTTATTTTCTCCGGTGCGCGTGGCAATCAAATCCAGTTGCTGACGTAAAACGCCAGACGCAATTTCGCTCATCTCGCCACTCCACCGCCGCCAGTGAGCATCAAGATGATGGTAAAAACGCTGCGTCTCGCCCCATTCGGTGCCGTGCAGACGCACCACTTTTTCGTCCGGCAGTACAAACTCCAGTTCGCCCCATACCAGACCGCGCTTACAGTGAATCGCCAGTAATTGATTGAAAGGAATAAGGTATTCGTGGCGATCGCCGGAGACTTTAATCCCGGCATTGAGGATCACCGCCCGATCGTAAGGGTGCTGTGCCAGACGTTTTCCAAGCGTTGTCGCTTTCAGTTCCATGACTCTGTAGATCCACACGAAATTATTTCTTATCAGTGTAACCGTCAGAGAAAACGTGCTCCAGCCCAAAAAAACGTTACAATTGCCGCCCATTACTGAAAACCACAGTAAAGCGAGGTTTTATGCGTACCGTTTTGAACATTCTGAACTTTGTGCTTGGCGGATTTGCCACCACTCTGGGCTGGCTGTTGGCGACTCTGGTCAGTATTGTGCTGATTTTTACCTTACCACTGACACGATCCTGCTGGGAGATCACCAAACTGTCTCTGGTGCCTTATGGCAATGAAGCTATTCATGTCGATGAACTGAACCCGGCTGGCAAAAATGTGCTGCTAAATACTGGCGGTACGGTATTGAATATTTTCTGGCTGATTTTCTTTGGCTGGTGGTTATGCCTGATGCACATTGCAACGGGCATCGCACAATGTATTTCCATCATTGGCATTCCTGTCGGTATTGCGAACTTTAAAATTGCCGCTATTGCACTATGGCCGGTCGGTCGTCGCGTGGTATCGGTAGAAACAGCGCAAGCTGCGCGCGAAGCCAATGCTCGTCGTCGTTTCCAATAATCCACTAATATGGCCTTTATGCTAAGTCCTTTGCTCAAACGCTATACCTGGAACAGCGCCTGGCTGTATTACGCGCGTATTTTTATTGCGCTTTGTGGAACCACAGCGTTTCCGTGGTGGCTGGGTGATGTAAAACTGACGATTCCGCTGACGCTTGGGATGGTGGCAGCGGCGCTGACCGATCTCGATGACCGACTGGCGGGACGTTTGCGTAACCTCATCATTACGCTGTTCTGCTTTTTTATCGCCTCGGCCTCAGTAGAATTGCTGTTTCCCTGGCCCTGGCTATTTGCGATTGGCTTAACGCTCTCTACCAGCGGCTTCATTTTGCTCGGCGGTCTGGGTCAACGCTATGCAACAATTGCCTTCGGTGCATTGCTGATCGCCATTTACACTATGTTGGGAACATCACTGTATGAGCACTGGTATCAGCAGCCGATGTATCTTCTGGCCGGTGCCGTCTGGTACAACGTCCTGACACTTATTGGTCATCTGCTGTTCCCGGTCCGCCCGCTGCAGGACAACCTGGCGCGTTGCTATGAACAACTGGCGCGTTATCTTGAGCTCAAGTCGCGCATGTTTGATCCTGATATTGAAGATGAAAGCCAGGCACCGCTGTACGATTTGGCTCTCGCCAACGGTCAGCTGATGGCGACATTGAATCAGACGAAACTCTCGCTGCTGACCCGCTTACGTGGCGATCGTGGTCAACGAGGAACGCGTCGCACACTGCATTATTACTTTGTCGCACAGGATATTCACGAGCGTGCCAGCTCTTCTCATATTCAATATCAAACATTGCGTGAACATTTTCGCCACAGCGACGTGCTGTTCCGTTTTCAGCGGCTGATGTCGATGCAGGGCCAGGCGTGCCAGCAACTGTCACGCTGTATTTTGCTGCGTCAGCCTTATCAACATGATCCGCATTTTGAGCGCGCTTTTACGCATATTGATGCTGCGCTGGAGCGGATGCGCGATAACGGCGCTCCTGCTGATTTACTCAAAACACTGGGATTTTTACTGAACAATTTACGTGCCATTGATGCCCAACTGGCAACAATTGAATCAGAACAGGCCCAGGCACTGCCCCATAATAATGACGAAAATGAGCTCGCTGATGACAGCCCGCACGGATTGAGTGATATCTGGCTGCGTCTTAGCCGTCACTTCACGCCGGAATCCGCCCTCTTCCGTCATGCGGTAAGAATGTCGCTGGTGTTGTGCTTCGGCTACGCCATCATTCAGATAACCGGAATGCATCACGGGTATTGGATCTTGCTGACAAGTTTGTTTGTCTGCCAGCCAAACTATAACGCCACGCGCCACCGGCTGAAGTTAAGGATTATTGGTACGCTGGTAGGTATCGCAATTGGTATTCCTGTGCTGTGGTTTGTGCCATCACTGGAAGGGCAGCTGGTGCTGCTGGTTATTACCGGCGTGCTCTTTTTTGCCTTCCGTAACGTGCAATACGCCCATGCAACGATGTTCATCACACTTTTGGTGCTACTGTGTTTCAACTTGCTGGGTGAAGGTTTTGAAGTGGCGTTACCTCGCGTAATCGATACGCTGATTGGTTGTGCCATTGCGTGGGCGGCAGTGAGCTACATCTGGCCTGACTGGAAGTTTCGCAATCTGCCGCGAATGCTCGAACGCGCCACAGAGGCCAACTGCCGGTATCTAGATGCCATACTGGAACAATACCATCAGGGGCGTGATAACCGTCTGGCGTATCGTATTGCCCGCCGCGATGCACACAACCGTGATGCTGAACTGGCGTCGGTGGTATCAAATATGTCCAGCGAACCGAACGTTACCCCGCAAATTCGCGAAGCCGCGTTTCGGTTGCTGTGCCTTAACCATACGTTTACCAGCTATATCTCAGCCCTCGGTGCTCACCGGGAGCAGTTAACTAATCCTGAAATTCTGGCGTTTCTTGATGACGCCGTTTGCTATGTTGATGACGCGCTACATCATCAACCTGCTGATGAAGAACGCGTCAATCAGGCATTAGCTGGCCTGAAACAGCGGATGCAGCAACTTGAACCACGGGCAGACAGCAAAGAACCTCTGGTCGTACAACAAGTTGGGTTATTGATTGCATTACTGCCAGAGATTGGTCGTCTGCAACGCCAGATTACTCAAGTTCCGCAGGAAACTCCTGTTTCGGCGTAAGAGAGTCAGCCCATTCTGCAAGCTCCTGGCGGCGTGCCACCGGGAGCGCAGCTTCATGAATGCCGATAATGGCCCCTTCAAGCATAAACAGAATCTTTTCTGTCACCAGACTGTTTTGCTGCCGCAGTCGCAACCAACACATTTTTGCCCCAAGTATACGTAACGCCCGTACATCCTTAATCCCCACCTCCCCGAGAATCGCTTCCAGATGAAAAGACATATTGGGCAAATCTTTCAGTCTTTCCCGAATATTGCGCGTGCTTTTCTCTTTCAGCGCTGCATCGAGAGAATATTTCGACAGACGCACCAGCTTCAGTTGATTTCGCCATAGACTTTCATCAACCCGATAGTAATTGAGGGTAACGGATCGGCCACACTTTTTATATGTCAGCCAGACAGGCGGATGTTTTACACAGTACGGTGCACTTTGCTCACAAGCCCGAAGATACAACTCACCATCAGAAACCATCGCAAACACCGTGTCGTCAACGGTTAGGCTGTAACTACCAAACAATGATCGGTATTCAATTGTGCCCAACGTTGCCAGGTATTCTTGTGATTTATAGATCCGCTTATAGGAGAGGCTTTTCATAAAATTCCTTTTAAAATCATAACATAAAAGAATGATTCACATTAACGGATCCGTTAACTACGAAAATAGGCAACTTATTCTTAAGGGGCAAGATTAATTTATGTTTTCCCGTCACCAACGACAAAATTTGCGAGGCTCTTTCCGAAAATAGAGTTGATCTTTGTCGTCACTGGATGTACTGTATATTCATACAGTAACTCACAGGGCTGGATTGATTATGTACACTTCAGGCTATGCACATCGTTCTTCGTCGTTCTCATCCGCAGAAAGTAAAATTGCGCGTGTCTCTACGGAAAACACTACAGCCGGGCTTATCAGTGAAGTTGTCTATCGCGAAGATCAGCCCATGATGACGCAACTTCTACTGTTGCCATTGTTACAGCAACTCGGTCAGCAATCGCGCTGGCAACTCTGGTTAACACCGCAACAAAAACTGAGTCGCGAATGGGTTCAGGCATCTGGGCTACCCTTAACGAAAGTAATGCAGATTAGCCAGCTCTCCCCTTGCCACACCGTGGAGTCAATGGTTCGCGCTTTACGCACGGGCAATTACAGCGTGGTGATCGGTTGGTTGGCAGATGATTTGACTGAAGAAGAGCATGCTGAACTTGTTGATGCGGCAAATGAAGGTAACGCTATGGGGTTTATTATGCGTCCGGTAAGCGCATCCTCTCACGCAACGAGACAACTTTCCGGGCTAAAAATTCACTCTAATTTGTATCATTAAGTAAATTTAGGATTAATCCTGGAACTTTTTTTATCGCCCAGCCAATGCTTTCAGTCGTGACTAATTTTCCTTGCGGAGGCTTGTCTGAAGCGGTTTCCACGATTTTCTTCTGTAAATTGTCGCTGACAAAAAAGATTAAACGTACCTTATACAAGACTTTTTTTTCATATGCCTGACGGAGTTCACACTTGTAAGTTTTCAACTACGTTGTAGACTTTACATCGCCAGGGGTGCTCGGCATAAGCCGAAGATATCGGTAGAGTTAATATTGAGCAGATCCCCGGTGAAGGATTTAACCGTGTTATCTCGTTGGAGATATTCATGGCGTATTTTGGATGATAACGAGGCGCAAAAAATGAAAAAGACAGCTATCGCGATTGCAGTGGCACTGGCTGGTTTCGCTACCGTAGCGCAGGCCGCTCCGAAAGATAACACCTGGTACACTGGTGCTAAACTGGGCTGGTCCCAGTACCATGACACTGGTTTCATCAACAACAATGGTCCGACCCATGAAAACCAACTGGGCGCTGGTGCTTTTGGTGGTTACCAGGTTAACCCGTATGTTGGCTTTGAAATGGGTTATGACTGGTTAGGTCGTATGCCATACAAAGGCAGCGTTGAAAACGGTGCATATAAAGCTCAGGGCGTTCAGCTGACCGCTAAACTGGGTTACCCAATCACTGACGATCTGGACGTATACACTCGTCTGGGTGGTATGGTATGGCGTGCAGACACTAAATCCAACTTTGATGGTAAAAACCACGATACCGGCGTTTCTCCGGTCTTCGCTGGCGGTGTTGAGTATGCGATCACTCCTGAAATCGCTACCCGTCTGGAATACCAGTGGACCAACAACATCGGTGACGCACACACCATCGGTACTCGTCCGGACAACGGCATGCTGAGCCTGGGTGTTTCCTACCGTTTCGGTCAGGGCGAAGCAGCTCCAGTAGTTGCTCCGGCTCCAGCTCCGGCACCGGAAGTACAGACCAAGCACTTCACTCTGAAGTCTGACGTTCTGTTCACCTTCAACAAAGCAACCCTGAAACCGGAAGGTCAGGCTGCTCTGGATCAGCTGTACAGCCAGCTGAGCAACCTGGATCCGAAAGACGGTTCCGTAGTTGTTCTGGGTTACACTGACCGCATCGGTTCTGACGCTTATAACCAGGCTCTGTCCGAGCGTCGTGCTCAGTCCGTTGTTGATTACCTGATCTCTAAAGGTATCCCGGCAGACAAAATCTCCGCACGTGGTATGGGCGAATCCAACCCGGTTACTGGCAACACCTGTGACAACGTGAAACAGCGTGCTGCACTGATCGATTGCCTGGCTCCGGATCGTCGCGTAGAGATCGAAGTTAAAGGCATCAAAGACGTTGTAACTCAGCCGCAGGCTTAAGTTCTCGTCTGGTAAAAAACCCCGCTGCTGCGGGGTTTTTTTTCGCCTTGCGTAAATTGAACTGACTTTTGACAGTTATTCCTTACCCAGCAATGCCTGCAGATCCTGCTTCAAAGAAGACATTTTATTCGCGTATTTCTCTTTGTTTTCCGCATCTTCAATCAGCTGAACAATCGTTTCAGAAAGCGTTTTACCGCGACGCTGCGCAAGGCCAGCCAGACGGTGCCAGACGATAAATTCCAGATCGATCGATTTTTTGCGCGTATGCTGGTGTTCTGCATTAAAATGGCGCTTCCGTCTGGCCCGAATGGTCTGCTTCATGCGATTGACCAGTTCCGGATTCATATGCTTGTCAATCCAACCATTTACCAGCACGGGTTCATTTTCCAGCGAGAGCAACTCATCGACGGCTTCCTGGGCGGCACTGGCTTCTATGTAACGGGTGATTAACTCCCCTTCGCGGTGCTTCTTCACCAGATACTTCCATTTCCAACCGCTTTCAAGATTTTCAAGTTGTTGATATTTCATAGCGATCTCAATGTTACCGTGTAACTCTTTACAGAATATCAGCTTTTTAGGCCAGTGAAGAAAAGAATCTCCATCCTGTGAGCTTTAACGCCCATGCCAGGCGTATTGTCGTTGCTTTCTACGTGTGCTGCAGTGCCGGTTACGGTATAATCGCGGCTTTGACAACAGACTAAAAAACATCAACTTTGACCATTACGAAACTTGCATGGCGTGACCTGGTTCCTGATACCGATAGCTATCAGGATATATTTGCTCAGCCACATTTGATTGACGAAAACGATCCTTTATTCAGTGATACTCAACCGCGACTGCAATTTGCGCTGGAGCAGTTGCTGCATACGCGAGCATCCTCCTCTTTTATGCTGGCGAAGGCCCCGGAAGAGTCTGAGTATCTGAATCTTATTGCTGATGCCGCGCGTACGCTACAAAGCGATGCAGGCCAACTGGTGGGCGGTCACTATGAGGTTTCCGGCCACACCATCCGCTTACGTCACGCAGTGAGTACAGATGATAATTTTGCGACTTTAACGCAAGTTGTCGCTGCCGACTGGGTAGAAGCAGAGCAACTCTTTGGCTGCCTGCGTCAGTTTAATGGCGATATTACCCTGCAGCCTGGTCTGGTGCATCAGGCAAATGGCGGTATTCTCATCATCTCTTTACGTACACTGCTGGCGCAACCTCTGCTGTGGATGCGGCTGAAAAATATCGTTAACCGCGAGCGTTTTGACTGGGTTGCGTTTGATGAGTCGCGCCCTCTCCCCGTCTCTGTGCCTTCGATGCCATTGAAGCTGAAAGTCATTCTGGTAGGCGAACGCGAATCATTGGCTGATTTCCAGGAGATGGAGCCAGAGCTTTCAGAGCAGGCTATTTATAGCGAATTTGAAGATACTCTGCAGATTGTCGATGCGGAGTCAGTAAGCCAGTGGTGTCGCTGGGTGACATTTACCGCCAGACATAATCACTTACCAGCACCGGGAGCGGATGCCTGGCCGGTACTTATCCGCGAAGCAGCACGCTACACTGGTGAACAAGAAACACTTCCGCTTAGCCCGCAGTGGATCCTCCGCCAGTGTCAAGAGGTCGCCTCCCTGTGTGATGGCGACACCTTCTCCGGCGAGCAGCTAAACTTAATGCTACAGCAGCGTGAATGGCGCGAAGGTTTCCTCGCTGAACGCATGCAGGATGAGATCCTTCAGGAGCAAATCCTGATTGAAACCGAAGGCGAACGCATCGGGCAAATTAACGCCCTTTCGGTCATTGAATTTCCGGGTCATCCACGCGCTTTTGGCGAACCTTCTCGCATTAGCTGCGTTGTGCATATTGGCGATGGTGAATTCACCGACATCGAACGCAAAGCGGAGCTTGGCGGCAATATCCATGCGAAAGGGATGATGATCATGCAAGCGTTCCTGATGTCGGAACTACAGCTTGAGCAACAGATCCCCTTCTCAGCATCGCTGACATTTGAGCAGTCATACAGTGAAGTGGATGGCGATAGTGCCTCGATGGCTGAACTCTGCGCCCTGATAAGCGCCCTCGCCGATGTGCCGGTGAATCAGAGTATCGCTATCACAGGTTCAGTCGATCAGTTCGGTCGCGCCCAGCCAGTCGGTGGTTTAAATGAGAAAATCGAAGGCTTCTTTGCTATTTGCCAGCAACGTGAGTTAACGGGGAAACAAGGTGTCATTATCCCCACAGCTAACGTTCGCCATTTAAGTCTTCACAGTGAACTGGTGAAAGCGGTAGAAGAAGACAAATTCACCATCTGGGCAGTAGACGATGTGACTGACGCACTGCCGTTATTATTAAATCTGGTGTGGGATGGCGAAGGCCAAACGACGCTGATGCAAACCATCCAGGAACGTATCGCACAAGCATCGCAACAGGAAGGACGTCACCGTTTTCCATGGCCATTACGTTGGCTGAACTGGTTTATTCCGAACTGATCGGACTTGTTCAGCGTACACGTGTTAGCTATCCTGCGTGCTTCAATAAAATAAGGCTTACAGAGAACATGGTAGATAAACGCGAATCCTATACAAAAGAAGACCTTCTTGCCTCTGGTCGCGGTGAACTGTTTGGCGCTAAAGGCCCGCAATTGCCAGCACCAAACATGCTGATGATGGACCGTGTGGTCAAAATGACCGAAACGGGTGGTAACTTCGACAAAGGGTATGTTGAAGCAGAGCTGGATATCAATCCGGATCTGTGGTTCTTCGGATGCCACTTTATCGGCGATCCGGTTATGCCGGGATGCCTGGGCCTGGACGCAATGTGGCAGCTGGTAGGGTTCTACCTCGGCTGGCTGGGCGGCGAAGGTAAAGGTCGCGCGCTGGGCGTAGGTGAAGTGAAATTCACAGGCCAGGTGCTGCCGACGGCGAAAAAAGTGACCTATCGTATTCACTTTAAACGCATAGTTAACCGTCGTCTGATTATGGGCCTGGCTGATGGCGAAGTGCTGGTTGATGGTCGTTTGATCTATACCGCCAACGACCTGAAAGTAGGTCTGTTCCAGGATACGTCTGCATTCTGATTTTAATCAGACAGAGTATATAAAGGCGAAACCTCCGCAATGCGGAGGTTTCTTTTTAAAGAGACAGAATCAGGCCATGACTACCCTGTCCGCCATGGCTTCTCGCCAGCCTCCCAGCCATTGTGACCTTTGATTCAGCGTCTGATAGGGACACATTTCTTTTGAGCGTCCGGCGATGCCGGCCTGATAACCACGTTGATGTGCCCGTTCCAGGCGATCTCGTTTTTGTCTCTTCATGCCTCGTTTCCCTCATACTGGTTTCTGGTGGAAAAGAAAACAGTGATTACTAAATATGCAATCACAGTTAAGCAATACCGCGAATCATAACTGCCGTCAATGCGCAAAATTCACGCCACTGTCATATTTGTGAGCTACACGGGCATGTCGGTTGTACAAAAAATGTGAAGAGGAACAACTTTTTCCGCACGTTAGAAACAAAAAAACCGCCTCAGGCAACATACCGGAGACGGTTATATTTACAAATCTTTATGATTAAGGTAGACGCTTTATCTCTTGCGCAATAGAAGTGGCTTCCTGACTCCAGACACTGGCCAGCACTTTAACCATCTCATCGTAACCATCCTGAGTTTGCACTCCTTCCAGACGGAACGGACGTTTGATCAGTTGTCCCTGGTGGTTCAACAGCCACTCACCACTGACAATGACCTTGCCATCATAGCGACCGTTAAACTCCGTGACGGTAACATTGAGCGTGTCCTGGGCGCTTCCCAGAGGCTGGGAGGCAACCACCCAGCCGGGTAGTTGCGTACTCAGGTTGGCAACCAGGGTGTTGCGCAACTGTTGATCCAACGGGCTGGCCCACAGGTTGTTGTTGGCAATCACATACTTCACATCACTGGTTTGATAAACCACACCATTCCCCGCCAGATAGTCAGGAACAGCGACCTGCTCAACCCATAACAGGCGATTACCCTGGCTGGCGGTGCTTTGTGTACCGCTCTGCACCACAGGTAACTGGTAATAGTTTTTATTAATTTCGCCGGAGCTGCATCCGGCCAGCCACAGTGCCGCAATCGTCACTAGCCACTTTTTCATTGTTTCGCCCTCTTCGGCTCTGGATCTTTTTTGTCCTTCGCTTCAAATACCAGCGCGTTACTCTTCTCGTTGAGCGTTTTCAGCACCGGTTGCAGTTCTCGCAACACCTGATCAAGGCGCTGCATATCCGCCACCATCTTGTTGTAGGCTGCGGAACCAGGCTGGAAGCCCTGCATGCTGCGATTCAATTCACGCAACGTTGACTGCATATCCGTCGGTAACTGCTGCATCGACTGGCTGGCAAGGATCTTGTTCATGCTATCCAGCGTCGTTTGCAGGTTTTTCATTGTGCGCTGACTTTCAGAAAGCGTACTGGTTGCCTGTTCAATCATCGGATTCAGTGGCAGTTTGTTGATCTTATCCAACGCTTCCATCAGTCGTTGCTGGATTTGCGCCAGGCCGCCGCTGACGGTCGGGATAATCTGATAACCATTAAATTCACGAATACCGGTTATTGCAGGCGTATTTGGATAGAAATCGAGATCAACATACAGTGCGCCAGTGACCAGGTTTCCGGTTTTCAGCGATCCGCGTAAACCACGTTTCAACAATTCGCCAAGGTGCTCAACAACATCCGCATTTTCGCCAAGCTGCATTTTCAGCCGCTCTGGCTCGATACGAATCAGTACCGGAATACGGTAATCATCGTTAAATGTCTGACGCATATTCGGCGCAAAGAATGGCACTTTGCTTACGGTACCCAGGCGAATACCCCGGAATTCTACCGGAGCTCCCGGTTGCAGACCGCGTACCGAATCTTTAAAGAACATCAGATAATCAATGTGATCGGTGTACAACGAATCCTGAATGCTCTTCTGATCATCATACAAAACGAAAGCTGTTTTCGGTGCCACTGGCTGCCCTAAATCCAGACCTTCCGGCACATCAAAGCTGACACCGCCACTAAGCAGCGTTGTCAATGAGCCCATCTCCACACGCATTCCCGCTGACGTCAGATCAACCGCAATGCCACTATCTTTCCAGAAACGAACATTGCTGGTCACCAGTCGGTCATAAGGTGCATTGATGAACAGTTGATAGCTGATATTGCGTTTTTGCGTATCGAAAGTGCTGGTTTCAACCGAACCTACCCGATAGCCACGGAACAGCACCGGATCTCCTGGCGAGAGCTGCCCGGCTTTTTTGCTATCGAGAAGCACACGGATACCTTTCGCATCAGGCGGGGCCAACGGTGGCGAGTCCAACAAATCGTATTTATCCATTTTGCTGCCTTTCGCGCCTGGCTGCAGTTCGATATAAACCCCAGACAGTAGCGTTCCCAGGCCGCTAATCCCTTCTCGACCAATCTGCGGTTTCACCACCCAAAAGACGGTATCTTTATGCAGCAATTTTTCCATACCGGAATTCAGCCGCGCTTTGATTTCAACGTGCGTCAAATCATCAGCCAGTGTGGCGCTTTCAACCACGCCGACGTCAACGCTACGGCTTTTAATGGTGGTTTTGCCACCTTCAATTCCTTCCGCATTCGCGGTGATCAGGGTCACTTCCGGTCCCTGATGGCTGTAATGATAAAAAAGAACCCAGGCCCCAATGAGCGCCGTGACGATAGGAAATATCCACACGGGAGACCAGTTCTTCACTTTCTGGATTTTGGCTTCCCCATTATTAGATTCCATACTGTCAGGACTCCTCATGCTCTGATTCAGGTTGACGATCCCACGACAAACGCGGGTCAAACGTCATAGCAGAAAACATTGTCATTATGACGACTAAAGCAAACATTAATGCACCCATTGCCGGATAAATACTCATTAAACCTCCCATACGCACCAGCGCCGAGAGCACCGCGATAACGAAAACGTCAATCATCGACCAGCGGCCTACAAACTCAACAACTTCATAAATCAAATGCATTCTTTCACTGTCGCGCTTGCCGTGTCCTTTGGCATCCCAACACAGCCACGCAATGGCGATCATCTTTAACGTTGGCACCATAATACTGGCCAGAAAAATCACCGCAGCGACGGGATAAGAGCCTTCGCTCCATAACAGAATGACCCCAGCGAGAATCGTCGACGGCATCTTCGAACCTAATAAATCCGTCACCATGATGGGCAAAATATTAGCCGGAAGATACAGCATGATGGACGTTACAAGCAGCGCGAGTGTCCACTGCAGGCTGTTTCTACGCCGAACGTACCCTTTGGTACTACAACGCGGGCACACGGGTTCATCAGCAGGAAGGATTGCCGTACAACAGGAGCACGAACGCAGCCCCTGACGTATCCCCGTGACACCTGGTTTTAGCGGCTGGCGCAGTTCTGGCATCGGGGCGATGTCGTCCCATAACCAGCGACGATCAACGCACTGAAAAGCGCGCAGTTGCAGAACACAAAATAAACACCAGGGGAGAAAGCTGCTGCCTACCCCAATGCTGCCGTAAGCCATCAGTTTAACGAAACTGACCAGCACACCCGCGAGGAAAATCTCCGCCATTCCCCAGGTTTTGAGTTGAAAAAGCACCCGTGCCAGTTGCTCTTTTAAACGGACCGGTAATTCCGCGCGATTCACCAGTAACAGAATGGTTATCAGACAAAACGCGGGAACCAGTTGCACAAACAACAGGAAAAAGGTGCCGAGGCTGGCGTAGTCCTCAGAAAAAAGCACGCCGGGAATTTCCAGTAATGTAATTTCACTGGTAACTCCTGCAACGTTCATATTCACAAAAGGAAACAAGTTGGACAGCAACAGCATGAACAGTGCAGCCAACGCATAGGCGGTGGGACGCTGCCGAGGGGCATCCCACGCCACGGTTAACGTTGTGCCACACCGGGGACATGCCGCTTTCTGACCATGCTCAAGGCGCGGTAACGCCACCAGCATGTCACACTGCGAGCACAGGATGTGCTTCGCGGCATGATGATGTTCGCACATTGGTACTCCTTAATGATGCGCTATTTTGCAGATGACTAACAAAGTGTTGGTTTTCATGCCTGATAAACCCAGTACATCAGGCACTTTTACCGTTGTCAGCAGTCTCTGTTTAAATCGACTATTTTGCGATCAGCCACCATTTTTTAACGCTTCAAGATACTCCCAGCGTTCAAAGGCTTGCTCCAGCTCCTGCTCTGCAGCAGCCATATCGGCGAGCACTTTTTGCGTCTGCTCATGCGGCTGACTGAAGAAGGAAGCATCCGCCACTTGCGTCTGTAAAGCTTCCAGCTTCGCCTCCAGATCTTCAAGCAATTGCGGTAGCAGCTCCAGTTCACGCTGCAATTTATAGCTTAGTTTGCTACTGCTGCGTTTTACAGTTTCTGCTTTTGGCGCGGCGGCTTCTTCGCTTTTTTTCACCGCAGGCTGTTTGAGCGCCACATACTGTTCTTGCTGACCACGGGCATCATGATAACCGCCAACATAACGACCAATTTTACCGCCGCCTTCGAAGATCCAGCATTCTGTAACGGTGTTATCGACAAACTGACGATCGTGGCTAACCAGCAATACCGTGCCCTGATAGCTGTCGATCAGTTCTTCCAGCAGTTCCAGCGTTTCGACATCAAGATCGTTGGTCGGTTCGTCAAGAATCAATAAGTTGCTTGGTTTGAGGAACAAACGCGCCAACAGCAAGCGGTTCCGCTCTCCGCCAGAAAGTGCACGTACTGGCGTCATCGCGCGTTTCGGATGGAACAGGAAGTCCTGCAAATAGCCCAATACGTGGCGTGGCTTGCCGTTAACCATCACCTCTTGCTTACCTTCGGCAAGGTTATCCATCACCGTTTTATCGGGATCCAGTTCCGCGCGGTGCTGATCGAAATAAGCTACTTCCAGTTTGGTGCCAACGTGAATACGCCCGCTGTCTGCTTGAAGCTGACCGAGCATTAGTTTCAGCAGCGTGGTTTTGCCGCACCCATTCGGACCAATCAGGGCAATTTTGTCGCCGCGTAGAACCTGGGCAGAAAAATCTTTCACCAGTTGCTTACCGTCAACCTGGTAGCAAACGTCCTCCATTTCGAAAACGATCTTACCGGAGCGGCTGGCTTCTTCCACCTGCATCTTTGCGGTACCCATTACTTCGCGACGTTCACCACGCTCACGACGCATTGCTTTCAGGGCGCGTACGCGGCCTTCATTACGGGTACGACGTGCTTTGATCCCCTGGCGGATCCACACCTCTTCCTGCGCCAGTTTGCGATCGAACTCGGCATTTTGTAATTCTTCCACGCGCAGGGCTTCTTCTTTTTCCAGCAGGTACTGGTCGTAATTCCCTGGATAGGTCACCAGCTTGCCGCGATCGAGATCAACAATGCGCGTCGCCATATTGCGGATAAACGAACGGTCGTGGGAAATGAAAATAATTGTCCCATTGAAGGTTTTGAGGAACCCTTCCAGCCAGTCGATGGTTTCAATATCCAGGTGGTTAGTCGGTTCGTCGAGCAGCAATACGCGCGGATTGCTCACCAGCGCGCGTCCTAATGCCGCTTTACGCAACCAGCCGCCGGAAAGCGACGACAGCGCAACATTAGGATCTAATCCCAGTTGCGCCAGCACTTCGTTGATGCGGTTTTCCAGCTGCCACAGGTTGTGGTGATCCAGCTGTTCCTGAACCTTCGCCAGTTCGTTGAGATTTTTCTCGCTCGGGTCGTTCATCACCAGGCGCGAAATATCGTGATAGCTTTTCAGGTATTCCGCTTGTTCTTCAATGCCTTCGGCAACGAAATCATAAACGCTACCCTCAACGTTACGCGGCGGATCCTGTTGCAGACGAGCTACAATCAAATCTTGCTCATAAATAATGCGACCGTCATCCAGCCCCTGTTCACGGTTGAGGATCTTCATTAACGTCGATTTGCCTGCGCCGTTACGCCCCACCAGACAAACACGTTCGTTATCTTCGATATGCAGTTCTGCGTTATCGAGAAGCGGCGCGTCGCTGAACGACAGCCATGCGCCATGCATACTGATTAATGACATTACTATTCCTTTCAGGCTGCGGTAATCAGCCAGCAGTTGTGGATCTGGCGGTTACGGGCGAAATCCTGGGAGAGCGTTTTTTGCGTAATTTCTTGTGCTTTCAGTCCCAGTTTCGCCAGACCGTCGAGATCCATACGGAAACCGCGTTTGTTGTTCGAGAACATGATCGTCCCACCTGCACGCAGCAGACGTTTCAAATCTTTCATCAGCGCCAGATGATCGCGCTGAACATCAAACGCATCTTCCATTCGTTTTGAGTTAGAAAAGGTTGGCGGATCGATAAAGATCAGATCGAACTGTTCATTTGCCTCACGCAGCCACGCCAGGCAATCGGCCTGAATCAGGCGATGCGCACGGCCAGTTAAGCCATTCAGACGCAGGTTGCGTTCTGCCCACTCCAGATAAGTACGCGACATATCCACGGTGGTGGTGCTGCGTGCACCACCTAATCCCGCATGCACGGTGGCGCTGCCGGTATAAGAGAACAGGTTGAGGAAATCTTTGCCTTTGCTCATCTGACCAAGCATACGACGGGCGATACGGTGATCGAGGAACAGACCGGTATCGAGGTAATCCGTCAGGTTCACCCACAAGTGAGCGTTATATTCGGTAACTTCCAGAAACTCGCCCTTCTCGCCCAGTTTCTGGTACTGGTTTTTGCCCTTCTGGCGTTCACGGGTTTTCAGCACCAGTTTGTTTGGCGCAATCCCCAGTACCGAAATGGTTGCAGCGATAATATCGAACAGACGCTGACGCGCTTTGTGCGCATCAATAGTTTTTGGCGGCGCATACTCCTGCACCACCACCCAGTCGGCATAACGGTCAACAGCAACGTTATATTCCGGCAGATCGGCGTCATACAGGCGGTAACATTCAATTCCTTCCTGGCGAGCCCACTTCTCGAATTTTTTGAGGTTCTTACGCAGACGGTTGGCGTAGTCCTCCGCTGCCATTGCCGGTTTGCTGTCTGGTGTGCTTTCGGCAACATGGTAGTTTTTCTGTACGCAGTCCAGCGGGCCGTTTTTCGCCTTGTACTGTTTGTCTGCACGCAGCTGCAGGCAGCTTAGCAGATCCGGCGAGGCACTAAACAAAGAGAGATTCCAGCCACCGAACTGGTTTTTCATGATTCGGCCCAGCAGACTATGCAGCGCAATCAGCGCCGGTTCGCTGTCCAGACGTTCACCGTATGGCGGGTTGCTCAACACTGTACCGTACGGCCCTTTCGGCAGCGGATTGGTCAGTTGCGCGACATCTTTCACCTCAAAGGTGATCAGTTCACCAATCCCCGCAAGACGGGCGTTAGTGCGCGCACGTTGAATCACCCGTGCGTCACTGTCCGAACCGTAGAAATGGGAACTATACTCCGCCAGGCCTTTACGGGCACGAGTTTGCGCTTCCGCTTTCACTTCCTGCCAGATAGCTTCATCATGCTGCGCCCAGCCGCTAAAGCCCCAACGGCCACGGTGCAAGCCCGGTGCGCGGTCGGTCGCCAGCATCGCTGCTTCAATCAGCAACGTACCGGAACCACACATTGGATCGAGCAGTGGTGTTCCTGGCTGCCAGCCGGATCGCATCACAATAGCGGCTGCCAGGGTTTCTTTGATCGGCGCAATGCCAGCACGATCACGATAGCCACGCAGATGTAAACCATCACCACTGAGATCAAGGGCGATACTGGCGGTTTCTTTATGCAGCCAGACGTTAACGCGGATATCCGGGGCATCGCGATCAACATTTGGACGCGGCAGATTTTTCCGCGTGAAAGCATCGACGATCGCGTCTTTCACTTTCATCGCACCGTACTGACTGTTGCGTATGGTGTCATTCAAACCACTGAAGTGGACAGCGAAGGTCGCGCCAGGATTAAACATCTCTGTCCAGTTGATCGCCTGAACACCGAGATAGAGGTCTAAATCGCTGTAAACCTTACACTCGCCCAGCGGCAACATAATACGCGAGGCCAGGCGGCTCCACATCAGGCTCTGGTAAACAAGCCGTGTGTCGCCCTTGAAATGGACCCCACCCTGAACCACCTGGCATTCAACGGCCCCCAGGTTTTCCAGTTCAGTTTTTAACAGCTCTTCCAGCCCACGGGCCGTACTGGCAAACAGAGAATTCATATTGTCACTTTTACTCTAAGAAAATTGTTGCGCATTATAGCTAATAAGCGCGTCATGTCATAAAGTTGAGGGCTTATTTTCATTTGAGGACCGCACCGTGGCGACATTAACCCGGCTTTTTATTCATCCTGTTAAATCGATGCGCGGCATTGGTCTTACACATACCCTGGCAGATGTCAGTGGTCTGGCCTTCGATCGCATCTTTATGATCACGGAACCTGACGGTACGTTTATTACCGCTCGCCAGTTTCCGCTAATGGTACGGTTTACTCCTTCACCCGTGCATGATGGCTTGCATCTCACCGCACCAGATGGCAGTAGTGCATATGTTCGTTTTGCTGATTTCGCCACACAAGACGCACCAACCGAAGTTTGGGGCACACATTTTACCGCGCGAATTGCGCCAGACGCGATCAACAAATGGCTAAGTGGATTTTTCTCCCGCGAAGTGCAATTACGCTGGGTGGGGCCACAAATGACCCGGCGCGTGAAACGCCACAACACTGTACCCCTGTCATTTGCTGATGGCTATCCTTACCTTCTTGCTAACGAGGCCTCGTTACGTGATCTCCAACAACGTTGTCCGGCCAGTGTAAAAATGGAGCAATTCCGCCCCAATCTGGTGGTTTCCGGTGCATCGGCCTGGGAAGAAGATAGCTGGAAAGTGATTCGCATTGGTGATGTCGTGTTTGATGTGGTTAAGCCTTGTAGCCGCTGTATTTTCACCACCGTCAGCCCAGAAAAAGGGCAAAAACATCCGGCAGGCGAACCATTAAAAACGCTGCAATCTTTCCGTACTGCCCAGGATAACGGCGATGTCGATTTTGGTCAGAATTTAATTGTCCGTAATAGCGGCGTGATTCGCGTTGGCGATGAGGTGGAAATTCTGGCAACGGCTCCGGCTAAAATTTACGGCGCAGGTGCCGCTGATGATACTGCCAACATCACGCAACAACCGGACGCAAACGTAGATATTGACTGGCAGGGACAGGCATTTCGTGGAAATAACCAACAGGTGCTGCTGGAGCAATTAGAAAATCAGGGAATTCGTATCCCTTATTCTTGCCGCGCGGGCATTTGTGGAAGTTGCCGTGTTCAGCTTTTAGAAGGCGAAGTCACGCCGCTAAAAAAATCAGCAATAGGCGATGATGGCACTATTCTTTGCTGTAGTTGTGTACCGAAGACTGCGCTTAAGCTGGCGCGTTAGACTGCCTGTTCGAGGCTGAAGCTGTCAACATTAACCTGCGGTTTCAGCCTGTCGTTCATGATTTTAATGGCGTCGCCCAACTGCATCGCGCGACCCGCAATAACAACGCAGGGTTGTGCCAGTAGACATAGCGCGGCATTCTCGCCAGATTCAACGACCAGTAAATTCACTTGCTCATGAGTGTCGCTCAACCAAACGTAGGCCGCATCGCCCGGCATGGGCATCCACATTTCACCATGAGATACAAAATGCCAGCTTTTCGGCATTTGCGGTTTGAGATAACGAATTGCTACCAGTGCATTCAGCACCAGTTCGGCTTTTTGTTCTTTAGATAAATTAAAATCGCGGCACTTTTCTTCAAAAGAGAAATAGAGCGCGGCGTCATCAACGCAAAAACCTGCGGGAGAAAAGGCATCTGGAGTCAACATTTTGCGCGCAAAACGTGAGCGAAATAGCATACCATTGGCTAAATCGAGCATCATTCGATCGTGCTCTTCATCGTAATACCAACGCCAGTTATCGTCTGGTTTAATTCGCATCTGCCACTCCCCAACCTTATAAAACCGCAGCGACACAATCCATTGTCGCTTCGCTTAATAACCTCAACAATAAAAGTACAAAATGTCTAAATAAGCAACAGCGATGAATATAAAACAACCAGGGCTGAAAATAAAGCCCTGATTATCTTATAAAGAGGAATTTGAAGAAATAATTAGATATGGGTAACGATTTCTTTAATCAGCGGCGGGCCTTTAAAAATAAAACCAGAATAAATTTGCACCAGTGAGGCACCCGCAGCAATCTTTTCACGCGCAGCGATAACCGAGTCAATGCCGCCAACACCAATAATCGGCAAGCGTCCGTTTAATTCCTGTGACAAGCGGCGAATAATTTCGGTGCTTTTTAACTGAAGCGGACGACCACTTAAGCCACCGGTTTGATCACAATTTTTCATTCCCTGAACCAGAGAACGATCGAGTGTGGTATTGGTTGCAATAACGCCATCAATATTATGGCGAACTAAACTATCGGCAACCTGGCTCAATTCTTCTTCAGAAAGATCCGGCGCGATCTTCACTGCGATCGGCACATATTTATGGTGCATCACTTGCAAATCATTTTGTTTATTTTTAATCGCAGTTAAGAGATCATCCAGCGCTTCACCATATTGCAGTGTGCGTAATCCTGGGGTATTTGGCGATGAAATATTGATGGCGATATATCCCGCATAGGCATAGATTTTTTCCATACAAATCAGATAGTCATCTTTACCCTGCTCCACCGGCGTATCTTTATTTTTGCCGATGTTAATACCCAGAACGCCGTCATAATGGGCTTTTTTTACGTTCTCTACGAGGTTATCAACGCCAAGATTATTAAAGCCCATACGGTTGATCAAACCTTCGGCATCTACCAGACGAAAGAGACGCGGCTTGTCATTACCTGGCTGGGGACGTGGCGTGACGGTACCGATCTCGATGGATCCAAATCCCATCGCGCCTAACGCGTCAATGCACTCCCCGTCTTTATCAAGACCGGCTGCCAGACCAAGCGGATTTTTAAACGTCAGGCCCATGCAGTTAACAGGTTTCGCAGGCACTTTCTGCCGCACCAGTGCTTCAAACGGCGTTCCTGTAATACGGCGTAATTGCTGAAAAGTAAACTCATGAGCGCGCTCTGGATCGAGCTGGAAAAGGGCTTTACGAACGAAGGGGTAGTACATGAACTCTCCTGGATTCCCGGTGTGCAAACCGGGGGCGTATTATGTGCGAGTTCGGACCAAAAGGGAATTGACCTGCGGCAATAAATAGCAAACGTTTTCTTATTGCGCTTTTTTTATGCTTTTTTTGGCTTTTCTTCCTCAGATAAATCATTTCGACTCGCGGACGCCCTCTGTCAGACTGACCGAATTGTTATCAATGTTAACAAAACAAGAACAATTGGTTATAAGGAGAGAGTATGCGTGTCATCACCCTGGCGGGTAGTCCTCGCTTTCCTTCTCGCTCCAGCTCCTTGCTGGAATATGCGCGGGAAAAACTAAATGGCCTGGATGTAGAGGTTTATCACTGGAATTTGCAAAACTTCGTCCCGGAAGATCTGCTTTATGCTCGTTTCGATAGTCCGGCACTCAAGACCTTCACCGAACAGCTGCAACAGGCCGATGGGCTGATTGTCGCCACGCCTGTGTATAAAGCCGCCTATTCCGGTGCACTGAAAACCCTGCTCGACCTGCTGCCAGAACGTGCGTTGCAAGGCAAAGTGGTGCTGCCGCTGGCGACAGGCGGCACCGTGGCCCATCTGCTGGCGGTCGATTATGCCCTTAAGCCAGTTTTAAGTACGCTGAAAGCCCAGGAGATCCTGCACGGCGTGTTTGCCGATGACTCGCAAGTAATTGATTACCAACACAAATCCCAGTTCACGCCAAATCTGCAAACTCGTCTTGATACCGCGCTAGAAACTTTCTGGCAGGCGTTGCACCGCCGCGATGTTCAGGTTCCTGACCTTCTGTCTCTGCGAGGTAATGCCCATGCGTAAGATCATTAAACTGGCGCTGGCGGGTTTACTTAGCGTCTCTACACTTGCTGTTGCCGCGGAGTCTTCGCCAGAGGCGTTACGTATAGGCTATCAAAAAGGCAGTATTGGTATGGTGCTGGCAAAAAGCCACCAGTTACTGGAAAAACGCTATCCGCAAACAAAAATCTCCTGGGTCGAGTTCCCCGCTGGCCCACAGATGCTGGAGGCGTTAAACGTTGGCAGTATCGATCTCGGCAGTACCGGGGATATTCCGCCAATCTTTGCCCAGGCTGCCGGGGCTGATTTGGTATACGTGGGCGTCGAGCCACCGAAGCCCAAAGCCGAAGTGATTCTGGTGGCAGAAAACAGCCCGATCAAAACCGTAGCCGATCTTAAAGGTCACAAAGTTGCCTTTCAGAAAGGTTCCAGTTCGCACAATCTTTTACTGCGAGCCCTTCGCCAGGCCGGGCTTAAATTCACGGATATTCAGCCCACTTACCTGACGCCTGCCGATGCCCGCGCCGCGTTCCAGCAAGGTAACGTTGACGCCTGGGCTATCTGGGATCCCTACTACTCCGCTGCATTATTACAGGGCGGCGTGCGGGTGCTGAAAGACGGCACCGATCTCAATCAAACTGGATCGTTTTATCTGGCAGCTCGTCCGTATGCAGAAAAAAACGGCGCTTTTATTCAGGGTGTGCTGACAACCTTTAGTGAGGCCGATGCGTTAACCCGCAGCCAGCGCGAACAAAGCATCGCTTTACTGGCAAAAACGATGGGCTTACCGGCACCGGTTATTGCCTCGTATCTGGATCATCGTCCTCCCACTACCATCAAACCGTTGAGCGCTGAAGTTGCCGCCTTACAGCAGCAAACGGCAGATCTGTTTTATGAAAACCGTCTGGTGCCGAAAAAAGTCGATATTCGCCAGCGTATCTGGCAGCCCACTCAACTGGAAGGAAAACAATTATGAGTCTGAATATGTTCTGGTTTTTACCGACCCACGGTGACGGGCATTATCTGGGAACGGAAGAAGGTTCACGTCCGGTTGATCACGGTTATCTGCAACAAATTGCGCAAGCGGCGGATCGTCTGGGCTATACCGGTGTGCTGATCCCGACGGGGCGATCGTGTGAAGATGCGTGGCTGGTGGCGGCGTCGATGATCCCGGTGACACAACGGCTGAAGTTTCTTGTCGCCCTGCGCCCCAGCGTAACCTCACCTACCGTTGCCGCCCGTCAGGCCGCCACGCTTGACCGTCTCTCTAACGGACGTGCGTTGTTTAACCTGGTCACAGGCAGCGATCCACAAGAACTGGCAGGCGACGGCGTGTTCCTTGATCATAGCGAGCGTTACGAAGCCTCGGCAGAATTTACCCAGGTCTGGCGGCGGTTGTTGCTTGGCGAGACTGTGGATTTCAACGGCAAACATATTCATGTACGCGGAGCCAAACTGCTCTTCCCGCCGATTCAACAGCCTTATCCTCCGCTTTACTTTGGCGGATCGTCAGATGTCGCCCAGGAGCTGGCGGCAGAACAAGTTGATCTCTACCTCACCTGGGGCGAACCACCGGAACTGGTAAAAGAGAAAATCGAACAAGTGCGGGCGAAAGCTGCCGCGCATGGACGCAAAATTCGTTTCGGTGTTCGTCTGCATGTGATTGTTCGTGAAACCAACAACGAAGCGTGGCAGGCCGCCGAGCGGTTAATCTCGCATCTTGATGATGAAACTATCGCCAAAGCACAGGCCGCATTCGCCCGAACGGATTCCGTAGGACAACAGCGAATGGCGGCGCTACATAACGGCAAGCGCGACAATCTGGAGATCAGCCCCAATTTATGGGCGGGTGTTGGCTTAGTGCGAGGCGGTGCCGGGACGGCGCTGGTGGGCGATGGTCCTACGGTCGCCGCGCGAATCAACGAATACGCTGCACTTGGCATCGACAGTTTTGTGCTTTCGGGCTACCCGCATCTGGAAGAAGCGTATCGGGTCGGCGAGTTACTGTTCCCACATCTGGATGTCGCCATCCCGGAAATTCCCCAGCCACAACCGCTGAATCCACAAGGCGAAGCGGTGGCGAATGATTTTATCCCCCGTAACGTCGCGCAAAGCTAAGGAACACGATGATGGCAACGCCAGTGAAGAAGTGGTTATTGCGCGTTGCTCCCTGGTTTTTACCGGTGGGCATCGTGGCGGTGTGGCAACTGGCCTCCTCGGTTGGCTGGCTATCGACGCGTATTTTGCCCTCACCGGAAGGAGTGGTGATGGCGTTCTGGACGCTCTCTGCCAGCGGCGAACTGTGGCAGCATCTGGCGATCAGCTCCTGGCGTGCGTTGATTGGCTTTTCAATTGGCGGATCACTGGGATTAATTCTGGGGCTGATTAGCGGGCTGTCACGCTGGGGAGAACGGCTGCTGGATACCTCAATTCAGATGTTGCGCAACGTGCCGCATCTGGCGCTGATCCCGCTGGTGATTTTGTGGTTCGGCATTGATGAATCCGCAAAAATATTTCTGGTGGCGCTCGGTACGCTATTCCCCATTTATATCAACACCTGGCACGGCATCCGTAATATCGACCGTGGGCTGGTGGAGATGGCACGTAGCTATGGATTATCCGGCATACCGCTGTTTATCCATGTGATCCTGCCTGGTGCCCTGCCCTCAATTATGGTCGGTGTGCGTTTTGCTTTGGGCCTGATGTGGCTGACGCTGATCGTTGCCGAAACTATTTCTGCCAATTCAGGCATTGGTTATCTGGCGATGAATGCGCGGGAGTTTCTGCAAACGGACGTGGTGGTAGTCGCCATTATTCTTTACGCCCTGCTCGGCAAACTTGCTGACGTCAGCGCGCAGCTGTTAGAGCGTCTCTGGTTGCGCTGGAACCCGGCTTATCATTTGAAGGAGGCCACGGTATGAATACTGCTCGTCTGAACCAGGGCACACCATTGTTGCTCAATGCAGTAAGCAAACATTACGCGGAAAATATCGTCCTGAACCAACTGGATTTACATATTCCGGCAGGTCAGTTTGTGGCGGTGGTGGGCCGCAGCGGCGGTGGCAAAAGTACCCTGCTGCGCCTGCTGGCAGGTCTGGAAACGCCAACCGCAGGCGACGTGTTAGCGGGCACCACACCGCTGGCTGAGATTCAGGATGATACGCGAATGATGTTTCAGGACGCGCGTCTGCTGCCGTGGAAATCGGTGATTGATAACGTTGGGTTAGGCCTTAAAGGCCAGTGGCGCGATGCGGCGCGTCAGGCTCTGGCTGCGGTAGGACTGGAGAATCGCGCGGGGGAATGGCCTGCCGCACTTTCTGGCGGGCAGAAACAACGTGTGGCGCTGGCAAGGGCGCTGATTCATCGACCAGGTTTATTGTTGCTTGATGAACCACTCGGTGCGCTGGACGCTTTAACGCGACTCGAGATGCAGGATTTGATTGTGTCGCTTTGGCTGAAGCACGGTTTTACCGTTTTGCTGGTGACGCATGATGTGAGCGAAGCGGTGGCGATGGCTGACCGGGTGTTGTTAATTGAAGAGGGAAAAATTGGTCTGGATTTGACGGTGGATATCCCCCGTCCGCGCCGGTTAGGGTCGGTACGATTAGCAGAGCTGGAAGCGGAAGTGTTGCAGCGGGTGATGCAACGTGGGCACTCTGAACAACCGATTCGACGTCATGGTTAATATGCCGGATGTGGCGCACAAAACCAGCATTTTCAACGGGATTGTAGGCCTGATAAGACGCGTCAAGCGTCGCATCAGGCAGTTGGGCACGACTGCCTGATGCGGCGTGAACGCCTTATCCAGCCTACAAAACCAGCAATTTCAACGGACTTGTAGGCCTGATAAGACGCGTCAAGCATTTTGGCTCAAAAGTATCAAGCCAGTGCTTTGGTGATCTTCTCGTACAGATCGCCAGAGAGATTTTCCAGCCCTTTCAACTGTTCCAGCGCCGCGCGCATTTTCTCCTGACGTTTGGCATCGTAACGTTTCAGGCGAATCAGCGGCTCAATCAGGCGTGAAGCCACCTGCGGGTTACGGCTGTTGAGGTCGGTAAGCATTTCCACCAGGAACTGGTAACCGCTGCCATCTTCGGCATGGAACGCTGCCGGGTTGCTGCCCGCAAACGCACCAATCAACGAACGAATGCGGTTCGGGTTGCTCATGGTAAATGCGCGATGCTGCAACAGACCACGTACCGTCTCCAGCACATTCGCCGCCGGGCTGGTGGCTTGCAGGATAAACCATTTATCCATCACCAGACCGTCCTGATGCCACTTGTCGTCGTACTCCTGCATCAGCGCGTCACGGCATGGCAGTTGTGCAGCAACCGCCGCAGAAAGCGCCGCCAGCGCATCAGTCATATTGTTTGCTTCGTGGAACTGCTTGCTCACCAGCACGTCAGCCAGATGCGTTTCACCAAAAGCGAGGAAGCGCAGGCAGGCATTACGCAGAGTGCGTTTTGCAATATCTTCATGCTCAACACGGTACTCGCTCTGGTAATTCGCGTTGTAAATAGCCAGCAGCTCATCTGCCAGTTCAGTCGCCAGAGTACGAGTGAGTGCTTCGCGTACTTCGGCAATAGCAATCGGGTCGATGATATCGAACAGTTCTGCCATTTCATTGACGGAAGGCAGCGTCAGGATTTCTGCCGCCAGCGCCGGATCAATCTTCTCATCGAGCAGCACCGCGCGGAAAGCGTCAGCCACATGCACCGGCAGAGACAACGGCTGCCCTTGCTGATGACGGGCGACGTTCAACTTGATGTAGGTTGCCAGCAAACTTTGCGCCGCGTCCCAGCGAGAGAAATCATTACGCGCATGACGCATCAGGAAGGTCAGTTGCTGATCGCTCCACTTATATTCCAGTTTCACTGGCGCAGAGAATTCGCACAGCAGCGCAGGCACCGGCTGGAAGTAGACATTATCAAAAACAAAGGTCTGTTCCGCCTGGGTGACGTTCAGCACGGAATTCACCGGATGACCGCCTTTCTGCAACGGGATCACTTTGCCTTCGTTGTCATACAGTTCGATGGCAAACGGAATATGCAGCGGTTGTTTTTCTGCCTGATCCGGCGTAGCTGGCGTGCGCTGGCTGATGGTCAGGGTGTACTGCTCAGTTTCCGGATTGTAGTCGTCTTTGACGGTCACAACCGGCGTGCCGGACTGGCTGTACCAACGGCGGAAATGGGAGAGATCGACATTCGACGCATCTTCCATCGCCTGCACAAAGTCGTCACAGGTCGCTGCGCTACCATCATGACGCTCGAAATAGAGCTGCATCCCTTTCTGGAAGTTTTCTTCGCCAAGCAGAGTGTGGATC
Organism: Escherichia sp. WS1118; assembly: GCF_046487695.1. Classification (NCBI taxonomy): domain Bacteria; kingdom Pseudomonadati; phylum Pseudomonadota; class Gammaproteobacteria; order Enterobacterales; family Enterobacteriaceae; genus Escherichia; species Escherichia sp. WS1118. Next base: position 58,034 of record NZ_JBJQIZ010000013.1, on the reverse strand, counting down.
ATACGAATCACTTCCGCGCCCTTCTCGTAAACGGTCAGGGTGTAGAAGTTGTTCATTTCAATGACCATATCCGGGCGAATTGGGTGCGCCATCGGGCTGGCGTCTTCTGCAAACTGCAATCCGCGCATGGTGCGCACATTATTGATACGGTTTACCGCGCGGGAACCAAGGTCAGAGCTGAATTCCTGATCGCGGAAGACGGTTAAACCTTCTTTCAGACTGAGCTGGAACCAGTCGCGACAGGTGACACGGTTGCCGGTCCAGTTATGGAAATATTCATGGCCGATAACGCGTTCAATATCGAGGTAATCTTTGTCGGTGGCGGTGTCGGTGCGGGCCAGCACATATTTGGAGTTAAAGATATTCAGCCCCTTATTCTCCATTGCGCCCATATTGAAGAAATCCACCGCGACGATCATATAGATGTCGAGGTCATACTCCAGGCCGAAGCGTTCTTCATCCCATTTCATGGAGTTTTTCAGCGAGGTCATTGCCCACGGCGCACGATCAAGGTTGCCACGATCGACATACAACTCCAGCGCCACTTCACGGCCAGAGCGGGTAGTGAAGGTATCGCGCAGTACATCAAAATCACCTGCCACCAACGCAAACAGGTAACACGGTTTCGGGAACGGGTCCTGCCACTGTACCCAATGACGTCCATTTTCCAGTTCACCTTGCGCAACGCGGTTACCATTGGAAAGCAGGAAGGGATATTTGGTTTTATCGGCAATAATTTTGGTGGTAAAACGCGCCAGCACATCCGGGCGGTCGAGATAATACGTAATATGGCGGAAACCTTCGGCTTCACACTGGGTGCAAAGCGCATCGCCTGACTGATAAAGCCCTTCCAGCGCAGTATTCGCCGCCGGGCTAATTTCATTAACGATCTTAAGCGTAAAACGCTCCGGCAAATTACTGATGACCAGTGCGCCCTCTTCTTCTTTCCAGGCGGTCCACGGCTCATCATTAATATAAACAGAAACCAGTTTGAGGTCTTCGCCGTTGAGACGAAGCGGAACATCTGATGCACCATGACGGACAGCCTGGCTGACCGCGGCAACGACCGTCTTTTGCGCGTCCAGGTCAAAGGTCAAGTCAATATCAGTAATCTGGTAATCCGGCGCACGATAATCGTGACGGTATTTGGCTTGTGGCTGTTGAGTCATAAATAACCTTTAGCATCTTTTATAGAGTCTGGTGTTCAGTCTATTCCTGTTGCGTAAATCGCGCTATGCAGAATCTTCATCTTTTCAGGTACAAACGCCTTTATTGCTACATTTTTATAACATACACCGCGTTATGCCATCGACCAGAAAGGTGGCATATGGTGTGATCGGGGTTCAATAAATTGCGAAACAAGGTATACTCCAGCAGTTCCTGAAGATGTTTATTGTACTAAACGCTCCTGTACGAGGACGCTACTGCGCACCTATGACACAATTCGCTTCTCCTGTTCTGCACTCGTTGCTGGATACAGATGCTTATAAGTTGCATATGCAGCAAGCCGTGTTTCATCACTATTACGATGTGCATGTCGCGGCGGAGTTTCGTTGCCGAGGTGACGATCTGCTGGGTATTTATGCCGATGCTATTCGTGAACAGGTTCAGGCGATGCAGCACCTGCGCCTGCAGGATGATGAATATCAGTGGCTCTCTGCCCTGCCTTTCTTTAAGGCCGACTATCTTAACTGGCTACGCGAGTTCCGCTTTAACCCGGAACAAGTCACCGTGTCCAACGATAATGGCAAGCTGGATATTCGTTTAAGCGGCCCGTGGCGTGAAGTCATCCTCTGGGAAGTTCCTTTGCTGGCGGTTATCAGTGAAATGGTACATCGCTATCGCTCACCGCAGGCCGACGTTGCGCAAGCCCTCGACACGCTGGAAAACAAATTAGTCGACTTCTCGGCATTAACCGCCGGTCTTGATATGTCGCGCTTCCATCTGATGGATTTTGGCACCCGCCGCCGTTTTTCTCGCGAAGTACAAGAAACCATCGTGAAACATCTGCACCAGGAATCCTGGTTCGTGGGCACCAGCAACTACGATCTGGCGCGTCGGCTTTCCCTCACGCCGATGGGAACACAGGCACACGAATGGTTCCAGGCGCATCAGCAAATCAGCCCGGATCTAGCCAACAGCCAGCGAGCTGCACTTGCTGCCTGGCTGGAAGAGTATCCCGACCAACTTGGCATTGCATTAACCGACTGCATCACTATGGATGCTTTCCTGCGTGATTTCGGTGTCGAGTTCGCCAGTCGCTATCAGGGCCTGCGCCATGACTCTGGTGACCCGGTTGAATGGGGTGAAAAAGCCATTGCACATTATGAAAAGCTGGGAATTGATCCACAGAGTAAAACGCTGGTTTTCTCTGACAATCTGGATTTACGCAAAGCGGTTGAGCTATACCGCCACTTCTCTTCCCGCGTGCAATTAAGTTTTGGTATTGGGACTCGCCTGACCTGCGATATCCCCCAGGTAAAACCTCTGAATATTGTCATTAAGTTGGTAGAGTGTAACGGTAAACCGGTGGCGAAACTTTCTGACAGCCCTGGAAAAACTATCTGCCACGATAAAGCGTTTGTTCGGGCGCTGCGCAAAGCGTTCGACCTTCCGCATATTAAAAAAGCCAGTTAATATCATCAGGGAGCTAATCGGCTCCCTTTTTTTACCTTTAATTCCGAAATCTTTCGCTGCATTTGCGAATTCTGCTTGTCTGATTGCAGATGCCAGGTAACATAGGTATCCCCCCATTTACGGGTGGACAAGTGTTTATTTTTTCCGACTATTAACAGAGAGAATATTATGAGCGTTGTGCCTGTAGCCGACGTACTCCAGGGCCGCGTAGCCGTTGACAGCGAAGTCACCGTGCGCGGATGGGTACGTACCCGCCGAGATTCAAAAGCTGGCATCTCCTTCCTCGCCGTTTATGACGGTTCCTGCTTTGATCCTGTACAGGCTGTCATCAATAATTCTCTGCCCAATTACAATGAAGACGTCTTGCGTCTGACCACCGGCTGCTCGGTCATTGTGACGGGTAAAGTCGTGGCGTCGCCGGGCCAGGGGCAACAATTTGAAATTCAGGCCAGCAAGGTTGAAGTTGCTGGTTGGGTTGAAGATCCAGACACTTACCCGATGGCGGCAAAACGCCACAGCATTGAGTATCTGCGTGAAGTCGCTCACCTGCGTCCGCGCACAAACCTGATTGGTGCCGTCGCGCGCGTTCGCCATACGCTGGCGCAGGCGCTGCATCGCTTCTTTAACGAGCAGGGATTCTTCTGGGTCTCAACGCCACTGATTACCGCATCTGATACCGAAGGTGCAGGCGAAATGTTCCGTGTTTCTACGCTGGATCTGGAAAACCTGCCGCGTAACGATCAGGGCAAAGTGGATTTCGACAAAGACTTCTTTGGTAAAGAGTCTTTCCTGACCGTATCTGGCCAGTTGAACGGCGAAACCTACGCTTGCGCATTGTCCAAAATTTATACCTTCGGCCCGACTTTCCGTGCTGAAAACTCCAACACCAGCCGTCACCTGGCGGAATTCTGGATGCTGGAGCCGGAAGTGGCGTTTGCTAACCTGAACGATATCGCAGGTCTGGCTGAAGCCATGCTGAAATATGTCTTCAAAGCGGTTCTCGAAGAACGCGCTGACGACATGAAATTCTTCGCTGAACGCGTAGATAAAGATGCCGTTTCACGTCTGGAACGCTTCATTGAGGCCGATTTCGCGCAGGTGGATTACACCGACGCAGTGACCATTCTCGAAAACTGCGGCAGGAAGTTTGAAAACCCGGTTTACTGGGGCGTCGATCTCTCTTCTGAGCATGAGCGTTATCTGGCGGAAGAACACTTTAAAGCACCGGTAGTGGTTAAAAACTATCCAAAAGATATTAAAGCGTTCTATATGCGCCTTAACGAAGACGGTAAAACCGTTGCGGCTATGGACGTTCTGGCTCCGGGCATCGGTGAGATCATTGGTGGCTCCCAGCGTGAAGAACGTCTGGACGTGCTGGACGAGCGTATGCTTGAAATGGGCCTGAACAAAGAAGATTACTGGTGGTATCGCGATCTGCGTCGCTACGGTACTGTTCCGCATTCAGGTTTCGGTCTTGGTTTTGAACGCCTGATTGCTTACGTAACTGGCGTGCAAAACGTACGTGATGTTATTCCGTTCCCACGTACTCCGCGTAACGCCAGCTTCTAATTTAGCGTCTTCAAGAGCCAGCGCCCGCTGGCTCTTTTTTTATCCTTTCTGTCAAGTTATCTGTTTGCAACCCCACCATAACGATCATCCTGTTACGGAATATTACGCTGCAACATTTACGCACAAAAAATAATCTGCATTCTTATTGCGGATTAGTTTTTTCTTAGCTGATAGCACAATTTTCATACAATTTTTTTGGCATTCTGGATGTCTGAAAGAAGATTTTGTGCCTGGTCGATAAAGTTTCCATCAGAAACAAAATTTCCGTTTAGTTAATTTAAATATAAGAAAATCATATAAATAGATAAAAATTGCTGTAAATATCATCACGCTTCTATGGAAATATGACGGTGTTCACAAAGTTCCTTAATTTTTACTTTTTGTCACACATTTTTTCTTTTTGAAACCAAATCTTTATCTTTGTAGCACTTTCACGGTAGCGAAACGTTAGTTTGAATGGAAAGATGCCTGCAGACACATAAAGACACCAAACTCTCATCAATAGTTCCGTAAATTTTTATTGACAGAACTTATTGACGGCAGTGGCAGGTGTCATAAAAAAACCATGAGGGTAATAAATAATGATGAAGCGCAATATTCTGGCAGTGATCGTCCCTGCTCTGTTAGTAGCAGGTACTGCAAACGCTGCAGAAATCTATAACAAAGATGGCAACAAAGTAGATCTGTACGGTAAAGCTGTCGGTCTGCATTATTTCTCCAAGGGTAACGGTGAAAACAGTTACGGTGGCAATGGCGACATGACCTATGCCCGTCTTGGTTTTAAAGGGGAAACTCAAATCAATTCCGATCTGACCGGTTATGGTCAGTGGGAATATAACTTCCAGGGTAACAACTCTGAGGGCGCTGACGCTCAAACTGGTAACAAAACGCGTCTGGCATTCGCGGGTCTTAAATACGCTGACGTTGGTTCTTTCGATTACGGCCGTAACTACGGTGTGGTTTATGATGCACTGGGTTACACCGATATGCTGCCAGAATTTGGTGGTGATACTGCATACAGCGATGATTTCTTCGTTGGTCGTGTTGGCGGCGTTGCTACCTATCGTAACTCCAACTTCTTTGGTCTGGTTGATGGTCTGAACTTCGCTGTTCAGTACCTGGGTAAAAACGAGCGTGACACTGCACGCCGCTCTAACGGCGACGGTGTTGGCGGTTCTATCAGCTACGAATACGAAGGCTTTGGTATCGTTGGTGCTTATGGTGCCGCTGACCGTACCAACCTGCAGGAAGAGTCTTCCCTTGGCAAAGGCAAAAAAGCTGAACAGTGGGCTACTGGTCTGAAGTATGACGCGAACAACATCTACCTGGCAGCGAACTACGGTGAAACCCGTAACGCTACGCCGATCACTAATAAATTTACAAACACCAGCGGCTTCGCCAACAAAACGCAAGACGTTCTGTTAGTTGCGCAATACCAGTTTGATTTCGGTCTGCGTCCGTCCATCGCTTACACCAAATCTAAAGCGAAAGACGTAGAAGGTATCGGTGATGTTGATCTGGTGAACTACTTTGAAGTGGGCGCAACCTACTATTTCAACAAAAACATGTCCACCTATGTTGACTACATCATCAACCAGATCGATTCTGACAACAAACTGGGCGTAGGTTCTGACGACACCGTTGCTGTGGGTATCGTTTACCAGTTCTAGTTCTAATAGCACACCTCTTTGTTAAATGCCGAAAAAACAGGACTTTGGTCCTGTTTTTTTTATGCCTTCCAGAGCAATCTCACGTCTTGCAAAAACAGCCTGCGTTTTCATCAGTAATAGTTGGAATTTTGTAAATCTCCCGTTACCCTGATAGCGGACTTCCCTTCTGTAACCATAATGGAACCTCGTCATGTTTGAGAACATTACCGCCGCTCCTGCCGACCCGATTCTGGGCCTGGCCGATCTGTTTCGTGCCGATGAACGTCCCGGCAAAATTAACCTCGGGATTGGTGTCTATAAAGATGAGACGGGTAAAACCCCGGTACTGACCAGCGTGAAAAAGGCTGAACAGTATCTGCTCGAAAATGAAACCACCAAAAATTACCTCGGCATTGACGGCATCCCTGAATTTGGTCGCTGCACTCAGGAACTGCTGTTTGGTAAAGGTAGCGCCCTGATCAATGACAAACGTGCTCGCACGGCACAGACTCCGGGTGGCACTGGCGCACTACGCGTGGCTGCCGATTTACTGGCAAAAAATACCAGCGTTAAGCGTGTGTGGGTGAGCAACCCAAGCTGGCCGAACCATAAGAGCGTCTTTAACTCTGCAGGTCTGGAAGTTCGTGAATACGCTTATTATGATGCGGAAAATCACACTCTTGACTTCGATGCACTGATTAACAGCCTGAACGAAGCCCAGGCTGGCGACGTAGTGCTGTTCCATGGCTGCTGCCATAACCCAACCGGCATCGACCCTACGCTGGAACAATGGCAGACACTGGCACAACTCTCCGTTGAGAAAGGCTGGTTACCGCTGTTTGACTTCGCTTACCAGGGTTTTGCCCGTGGTCTGGAAGAAGATGCTGAAGGACTGCGCGCTTTCGCGGCTCTGCATAAGGAGCTGATTGTTGCCAGTTCCTACTCTAAAAACTTTGGCCTGTACAACGAGCGTGTTGGCGCTTGTACTCTGGTTGCTGCTGACAGTGAAACTGTTGAACGCGCATTCAGCCAAATGAAAGCGGCGATTCGTGCTAACTACTCTAACCCACCAGCACACGGCGCTTCTGTTGTTGCCACCATCCTGAGCAACGATGCGTTACGTGCGATTTGGGAACAAGAACTGACTGATATGCGCCAGCGTATTCAGCGTATGCGTCAGTTGTTCGTCAATACGCTGCAGGAAAAAGGCGCAAATCGCGACTTCAGCTTTATCATCAAACAGAACGGCATGTTCTCCTTCAGTGGCCTGACAAAAGAACAAGTGCTGCGTCTGCGCGAAGAGTTTGGCGTATATGCTGTTGCTTCTGGTCGCGTAAACGTAGCTGGGATGACACCAGATAACATGGCGCCGCTGTGCGAAGCGATTGTGGCAGTGCTGTAAGCGTTAAAACCGATGAAGCCCGCTTGAAAGCGGGCTTTTTTATGCACCTTTACCAGACGGGCATTTCGTCTTGCAGGAAGGGATTATGCAGGCGCTCATAACCAAGTGTGGATAATGGTCCGTGACCCGGAATAAATGTCACGTCATCCCCCAGTGGCAGCAATTTATCTTTGATTGAAGAAATCAGTTGATTATGATCGCCACGCGGGAAGTCACTGCGCCCTACTCCACCTTTGAAAATAACGTCGCCAGAAATCAGCAGCTTTGCCCGATCATCAAAAAACACGACATGACCCGGCGTATGCCCAGGGCAATGTAACACCTGTAAAGTCACATTCCCTATGCTGATGGTATCGCCTTCGTTCAGCCAACGATCTGGCGTCAGCGGCTGGCACTCTTCCAGACCAAACATACGACTTTGCGCAGGCAAGCCTTGCAGCCAGAACTCATCTTCTTTTTCCGGGCCAAAAACCGGCACGCCGTAATGTTGCGCCAGTTCCGCCGCTGCGCCAACGTGGTCCAGATGACCATGAGTCAGCAGGATCTGCATCAGTGTCAGGCCGCTGGCATCAACTTCCTGTTTGATTTTTTCCGCATCGCCGCCAGGATCGACCAGTGCGGCCAGACGGGTTTGTTCACACCAGATCAATGAACAGTTCTGGGAGAATGCGGTGACCGGAATAATACGATAGTTCATACTGCCCCTGTTTCGTTAAGCGATTACTACCAGTGCCGTGCTGGCCCGGTATCAATATGCACAAAGTTACTACGTGGGTAATATCCTACACCACCTGCGCGCATAGATAACGCGGCTTTGCGAATATTGCTTAACGCGATACCTTCAATGTGGAAATCCATCGCCTGGCCTTTAGTGTGATAGCTTTTCTTCGCTACTCCACGGCTGCGGGCGCGTAGTTCATTGTTGGTATCAATGGAACGATAACCGGAAATGAGTTGCACCGGTTTGCGGGTGCCTAACAACCCTTGCAGGCGATACAACTGGTCGAATAATCCTGGGTCGATGGACTTTATTTTGTTCGCGCGGTAATCGCGGAAAAAATGGTTAAGTTTTGCCAATTCTTCCTGAATATAGCCTCTGCCATCGAAAAACTCCGCTTTGATTGACTCTCCGGTATGAAGATTATTGAGTGTCAAAATGCGCGGGCGTGGGGTAGAGAGTGTTGCAAACGCCGGGGTCGGCAGGATGGCGGCACCGAGTGCAACGCCACCAAGCGCCAGCAGTTTGCGGCGATTAGCGTCGAATTTGTCCATGATAATCAAGTCTACAGGTCAATGTTATCGTTTATATGCACTTCTGGCGCACAAGAGGCACCTTAACCGCCCGTAAAGCAGACGTCAAGATGACTCAACCCCAGCAGTGACGAGGGCTGCAGAGAATCGCCCCCGATCATGCTAATTATTACGACAACTGATTTCCCCGAACTACTTCATTTACCTGATTAATTGTTCCGCTTTCGATACAATTTGCGAGCTGGATCGCGCAGGCAGATCATAATTGTAAATATCTGTACGATACTGGGTACGACCATCTGCACCAACAAAGGCCGTCAGATAGTAGAGATTCACCGGAATCGACTGCCGAATATTGACGTAACGCGTATCGCCCTGCTTCAGCGCATCAGAAATACGTTTGTCATTCCAGCCTGCATCCTGCAACAGCATATTCGCCAGATCGGAAGCTTTATTCACTCGTACACAGCCTGAGCTAAATGCGCGTGTATCACGCTTGAACAGATTGTGGTTCGGCGTGTCATGCAAATAAATGGCCTCTGAACTCGGCATATTGAATTTATAGCGCCCCAGCGAGTTCCGTGGGCCTGGAGCCTGCTGGAAGCGGAACGGTAAATTCGAGGCCGTGATTGTAGACCAGTCAACCTGCCATGGGTCAATCGCTTCTCTGCTGTTCCAGCCGCGCATCACCGTATAGCCATGGCTTTCGAGATACCCAGGATCATTGCGCACTTTCGGCAGAATATCTTTGCGTGCCAGAGTTGGTGGTACGTTCCACGGCGGGTTTACCACCACGTTGTTAAGGGCACTGCTCATCATCGGCGTTTTGCGATCGGGGCGACCGACAATGACTCGCGAATCCAGCACCTGATTGCCGTTCTGATAGTAGACCAGCGAATAGGCCGGAATGTTAACCATGATCCCGGTAGAAAGCTCTGTTGGCAGCAAGCGCAATCGCTGGATGTTGAGTGCCAACACGCCAGCACGCTGGGCGGGCGTTACGTTTAACCAGTCACGCGTTGCCGGGCCAATAGCACCATCTGCTCCCAATCCTTGCCATGTCTGAAAACGTTTAACGGCTTCCACCAGTTCATTATCGTAGGCGGCACGAACGACAGGCACAGGTTTACTACGAGACGTAGTTTGCTTGTCCATCGGCTTAGTTTCTGCTGTTTCAATAGTAACAGCGGATGGGCTGACTATCGCGTCAGTTGGCGTGTCATCGCCAGGTAGCGTAATTTTCGGTCCCCCGTCCAACATGCCTGTACGTTGCAATATTTCGCGCAACGCCGGTACGTCGTTACTCCACTGTCCTGGGCGCAACGTTGCTTTGCCGGTCAGTTGGGGCCACGGTTTGGTGTCACTGAGTAAGGCCAGTAACGATTCATGCATCGCCGCATATTGCGGATGCTGCGGTGCCAGTCCTGCAACAAACGTCGGCAATTGACCTTTATCCAGCGCCAGCTGCCATTGGTTAATCACCGAAAGCGGCGGCGTTGAAAGCGCATAAGGTTTACTGCTATATAGCCAGCGAGTGCCTTTGACCGGAATATTTGCAATGAAATGGAGATAGCCCATCATCGCATCAGAGAGCACCACGTCGCGTGTCATCCCGTTAACACCAGGATCGGTCAGTAACTCTACCCATTTATTAAACTGCGGCTGGAAACCGGCAATCGCCACCTCTGCCAGCTGTTGCTGGAAGGCTTTAACAGCATCACGGTTTTCCCACATGGGTTGCATATCGCGTGCGGCATACAACAATTGAAGCTGGTTAAGATAAACCGGCTTATAACCTGCGGGTAATTGAGATTCGATTTGCGTGCGGGCTTTTTCAGCCGCACCTTCAGGCAATGGCTGGATCCCCGCCATTATTGCCGTGGCTTGCGCCTGCGGCAGTGCCTCGCCCTGTTCACTGACAGCCACCGGGCTGTCGCCAGGGATTACTTCAGGCTCATCGGCCTGCGCATTGAACAGTGGAGCGAATGTTACGGCCAGGCACAAACTGATTGCCGACAGCCGACGACCACACATCATATTAAGCAACATCCCTTGCCCCCTGTTTTTATCATACTCTGAATAGCCAGGCTGTTATTTTACGACTTGCCTGTACAACGCCAATACTCACGAAAGTATGACGAGCAAGCCTGTTACTCATCAGGCTTATCTTCAGTATATAAACGCCGATACGTTTTTACATAACCTAATGTAAAGAAGTTTAAAGAAAAGCGCGCCGTAATGTGCCACTTTTTTAGTGCAGAAACGGAGTTTTCGGAAAAAGAAAAGGCGGCATTGCTGCCGCCTTAATTTTAACTCGCCTGAGAAGGCGCTTCGTCACTTCCTGGAAGCGTTTCAGGGAGTTGAGGCGCAAATCCTCGCAGGCCGACGACGTGAACGTGTTCGGTATTCTGGAAGACTTTACGCACCAGTTTATAGGTGGTGCCTTTCTCCGGGCTGATATTTTCCGGCGCTGCGATAATGAGCTGCATTTGCAAACGTTCACACAATTCAAACAGCGTGGCGATGGAACGGGCATCCAGTCGCGCTGCTTCATCGAGGAACAGCAGGCGGCAAGGAGAGATATCTTTACCGCGCAGGCGGCGAGATTCATCTTCCCAGCTTTGTACCACCATCACCAGAATCGACATACCGGTACCAATAGCCTCACCGGTCGACAGTGCGCCAGACTCCGCGCGCAGCCAGCCATCGGAACCACGGTTAACCTCAACTTCCATTTCCAGATAGTTGCGGTAATCCAGCAGTTCTTCACCGATGGTCTGCGGCGTGCGCTGCCCCATATCAATCTGCGGGTTAAGACGTTGATACAGTTTCGCCAGCGCTTCTGAGAAGGTCAGGCGGTTGCTGTTAAACAGATCCTGATGCTGCTCGTGCTGTTCAGAGAGCACATCCAGCAGCATGGCGTGCGTTTCACGTACGTTCACGTTCAGACGTACGCTGTTCACCTGGCCAAACGATACGTTCTGCAACCCCTGGTTGAGCATACGGATACGGTTCTGCTCGCGCTGAATGGTTTTGCGAATGATGTTCGCCACGCTGCGGGAACTGATCGCCAGTTTCTGTTCACGGGAGGTTAATTCTTCGGTCAGACGGCTAAGCTCGATCTCCATCTGTTCGATAGCTTCCACCGGATCATCGGTACGAATAATATCCTGACGAATACGTTCACGCAGATGCTGATAAACCGCCACGAAGAACTGAATTTTACGTTCCGGACGTTTTGGATCTTCCGACATCCGCAGCACGTCGCGCAGATGTTCGTTATCCGCCACCGCCAGACGCAGCGCACCTAACGCCTTATCCGACATGGAGCGCAAATCATCAGCGGAGAGATAAGCCAGCTCACGACGGTGTAAGCGACGCTCAACGCCATTATCTTTCACCATGCGCATCACCGCACACCAGCCCGCTTTGGCGGTCACTACCTGCTCGCGCATCTCAAAGTAATCCCGCTCCAGCTTGCGCAGTTTACGGGTCAGGTTGTCCATCTCCGCTTCGCAGAATGTAAGCGCTTTTTCCAGTTGATTGCGTCGTGAACGGTTATTGCTCAGTTGCGCGTGCAACTCGTCACGGCGAATACGTGCCCGCTCTTCTGCCCCGCTATCAGCACGCACGCCGATATCCTGCAATTCACGTTGCAGATCGTTAAGTAGCTCTTTTTTGGTGTCATACGAACTTTTCAGCGAAGCCAGCACCTGGTTGTACTGATTCAACTGCACTGCGTGTCCGCGCAACGCTTCACGAGCGCGGGTACGCTCCGCTTCCGCCTGTTCCAGACGTTCACGCAGTTTTTCGTTGAGATCGCTGTTACCGCTAAGCATTTCTGCCGAGTCAGAGTAGCTAAAGTGCGCACGACGCTGCACCACTTCCGTCAGGGCAAACGCCTGCTGACGGGCATCGCGCTGCATCTGCTGAGAGTACGCGTAATCTTCTTTTAACTGTTCGAACTGTTCCGGGTCGCTCTGCAATACCGAAACGATCGGTTCCAGTTTCGCCAGTTGATTGCCAAACTGCTGAACAAAACGCGCGGCTTCCTGGGCTTCATCCAGACGTTCGCGGATTTCATCGACGCGATCCGCCAGGCTGTCATCAGCCAACAGGTTGAGACGCGGCAGAATGCGGTTCAGCGCCGTAACGCCCTCTTTCGCCTGCTCAAACTGAATACGCTGCTGCTGGTTATCATTTTCATGATTACTCAACGCCCGTTCCAGTTCGACGCGACGGCTGTTCAGTTGACGGATTTCTGCTTCCGGGTCAGACTCAAACGCCACCGCCAGATGACTGCCGATAAAGCGGCTGAACGCCTGATGCAGACGCTGGGTTTTCTGTACATCAAAGGAGAGCGTGGCGAAGCGTTCGGAAAGCACTTCACGCTCGGCATGGAGGCTTTCAATACGGCTTTCACGCGCAGCACGACCAAACAGCGGCACTTCCGGGAAACGTGAATAACGCCACTGACGATCGGCGATTTTCACCACCACCGCTTTTTCCAGCTCATCAACGCTGAACACGCTGTCATCGAATGACTGCGGATCCCCTTCGATCAAATAGAGATCTTCCGGGCAATCGGTCAAGCCTTCCAGGTGTTCGGTTACCTGTGACAGATCTGGCACCACGATGGCGTGGCGTGACGGGCCATACAGTGCTGAGAAGTACGGCGCATCTTCCAGGCTAACGTCGTCATAAATTTCTGACAGCAGCACACCACCAAAACGCTCCGCCAGCGCGTTCAGACGCTGATCTTCAGAACCACCTGGCTGGCTTAAACGTTCGATCTCTTCATCGACGGCGTTTTTGCGCGCGCCTACTTCATCGCGTTCAACAATTGCCTCGCGCTCGCGCTCCAGCAACTGTTGCAGAAATTCGGTGACATCCTGGCTGGAGGTGAACTCTTCGCCGCACTGTTCGCTCAACTGGTTGAGACTGTTTTGCGCTGCCAGCCAAACCGGCGCACGCTGCATCAAACTCTGAATGCGAGACTGCAGCTGTTCCTGCTCCTGGCGCAGTGCCATCCGCTCTTCTCGGGCGTTAGAGACGCTATCGGAAAGAGAGGCAATGCGTGCTTCCAGCTCCTGATGCAGAGCTTCCAGTTCATCAATATCAAAATTCTTGCCCTGACGTTTGCAGAAATCTGCCAGCAGACGCTCAGCTTCTTGCTGCTCACGCAGACGCTGTTCCAGTTCGCTTAAGCGCATCCGCAACGGCTGAACCTGCTCTGCCAGGTGACGCTGATCGACCCCTTCGCGCAATAGTTCGCGAGCGACATCCCACGCCTCGTTACGCGCCAGCGGGCCGTTGATTGCCACCACCAGCTGATAAGCCTGCTCAAACTGGCTGTGCGCGGTTTGCGCCATGCTCATTTTCTGCTCAAGAGAGAGCATTTTTTCGGTCGCTTCCAGCTCTTTCGCCTGGAAGGTTTCCAGCCATTCGGCAGCGCTGTCGGCGGTTAAGTCCGGCAGATGGCACAGTTCTTTGGCACGATTAAGCGCAGCAATCGCCTGGTTATACTGGATCGCGCGCGTTTGCTGGACGTCCAGCGCCTGCTGGTAGTCAGCAAGCTGGCTTTTCAGCTCGTCCACTTCCAGTTCGGCAGCTTCCGCACGAGCCTCGTTCTCTTCCTGGCGTTCGATGGCTTCTGCCACCACTTCGTTTTGCTCTTCCAGACGGATCTGCAGCTCATCGAGATCCGCTTCGTAGCGTTCGATCTTCTCCTGCTGACGCAGTGCGGTTTGCACCAGGTTCAGGTGATCGCTGGCCGCCTGATAATCCGCTTCCAGATCGCCTTCGGCACCGTTGTGCTCTGCCAGCTCACGCGCCATATCGACGTGTTTGTACTGCTCAGCCGCCAGTTGCTGACGCGAAGTATGTAGCTCGCGACGAAACTCCAGGGCCTTATCGAGATGAACACGGCGCTCGTTGGCGTGACGCATGTAGTCCGCCGCCACGTAGTTGGTGGCTTCGCTGATCAGATGCTTAAACAGGTCACGGTCCGACTGGGTGACACGAATCGCTTCCAGCGTCATGCGGTTTTCACGCAGCGCCGCTTCCATGTCCTGGAACGCTTTCCGCACCCCACTGTTTTCCGGCAACAGGTAGTCGCGCAGAGAACGAGTAATGGCGCTGGAGATCCCGCCATACAGCGAGGCTTCGATCAGACGATAGAATTTACTACGGTCAGACGCTGAGCGCAGACGACGCGCGATGATGCCCAGATCGAACATCAGCGAGTGGTAATCGGTAATGGAGTTGAACTGTTTAAACTGCACGCCTTCCATCGCCTCGAGCTTGTCTTTCAGCTCGTTAAGCGGCAGCACGCGCGCCTGGCGTTCGTTCAGAGTTTCGGTCACCAGTTGTGTCGGCTGCACCGACATCGGCAGGCCCTGAATGGCAAATGGTTTGATATCCACTTTACGATCGCGTCCGGCAACCTGTTGCAGACGCACACCGACCACTACACGCTGGTGGCGCGAGTTAATGGTGTCGAGCATCGAATAACAGACACCCGCTTTCAGCTTACCGTGCAGACCTTTATCGCGCGAACCGCTGGTGGCCCCGGCTTCCGTAGTGTTACGGAAATGCAGCAGGGTCAGATCGGGGATAAGCGCCGTAACGAACGCCGCCATGGTGGTGGATTTACCCGCCCCGTTACCGCCAGAAAGCGTCGTGACCAGCTCGTCAAGGTCAAAAGTTCGGGCAAAAAAGCCGTTCCAGTTAATCAGCGTCAGTGAGCGAAATTTACCGCGTTCAATCATTATTCTTCCTCTCCGCTATCTGGCTGACTCTCTTCGGTTTCATCGTTGAGTTGCAGATGATTTTCAATCGGCATTGCTTCGCCGTCACGAATCAGGCGACGCTGTGCTTCACGGGGATCGTCGCCAGCACGCACATCGGCTCCGAAGCGGAACACCGATTCGGTAATGCGGAACTTGCTGCTGTCGTGGCCCATAAACCACACCATGCCTAAACGACGCAGACGGTTGAGCGAAGAACGTACTTTTTCCTGCAACTTCTGACGGTCAACGTCTGAACCGGTTGAACGGTTGTTCACCAGTTTCAGCAGTTTCGCTTCATCGGCCAGGGTGAGCAGTTCGTCGTACAGTTCCTGTTGAGTAAAAATCCCCTCATTCGCCAGCCGTTCCGGGCTGAGATAGAGATAACAGAGGATTTTCCCGACCATCATATCCAGTTCCGACAAGACGGAACGAGGGATCAGCGTGGTGGAACGTGGGCGTAGATAGAAGAACCCTTCCGGTGCACGAATAAGCTCAACGTTATAACGCGCGTAAAACTCTTCCAGATATTCCTGAAAATCCATCAGGAATGCATGATTATCCAGTTCGTCGAGGCCAATATGGCGGCCTGAACGTAAGGCGCTATCCAGCGCCGGAAATAACGGATTCGCCAGCGCCTGCGCCAGCTTAACCGGCATCACTTGTTCAATATTTGTCGATGACATGCGCCTGTACCTTGGCTCCGTAATCATTAATCGGCTGCCATTTCGCTGGCAGTCCGGTGAAATCTGCTTGCGCTACGCCAAGACGTACCGCCTGATCAATAACAATGCGCGCAACGTCAAAGTGACGTGCACGCGGATACTGTGACAGATATTCGCGTACCACCAGACCAAGATCCAGCGGCACTTGTCTGGTTTTGTACACGGCAAGTTGTTCTTCGATGATCGCCGCCAGCTGTTCGCGGATCTCGTTAAACTCTTCGTACTCCAGATCCTCAGGAAGTTCCCCAGTCACTTCTTCATCGCGCAGTACCATCTCTTCGTCACGCATATCCAGCAGACGATCGGCATTGGCATAAGTTAGCGCCCACGGCTCATCAAAATAGGTTTGTACCGACTGACGTAACCGCTGAGCAAAGACGCGGTTTTTATCCATATCGATTGCGGTACGGATAAATTTGTGTACGTGGCGGTCGTAGCCAATCCACAAGTCGATGGATTGCTGGCCCCAACTGATAATACGGTCAAGTTTGCTCTGCAGATCGAACACCAGACGATCGACAAAATGCAGATCGTCATGGGTCATCGTCGCATCCTGAATGCGCAACAGATTAGCCTGCAATTTGTCGCCTGCCGCTTCCAGCGTATCCTGCAATTCACGCAGCGTTCCGGAAGTTTCTGAAAGCAACAATTCACAGCTGGAGATCGCCGCCCGCCAGTCTTTGTTCAACAACTGGGCGATATCATCTTTCACCTGCTGCTGCTGTTCGTCCATCAGACGTTGCGTCAGGTCAATACTGTCGAAAATTTCTGCTACCGAATATTTCAGTGGCGCATAGACATTACGGTGCCAGTGAAATTCATCACCGCCCTCTTCGGCGGCATCTGCTGCGCGTTTTAGCTCACCCGCCACAATCGACAACTGCATAGAAAGACGCAGCGTAGAAAACTCGCGCTGACGAATGTAATAGTCAGTGATGCCGATGCCGAGCGGCGTCAGACGGTAAATTGCGTTCCCTTCCGCCTGCTCGCTGGTAAAGCGGTTCAGCAGACGTTGACGCACCATGTCGTTGATCGCGTTGTTGGCGCGCACGCCGATGGTTTCGCTGGTTTGCTCAAACGCATCACTCACATGGCGGAATGCATCCACCAGCTCGCCTTCACTCATCTCACCATCCAGACGCTCGCCGTTCAGCGTGGCAACCGCCAGCAGAAAAGAGAGTCGGTCTACCGGCAGCGAGATGGAGAAGTCATTTTTTCTGGCCCAGGCAACCAGTTCGGGGACTGTCTGGGAAAATTCACTCATACTTTATCCTTGCTCTGCGGTTTGCGCGCGGTGACATGAATATAACGCCCCAGGGTAATATACGGTTCCTGACGGCAATAACGCGTTTCTAATTCAAGTAATGCTTCATAGCAGTCGCGCTGCTGGTGCTTCTCGCGCAGATAATCATGAAACACGCGAACGCCTGTCTTACCCATAATTTGCCAACCAGCTTCTTCCAGCCACAGATAAACCTGCGCCGGGTCGCGTGGATAATCTGGCGAAAGCGTCCGTTTTTTCTTTTTCGGCATTCCCGCCTGCACGTAATCAAAATTCCCGGCGACCATGTTATGCATCAACAAACCATGCGCATTGTAGAACATTAACGACAACACACCGCCTGGACGCAAAACTGACCACAGGGTCTGTAATACGCTGCGGGGATCGGCCACCCACTCCAGCACCGCATGGAACAATATCAGATCAACGGGCGTTTCCAAATGCGAAGCAACATCCTGAGCGGCGCAATGTATAAATTGCATGTCGTCGCTCACACCTTTTGCTTCTGCCGCCTGTTTTGCGCGGTCGATCATCTGCGCAGAAAGATCGCATAAAATGACCTGATGCCCGCGCTCGGCCATTTTGATTGCGGTCTGCCCTTCTCCGCCGCCAGCATCCAGCACACGCAGTTTTTGCGGGCCCATTTCCGCCAGCACGCGATCGAGATCCTGCCACAGAATAGCCTGTCGAAGCTGCCCTTTGGTGGTGCCGTAAATGTTACGGGAAAACTTTTCCGCAATATCATCAAAATTGCGATCCTGCATTGCTTTCTCCACCGGTTGGCTAAGACGTTTTCTGATAAAGACGCTATTTTGTCACAGCCACGGCGAGAATGAACCCGTCTGGTGTAATATCGCTGGCGATCCCTTGCTATATGGTCAAAAAAGGAACCAGAAAGGATGCTTTTTACACTGAAAAAAGTGATTGGCAATATGTTGCTGCCACTTCCGCTGATGTTGTTGATTATTGGCGCTGGCCTGGCGCTGCTGTGGTTTAGCCGTTTTCAAAAAACCGGGAAGATTTTTATTAGCATTGGGTGGCTGGCGCTCTTGTTATTGAGTTTGCAACCGGTAGCCGACCGCCTGCTGCGTCCCATCGAAAGCACCTATCCGACATGGAATAATTCGCAAAAAGTGGACTATATCGTGGTGCTCGGAGGTGGTTATACCTGGAACCCGCAGTGGGCACCAAGCTCGAATTTAATCAATAACAGTCTGCCCCGCCTGAATGAAGGTATTCGCTTATGGCGCGAAAATCCGGGATCAAAACTGATCTTCACGGGAGGCGTAGCAAAAACCAATACGGTGAGTACAGCCGAAGTAGGTGCAAGAGTTGCGCAATCGCTGGGCGTGCCGTGCGAGCAAATTATCACTCTGGATTTGCCAAAAGATACCGAAGAAGAAGCTGCGGCAGTGAAACAGGCAATTGGTGACGCCCCTTTCCTGCTGGTGACCTCCGCATCACATCTGCCGCGGGCGATGATCTTTTTTCAGCAGGAAGGGCTAAATCCGCTGCCAGCCCCGGCGAATCAGTTGGCCATCGACTCGCCGCTTAATCCGTGGGAACGGGCAATCCCTTCTCCGGTTTGGTTGATGCATAGCGATCGTGTTGGCTATGAAACGCTTGGCCGCATCTGGCAGTGGCTAAAAGGTTCGTCAGGCGAGCCACGGCAAGAGTGATTTTGATGCCAGATCGAAGTTACGCCGACTAAATCGTCCGGTGTTGACCAGTTGCGCAACTTCATCCCATAACACATACAACCAACGCCGCCAGATGAACGACTCCGCCACTGGCGCGCGTTGCAGATAACTCCAGAGCAAATCTTCCGCCAGAGAATTATCCATTAGTCGGAACAGTTCGTATTCTCGCGGTGCCCAAAGCATTAGTCCCGGTCCGACCATCGCCAGTAACTGATCGCTGCGCGAATCTTTCAGCATGCTACGTAAACAGAAGTTACCGTGAATCAGTACACAATTGTCGTTAAAGCCTTCAAATAATGCCGGGAGACATTCGCGAGTGCGAAACAGGATCCGCTTATCCTGCATCGTTAGACCGGTGTTATTGAACTGATTGAGCGTGGTCCATAGCACTTCAACATGTTGCCGGTACCATGAGGGCCAGAAATTTTCCTGAGTATTGTCGACCGCGCCGACGCAACCGCGACTGTCCTGACGGTGCCAGGCCAGTAAGGCTTCAACGATTTGATCTTTGAGTTGTTCCCAGCGTTCTGGTGTTCGGGCTGGTGCCTCCACCGAAACACCACGCATTCGCTCCAGTAGCAGGACATCGGGGCCGGGGTGTTCTTCATGCGTCATCACACCATAAATAGTCGGCATACGGACAGTCCCACTTCTTGCCAGCATGGTGGTTTTCCATGCCAGTTGTCGGGCTTTTCCGGGCGTACTAAAGCTTCTTGCCATTAACGGCATTGGGTTTCCCTGGCTGTCATACAAAGCCCACAACGCCGTATCCGCTTTTTCATTGACGCACTCAATACGACTGAGTTTTTCGCCCAGTAAATGGCTTAATTCGGCACGCAGCTGTTCCATTCAGATTACCCTCATAAAAGCTACTGCTTTCATAATGAGCGCCAATATAAAAGATGTCACCTGAATGAGATCAATTGTTGAAAAGAAAAATTGAGGAAAATCGTAACGGTACGACACTCCTCCCAAAATTGGCTGGAGTGTCGTGAAGTGAAATTAGCGCATTTCAGCGCGAACGCGCTCGAGATCTTCAGGGGTATCCACACCTGTGCCAGGAACTTCCTGGGCGACAGCAACATGGATTTTTTCGCCGTACCACAGAACACGAAGCTGCTCTAACATTTCGATGTGTTCTAACGGACTTGGCTGCCAGTTGACGTAACGACGGATAAAGCCTGCACGGTAGCCATAAATACCAAGATGACGCAGGAAGTTATCGCCAACGGTTTCAAGGCCTTTTGCAAAACGATCACGATCCCAAGGAATGGTGGCGCGAGAGAAGTACAGTGCATACCCTTCAGCGTCGAGGACCACTTTCACCGCATTCGGGTTAAACGCTTCCTCCGCATTGTGGATTGGCACCGCCAGAGTCGCCATACCCACCTGACGCTGGGCGAGATTATCAGCAACCTGACGAATGATTGTCGCAGGGATCATCGGTTCATCCCCCTGCACATTAACGATCACCGTGTCGTCGCTGAATGCGCATTTTTCGACAACTTCCGCCAGACGTTCTGTTCCTGACTGATGATCGGCGCGCGTCATACATACTTCACCGCCAGCGGCTTCAACAGCGCGGGCAACATCCTCATGATCGGTTGCCACGATGATGCGCTCGGCACCTGATTCGCGCGCGCGTTCAAGAACATGAACAATCATGGGTTTGCCGTTAATATCAACCAATGGTTTACCGGGCAGACGCGTGGACGCGTAGCGCGCGGGAATAATGACCACAAAACTCATGATTTACTCTCATCAGCAGTCAGCACGCGGGCTTCCGTTTCCAGCAACACTGGAATACCATCGCGCAGCGGGAAAGCCAGGTTGTCCAGTTTGCAAATAAGTTCTTGTTTTTCCTGGTTATACCAAAGTTTTCCGTTGCAAACCGGGCAGGCAATGATTTCAGGCAGACGATGATCCATAGTTCCTCCAGATGGATCGGGTTATGAATGCATAAATCTTATCATAATCATTTATGCGACGGGGTCTATTTCCCAGCCGGTGCGGCAATCAGTAAAGAGGCCTTGCGGGCAGCGTCCTAATGTCACCCGCGTTGCCTGCTGCCAGTTAGCGAAATCAGTAATCGCCTGACGTAACCCTTTTTGCAGCGTTGTCGTTGGTTTAATGCCTTCCTGTAACCACAGAGAGATAACTTCAAGGATGCCTGTCTGGCGATGCATTTTGGCATCCATTCGCCCAACTAATTGCCCACGATGTAATAACGGCAGAACAAAATAGCCATACTGGCGTTTCGGCGCTGGGGTATAGCACTCCAGCCGGTAGCTAAAATCAAAAAGCTGCTCTGCGCGTTTGCGATCCCAGACAACAGGATCAAAAGGCGAAAGTACCGCGCTGTGCGTTGCAGTGAGCTTTCCGGCGAGCGCACGCTCGAGTAGCGGCAGCAAATCAGCATGCAGCCAAAGATTGCCCAATTTTTCAACATGCACAGCAATGATTTGCTGCAGTTCAGCCCTCGCTTCGCGCCAAGCCGCCAGTGCCGGACGTTTCAGCCGATAGTAATCTGCCAGCCACTGTTCGCGGAATATGCCCAGGCTACGCGCACTGTTATCCAGCATGATGATTTCTGCTTCTGCTTGCGAAACGAGATCGCGCTCATCATCCCAGTCAGGCATGACACGGTGAGTTAAATCATAAACGCGCTGGAAGTTGCGCCGTTCAATCACCATCACCTTTCCGGCAGTAAATAAACCTTCCAGATGTCGTTTATGCGGCTTCCACTCCCACCAGCCGCTCGCCCCTTTACGAGGATGCTCGAAATCGGCTGAACGTACCGGCCCCTTATCATGAATATGCTGAATTAACTGTGCAATTTCCGCCGCATGTTCCTGCATCCAGGCGTCTTTGTATTTCCAGCCCATTTTTTCAGGTGCCAGCATGCGGTGGCGAATAAGACGAAAATCGCTACGCGGCATAAAGCAGGCTTCATGCGCCCAGTATTCCATTAATTCGCCACGCGCCAGAGACTCATCCAGCCACTGGGCAGGATAATTTCCCAGACGACTGAAAAGCACCAGATATGGGCTACGGGCAACAATATTAATGGTATCGATTTGCAGCAAGGACATGCGGGAGATCGTTGCCGGAATATCCTCCAACGACGCTCGACGGCGGGGTTTGTTTAACAGGCCTTGCGCGGCGAGGTGAAGATTACGCGCATCAGCAAGAGAGAGGTGCGGCAGCGACATTCATGACTCCATCAATCGAACGCTGCCGCGGCGTAACTAGTTGCCAGAAGCCAGCGAGGTTAGTTGCGCAAGCAGTTTCGCTGGTTCATCACCTGAAAGCTGTGCGTCTACAGGCAAATACCACCAATTTTCTTCTGCAAAGGCCCGGCATTTCACCGCATCTTTTTCAGTCATTACCAGCGTTTGCCCGGCGCTTACCAACGCGCTGACATCCGCATGATTCAAAGACTGATGATCGGCCAGCGGTACACATTTTTCCGGTTGTACGCCACACATCTTCAGCGTGGCAAAAAAGCGCGGCGGATGTCCAATCCCCGCCATCGCCACTACATGTTCAAGCTGAGCAACGTCACAACGAGTACCGGTACGTAAATTCACCGCCTGACCCGGCAGCAGATGCATGGGGATTTCACCGCTGCGGGGGACACCGCCGTTGACGATTACCGCATCAACCGACTTTAAGCGCCCCGCTCGCTCACGCATTGGCCCCGCCGGCAACCACCAGCCATTGCCAAAGCGACGCACACCATCAATAACGACAATTTCCACATCACGCGCCAGACGATAATGCTGTAAACCATCGTCGGTTACGATGATCTGCACATCAGGGTGTTGCGCCAGAATGGCATTTACCGCGTCAGAACGCACGGGAGAAACCGCAACAGGTGCGCCAGTGCGTTGATAAATCAACACAGGTTCATCACCCGCCTGTGCTGTGGTGGTATCTGCCGACAATAACAGCGGATAAGATTCAGCCTTACCACCATATCCCCGCGATACAACCCCCACGCGAATACCGCGCTGTTGCAGCTGTTCCACCAGCCAGACAACGACCGGGGTTTTTCCGTTGCCGCCTGCGGTGAGATTACCAACCACGACAACCGGTATGGGGGCACGCCAGGCGCGCTTCAGTTTTAGTTTATAGCAAAGACGGATCGCGCCACTCACCAGGCCATACAACCAGGAGAGTGGCAGCAATAGCCGCCATAAAGGGGATTCACCAGACCAGATTTTTTCGATCATTGGCCAAACTGCATTTTGTGAAGTTGCGCGTAAACGCCACGGTGCTCAAGCAAATCGTTATGCGTACCGCGTTCCACAATGACACCATCCTCGACAACCACGATTTCGTCTGCCTTTTCAATGGTAGACAAGCGGTGGGCAATCACCAGAGAGGTACGGTTTTTCTGCAACTCATCCAGTGCCGCCTGAATCGCACGTTCGGATTCGGTATCCAACGCCGAGGTAGCTTCGTCCAGAATCAGTATCGGGCTATCACGCAACAAGGCTCGAGCGATAGCAATACGCTGACGCTGACCGCCAGAGAGCAACACGCCGTTTTCACCAATGACTGTATCGAGACCGTTATCCATCTTATTGATGAAGTCCATGGCGTAGGCCATACGCGCAGCTTCTTCAATTTGCTCACGGCTGTACTGTTCAGTCCTTGCGTAAGCAATGTTGTTGGCAACCGTATCGTTAAACAGATGGACATTCTGCGACACCAGAGCAACCTGGTTACGTAATGACGCCAGGGTATACTCGCGCAGATCGTGACCATCCATCAGGATTTCGCCTTCATCAATATCGTAAAAACGTGTGATTAGGCTGGCGATGGTTGATTTACCTGAACCAGATCGTCCAACCAGAGCAACCGTCTTCCCTGCCGGAATTTTCAGGTTGATGTTACGCAATGCGGGCACGTCACGTCCTGGATAAGTAAAGGTGACATTGCGAAATTCCACGTCGCCAGTTGCACGCTCGATCACGCGCTTACCTTCGTCTTTCTCCTGCTCACTGTCCAGAATGGTAAACAGCGTCTGACAAGCCGCCATACCACGCTGGAACTGGGCGTTAACGTTGGTCAGCGATTTCAGCGGACGCATAAGTGCAATCATTGAAGAGAAAACAACGGTAATCGTACCGGCAGTCAGGCTATCCATGACACTTGGGAAGCTTGCTGCATACAGAACAAACGCCAGCGCCAAAGAGGCGATCAGCTGAATGATCGGATCAGAGATAGAAGAGGCTGAAACCATTTTCATCCCCTGAAGACGCATTCGGTTACTGACTTTATCGAAGCGTTTCGTTTCCACTTCCTGACCACCGAAAATCAATACTTCTTTATGGCCTTTCAGCATTTGTTCGGCGCTGGTGGTCACCTGCCCCATGGTGTTCTGCATGTTTTTACTGATGTTGCGAAAACGCTTCGATACAACGCGAATCGCAATCGAAACAATCGGTGCCAGCACAATCAAAATGATCGACAGTTGCCAACTGTAATAGAACATCATGATGAACAGGCCGATGATCGACGCACCTTCACGCACAACAGTAATCAGTGCGCCGGAAGAAGAAGAAGCGACCTGTTCGGAATCGTAGGTGATACGTGACAACAGCGTACCCGTTGACTGTTTGTCAAAGAATGAAACCGGCATTCCCATCATGTGACCAAACAGGCGGCGACGCATAGTCATTACCACCTTTCCTGATACCCAGGAGATACAGTAGCTGGAGATATAGCTGGTGATACCACGTAAAATCATCAGCCCGATCACCACCAGCGGCATCCACATCAGCACGGAGCGATCTGTTTTACCAAAGCCATCATCAAGAAGTGGCTTAAGGAGCGATAACATGAAGGTATCGCTGGCTGCGTTGAGGATTAACGCTACGCCCGCCACGATCAGACCCGCTTTAAAAGGCGCAATGGTTGGCCACAGTCGGCGGAACGTCTGCCACGTAGAGAGATCTTTGTCGTTATGCATTCAAAAAACCAGCATTTGTTGAAATAGCCGCATATTCTACCCGTTATCCACTGGCACGCCAAACCACTGATGATACCAACGAGGTAAAATTTGCTCTCTGAGGCTGCTAATCCGCCAGCCTTGCGCTGAAAAATTGACCGTTATTTGACCCTGATGTGGAGTATCAAGCCACTTATAACCCTGTTGTTGATAGCGATGTTTAACTTTGCTTGAGGGCAGTCGCCATGCGTT
Source organism: Escherichia sp. WS1118 (assembly GCF_046487695.1). NCBI lineage: Bacteria > Pseudomonadati > Pseudomonadota > Gammaproteobacteria > Enterobacterales > Enterobacteriaceae > Escherichia > Escherichia sp. WS1118. Next base: position 32,820 of record NZ_JBJQIZ010000013.1, on the reverse strand, counting down.
ATAGCGCGATGCCGATGCGAGTGCCACTTTTCCATTCACTCGCTGAATTAATGGCAACGATGATGAGGTATTACTGCCATGGTGAGGTACCTGAAGTAATGTTGCCTGCATTTGCTGCCAGTAACGGCTTAGCATCTTTTGTTCAGCGGGGGCTTCAATATCACCGGTTAGAAGAATGCTATTCGTCCCGTCATCAATCTTAACCACACAGGAATGGTTATTTCCTTTATCGTTGCTACCTTGTAAAGGCCAGTGCGCGCTGAAACGCAATCCTTGCCATTGCCACGCTTCACCACGCACACAGGGCTGATGATGTTCCCAGTTTAACGGACTTCGGATCCATAACATCGGCCATGTGTGCAATATTGAGTCCAGCCCTCCCCGGTGATCCAGATGTTCATGACTCAAAATAACGCCTTCCGGTTCAAGATTATGCCAGTGGAGCCAGGGGATAATCAGTTGTTGCCCACTATCCCCTTCGGGCCAGGCCAGTCCCGTGTCATAGAGAATCGCTTTGCCGTTTCGCGCAATGACCATTGCCAGCCCTTGCCCGACATCAAGCATGTACACTTGCCACTCGTCAGGTCGAGGTTTTTGCCACAGCGGCAAGCACATCAGCAAGCCTACAGCCACACACATTGCTGGCAACGTTCGCCAGGCGTTTAATCGCCATACCACCAGTAAGAACCATGGGGAAAATGTTAGCCATTGCCAACGTTCAGCAATGTTGATCCACCCTTCCGGCAAACTCTTTAACCCCCAGAAAAGTAAAGCCAAAGACCGGTCGGCAAGAAACCATAACCCTTGTTCCAGAATAAACGGCCCGCTTAAATGCACAACCATCGCGGCGAGAATCAACGGAACCGTGATAAATGTCACCAGGGGAATTGCAAAAAGATTTGCAATAAACGAGGTCAGACTAATGCCATGAAATATGACAATTTGCACGGGCATAAGCAGGAGGGTGATTCCCAGTTGCAGATGGATGAGGGAAACAACCACGCGCAATACCGGCGGCAGCTGCCACTCCGGACAGGGAAACCACTGATACCAAAAAATCAGTGCCGCGACCGCAGCGGCAGAGAGCCATAAACTTTGCGAGAGAATGGCAACAGGATCCATCAGCAAAATTGCCGCCAGACAACATATCCATACATCCCAGCCACTCCATTGTCGTCCACTTAACTTAAGCATTCCCCAAATGGCAAGCGCCACCACGGTACGCAATGCAGGAGGTTGCATTCCCGTAAGCCAGGCATAAAAAGCAGCACAGCAGATTCCACCAATTAATGGCATTTGCCAGTGGATCCAGCACCCAGGCAGAAAAACTTGCCCACCGCGAATGAGTCCTGCAGCCAGCAACGCCGCAAAAGCGATGTGCAATCCTGATATTGCCATTAAATGCGCCGTTCCAGTATCACGCATGATATTTTTGATTTCTTTGGGGACGGATAACCGTTCCCCCATACCTAATCCAAGAATAACCGCGTTCCACATATAGGGTTGCAGCGTTGTTTGTAGTGACGCCAGATACTGTGCACGCAGGCTACAATTCGGTTCAATGACACTTGCCTGCAGAAAACGGCCGGTGAGCGGTTGATGCTGGGCAATGGCATAACGCTGGCTATCAAAGCCGCCATCATTAAGTTGACCATGAACTGCACGAACTTTGAGTTTCATTGACCATACTTGTCCGGCACAAACCGCTTGCGGAAGATATTCGCCATACAGTACGAGGCCTGGCGCAGGGAATATACGTCGACCTTGTAGATGAGTAATTTGACCGTAATGAGTGGTCATGCCGTCAGTAGCAATGATCTCAACAATTGCATCCTGCGTCGCGCCAGTTAAGGTTTCTCCTGCCCACAAAATTTGCTTTGCTGCTAATATGCCCCAAACGAAAAACAGCAACGTCAGCACGATATAACGGACGGTTTTAACAGGGATAAATGCCAGTACACAGGCGAAGATAGTCAGAAACGCAAGGGTTACTGTCCCAGGCAATTGGGGCAAAATCAGCAACGGAAAAATTCCGCAAATTATGCATACGCCGACTGTCGTTATTTTCATGCACCCTCCCTGTTTATAGAAAGTGTGCAACTTTGTTGAACGGTTGTCTGGTGGGAGTTTTGCGTTCCCCGAGGCACGTTCAGAAGAATTTAACGATAGGGTGAAAACTGCTCAAAACTCTGCGAGGCAGCTTCCAGTTCCAGATTAGAGAAATGAAAAAAGCACCCGACAGGTGCTTTTCTCGCGTTCAAGTTTGAGTAAAAACTTAACCGTAAATATTGGCGCGATCGCGCAGTTCTTTACCTGGTTTAAAGTGAGGAACGTATTTTCCTTCCAGTTCTACTTTATCGCCAGTCTTCGGATTACGTCCGGTACGTGGTGCGCGGTAGTGCAAAGAGAAACTGCCGAAACCGCGGATTTCAATACGCTCGCCCTGCGCAAGAGTCGAGGCCATATGCTCCAGCATCTCTTTTACTGCATCTTCAACCGTCTTGGCGGGAATGTGCGATTGCTGGGTGGCAAGTCTTTCTATCAATTCTGACTTGGTCATGATTCCTCCGGTTCCTTAAAGGCAAATTAAGCGGCTGCTGTTGCTGCATTGATTAAGGGCGGCCGTAGCCGCCCTTAGTGCTTGATTACAGGACGAAACCTGCAATCTGTCAAGTAAACTCAACAAACTTCGGAATAAAAATCCCGAAGAGTCAGAGAATTACTCGCCTTTAGCTGCTTTGAAAGCTTCAGCCATTGCGTTGTTGGAGAAGTTTGCATCTTCCTGTTTGTTAACAGTTGCGATTGCATCTTTCTCGTCAGCTTCGTCTTTCGCACGAACAGACAGGCTGATTGCGCGGTTTTTACGATCAACGCCGGTGAATTTAGCTTCAACTTCGTCGCCAACGCTCAGAACCAGGGTAGCGTCTTCAACGCGGTCACGGGATGCTTCAGAAGCACGCAGGTAACCTTCAACGCCGTCAGCCAGTTCTACGGTTGCGCCTTTAGCGTCAACTGCAGTTACTTTACCGGTTACGATAGCGCCTTTCTTGTTCAGAGCAACCCAGTTGTTGAACGGATCTTCTGCGAGCTGTTTAACGCCCAGGGAGATACGTTCACGTTCTGCGTCAACCTGCAGAACAACTGCAGCGATTTCGTCGCCTTTTTTGTATTCACGAACTGCTTCTTCGCCTGCAACGTTCCAGGAGATGTCAGACAGGTGAACCAGGCCGTCGATGCCGCCATCCAGGCCGATGAAGATACCGAAGTCAGTGATAGACTTGATTTTACCTTCAACACGGTCGCCCTTGTTGTGGGTTTCCGCGAACTGCTGCCACGGGTTAGCTTTGCACTGTTTCAGACCCAGGGAGATACGACGACGTTCTTCGTCGATATCCAGAACCATAACTTCCACTACATCGCCAACGTTAACAACTTTGGACGGGTGGATGTTTTTGTTGGTCCAATCCATTTCGGAAACGTGTACCAGGCCTTCAACGCCTTCTTCGATTTCAACGAAGCAGCCGTAGTCGGTCAGGTTGGTCACGCGACCAGTCAGTTTGGTACCTTCCGGATAACGTTTAGCGATAGCTACCCACGGATCTTCGCCCAGCTGTTTCAGGCCCAGGGATACACGGGTACGTTCGCGGTCGAACTTCAGCACTTTAACAGTGATTTCGTCGCCCACGTTGACGATTTCGCTCGGATGCTTAACGCGTTTCCAGGCCATGTCAGTGATGTGCAGCAGGCCGTCAACGCCGCCCAGATCAACGAATGCACCGTAGTCAGTGAGGTTCTTAACGATACCTTTAACTTCCATGCCTTCCTGCAGGTTTTCCAGCAGCTGATCGCGCTCTGCGCTGTTTTCGGATTCGATAACGGCACGACGAGAAACAACAACGTTGTTGCGCTTCTGATCCAGCTTGATTACTTTGAATTCAAGCTCTTTGCCTTCCAGGTGCAGAGTGTCACGCACCGGACGAACGTCTACCAGAGAACCTGGCAGGAACGCACGAATACCGTTCAGCTCAACAGTGAAGCCGCCCTTAACTTTGCCGTTGATAACACCGGTAACAGTTTCAGCATCTTCGTAAGCTTTTTCCAGCGTGATCCAGGCTTCGTGACGTTTAGCTTTCTCACGGGACAGCAGAGTTTCACCGAAGCCGTCTTCTACTGCGTCCAGAGCAACGTCAACTTCGTCACCTACCTGGATTTCCAGCTCGCCCTGGGCGTTTTTGAACTGCTCAGCCGGGATGGCGGACTCAGATTTCAGACCAGCGTCAACCAGTACTACGTCTTTGTCGATAGCAACAACAACGCCACGAACGATAGAACCCGGGCGGGTTTCGATTTCTTTTAAGGACTCTTCAAAGAGTTGAGCAAAAGATTCAGTCATGTTTAATCTTCAGGTTTATATTTAACGTCCACCTGGCTCCATGCCGGATGGGGTTGTTTAACATACCCGCTGTCATTCCATTGCAACGGGGGTACTGCAAATTCGGTCGCTTATGCGAGAGCCAATTTCTGGCGCGCGTATTGTAGCGCTTTTTCAATCACTTGCTCAATGCTTAAGGTGGTGGAATCCAACACTAAAGCATCGACTGCCGGAACCAGTGGCGCTACCGCTCGGTTACGATCGCGGTCGTCGCGTTCTTTGATCTCGGCCAAAAGGCGCTCAAAGTTAACACTAAAGCCCTTCTCCTGCAACTGTAGCATGCGGCGATGCGCACGTTCTTCCGAGGAGGCGTCAAGGAAAATTTTCACTGGCGCATCAGGGAATACCACCGTTCCCATGTCGCGGCCATCGGCAATCAGGCCTGGTAATTCGCGAAACGCGCGTTGGCGACGCAATAATGCTTCACGAACGCGTGGGAATGCCGCGACTTGTGAAGCAGCATTCGCCACTTCCTGAGTACGAATTTCGCCGCTGACATCTTCCCCTTCGAGGATCACTTCCAGATTACCGTTGGTTGACACAAAACGTACATCCAGATGGGATGCCAGCGGCACCAGCGCATCTTCCGATGCAACATCAACATGGTGATGTAATGCCGCTAGTGCCAGTACGCGATAAATTGCACCCGAATCCAGCAGATGCCATTGCAACGCTTCCGCCATAGCCTTACACAAGGTGCCTTTCCCTGCACCGCTTGGGCCATCAATGGTAATAACCGGGGCAATTGCCGTCATCTTTATCTCCTTAAAACAGGCGTACCGTTAACATAACCGCGCGCATTATACGCGCCGACGCCACAAATCGTTAACGTTGTGTGCAAAAACCAGTTTTGTCTGTATTCAGATGGGGATTTATTGCGCAATTATAGCGGGCTGGCAGAAGACCAGCCCGAAAGATGACAATGATTTACTTACCAGAGGCGATACGATCACGGATGTGTTGCGCACGCTCTGTTGATGGTGGGTGAGAATCAAACATGGACTGGGTGCGACCGCCATCCAGGCTGGCCAGTTTTTCAAAGCTACCAACCAGCCCCTGGGTACTGATGCCACGTTTCTTCAACAGATCAAAAGAGAAATCATCTGCTTCGGATTCTTTATCACGGGAGTATTTAGCATTGATAGCGCCTTCTGCGATATCACCTAATTGTGAACGGGAAAGCTGGGAAGCCACACCGCTGGTAGCTGAAATGGCATCGCGTGCGGCCACGATCGCATAAGAAGCTTTCATTTCAGCCAGCGAGTGACCCAACGCGACGTGGCCCAGTTCATGGCCCAGAACGCCTTCAATTTCGTTGTCGTTCATCATGTCCATCAGGCCACTGTAGACACGAACACAACCGTTCGCCATCGCCCATGCGTTGACGTCGCTGGTCATATAAACCTTATAGTTGACTGGCGTGCCATTAATATTGTTACCCAATGCTTTGGCGATTTTTGCCAGACGTTTCCCGTACTTGCTGGATTTGCTTGCCACTTTATTGCCGCTGTCCATTTCGACACAGCCCTGATTGGCGATTGCTTTAGCATCAGCATCGCTTAATGTTGCGGCTTTATAAGCATTCAGACCTGAGCTGATAGCCAAATCGGTATTAATACCGTGCGTATTCTGACATCCTGTCAGTAAGGCTGCAGAGGTCGCAATCGCCAGCAATAATTTAGTATTCTTCATGTGAATCATCCGTTGATTAATTATATATAAACATTATGTATCAACAAGTTACATTGATAATTAACGCTACCATTAATAAAAATACCCCACAAGGTCCGAAAAAAAACGCCGGCAATGTGCCGACGTCTTTGAAAAGAAAGGATTGTCTATGTTATCGCCCGTTATTCATTCAGCCGGGTTGACTTATCCGCGCCAATTGCTCGAAATAGTCTGGAAAAGTTTTAGCGGTACATTTTGGATCAAGAATCGTCACAGGCGTATCTGATAATGCGACCAGCGAGAAACACATCGCCATCCGGTGATCATTATAAGTGGCGATCTCAGCAAATTTCAGTTTTTCCGGTGGCGTAATGCGAATGAAATCATGCCCCTCTTCGACTTCCGCACCGACTTTACGCAGTTCTGTTGCCATCGCAAACAGGCGATCGGTCTCTTTAACACGCCAGTTATAGATATTGCGCAGCGTGGTGGTGCCTTTTGCAAATAACGCCGCGGTGGCAATGGTCATCGCCGCATCGGGAATATGGTTCATATCCATATCAATGGCGTTCAGTTCACCACGCGTGCAGGAAATATAATCATCGCCCCAGCAAATGGTCGCGCCCATTTTTTCCAGAACATCAGCAAAGCGAATATCACCCTGCATACTGTTGCGTCCAATGCCGGTCACTTTTACAGTGCCGCCTCTGATTGCTGCTGCTGCCAGGAAATAAGAAGCCGAAGATGCATCGCCTTCAACCAAATAAGTGCCCGGAGACTGGTAAGACTGCCCCCCTTTTACGACAAATTGTTGATAGTGCTGATTTTCAATTTCAACACCAAACGTCTTCATCAGATTGAGTGTGATGTCGATATAAGGTTTAGAAACCAGATCGCCTTTAATACGAATCACCGTATCTTCCGGCGCAAGAGGTGCAGTCATTAACAGTGCGGTGAGGAACTGGCTTGAAACGGAGCCATCAACATCAACGTTGCCGCCAGTAAAGCCGCCCTGTAAACGCAATGGCGGATAATTTTCTTGTTCCAGGTAAGTGATCTTCGCCCCGCCCTGGCGCAGCGCATCCACCAGATGACCAATCGGGCGTTCTTTCATTCGCGGTTCACCGGTCAGTACAATATCATTGCTACCCAGGCAAAGTGCTGCCGCCAGCGGACGCATTGCCGTTCCGGCGTTACCGAGGAACAACTCCCGGGCACTTTCTGCGTGTAATGGCCCACCGTTACCGATAATTTCGCAACGCGTACGATCGGCTGAAAGCGTATAGTTTACCCCTAACGCTGTTAATGCATTCAGCATATGGCGCACGTCATCGCTATCCAGCAGATTGGTTAATACTGTTTTGCCGTGTGCTAATGCTGCCAGCAATAAAGCGCGGTTAGAAACGCTCTTGGAACCGGGCAGATTAATAGTGCCATCGACACGAGCGATGGGTTGTAACGTTAGGGATTCCATGAACTCAACTCTCTACAACAGAAATAAAAACCCCACAGGCTGGCTGTGGGGATTATGCAAAATTTCGACATTAGCCGTGACGGCGTTCGAACTCAACCATGAAGTCTGTCAGCGCTTTAACGCCTTCCAGTGGCATGGCGTTATAAATAGACGCACGCATTCCGCCGACCACTCGGTGGCCTTTCAGCGCATGTAAGCCCGCAGCGAAAGACTCTTCGAGGAACAATTTATCAAGCGCGCTATCCGCCAACTGGAACGGCACGTTCATCCGCGAACGGTTAGCTTTCGCCACATCATTGCGGTAGAAATCGCTGTTATCAATCACCCCATACAGCAGTTCTGCTTTTTGCTGATTGATCTTATCCATTGCAACCACACCGCCGTTCGCTTTCAGCCATTTGAAGACCAGGCCAGATAAGTACCAGGCAAATGTCGGCGGCGTGTTGAACATGGAATCGTTATCGTTGAGGATGGAGTAATCCAGAATCGATGGGCAGGCGATATTCGCTTTGCCCAGCAAATCTTCACGAACGATGACGATTGTCAGGCCAGCCGGGCCGATATTTTTCTGCGCGCCAGCGTAAATTACACCATAACGGCTGACATCAATCGGACGGGAAAGAATGGTTGAAGAGAAGTCAGCGGCGACCACCACGTCTTTACCGAAGTCTGGTGTTTCATCGATAGCGATACCGTCAATGGTTTCGTTCGGGCAGTAATGCATATAAGCAGCATTATCAGAGAGTTGCCATTCACTCATTGGCTTAACTGCGCGAAGACCATCAACGGTCACTTTCGCATCAAACACATTTGGTGTGCAGTATTTTTTCGCTTCTTTGATAGCACTTGCTGCCCAGTAACCCGCATCAACATAATCTGCAGTGGTTTTATCACCAAGAATATTCAGCGGTACAGCAGCAAATTGACCGCGACCACCGCCATGGCAGAACAATACCTTGTAGTTGGAGGGGACGTTAAGAAGATCGCGAAAATCCTTCTCGGCTTCCTCTGCAACCTGAATGAACTCTTTGCCACGGTGACTCACTTCCATCACCGACGTACCAAGACCGTTCCAGTCGCGCAGTTCCTGTTGAGCCTGTTTAAGCACCTCTGCCGGTAGCATTGCCGGACCAGAACTAAAATTGAAGATTTGAGCCATTTCCCCTCACCACGTTGCGTTGCCATTAACCCGCGGTCAATCAATTGCGACCACAGGCAATACATTATTCCAGTGGCTATCGGTTTTATCATTCAGTGACACACATCGCAATGAGTAAAACCGTTGAGGGCAAAAATGTGGCTTGCATCACACAAAAGAATCTCTCGGATTATTAGCAAAAAGCCGATGTTTTTGCTGTCAGGTCACCCGTTTAGCTCGACTTGCCTTCGTCCATTCTGGATTTGCACAGCGCGGACATAATTGTTTTTCCCCCGCGTTCATATGAATGATTTCACTGCAACGGATGCAGGCATAGTCCGCCGACTCCGGCACCACTTTGTAACGCTGAGTACAGTCACTGGGTAAAATAAGTAATCCCGGTTTCACCTTGTCATCTTCAAAGAAATAAACACTGATTTGCCCGTTGGTTTCGAGAATCGCCAGACGTACCTGCCCCAACTGCTCTACACCGCGCAATCGTAGCTCCATAAAGAACTCAAATTCCGTCATGTTGGAGTTATTGAGTTTCGACCAGGCCAGCTCGCCATCTTCAATAATGACAACCGGCTTGCCTTCCAGAAGATATTCCAGTTTTTCACTGTGCGCCATCAACCACATTACCAGGCGGTATAACAACGCCAGAGTAATAAAGACGATAAGTACCGGGACCATCGGCACATCATCATAAAACGCCACATCTCCCGCCGCTGAACCCAGTGTCAGAATGATTAACACTTCAAACAGCGACATCTGCCGCACACCGCGTCTTCCGGTCATTTTGAGGAACAAAAAAACCAGTACAAAGGTATAAAGACTACGTAGTGCAACTTCGCCAAGGAAATCAAAAGGCACTTTATCAAATGCCATACGGTGGAGATCGAACGCCTTCATTTTTATGCTCTTATCGTGGTTTATCCGCTAAAAGCATAGCCAACAGTTCATCGGCATGGCGGCGGTGATAGCGCCTTTGAGATAAAACCCGTATTATTGCGCGCTTTCCGTACGACTAAAGTGATTTTCATGACGCAAACATTTATCCCCGGCAAAGATGCCGCTCTGGAAGATTCCATCGCACGCTTCCAGCAAAAACTTTCAGACCTCGGTTTTCAGATTGAAGAGGCCTCCTGGCTGAATCCCGTGCCTAATGTCTGGTCTGTACATATTCGCGACAAAGAGTGCGCACTGTGTTTTACCAACGGTAAAGGCGCAACCAAAAAAGCGGCGCTGGCTTCTGCCCTCGGTGAATATTTCGAGCGTCTCTCAACCAACTACTTTTTTGCGGACTTCTGGCTGGGCGAAACCATCGCCAACGGCCCATTCGTGCATTATCCCAACGAAAAATGGTTCCCACTGACCGAAAATGACGATGTACCAGAAGGGCTGCTCGATGACCGTCTGCGCGCATTTTACGATCCGGAGAATGAACTGACCGGTAGTATGCTGATTGACCTGCAATCCGGTAACGAAGATCGTGGTATTTGCGGTCTACCGTTTACGCGCCAGTCCGACAATCAGACCATTTATATTCCGATGAATATCATTGGTAACTTGTACGTTTCTAACGGTATGTCTGCTGGCAATACCCGTAACGAAGCACGCGTTCAGGGGTTGTCCGAAGTTTTCGAACGTTACGTGAAAAACCGCATTATTGCTGAAAGCATCAGCTTGCCGGAAATCCCGGCAGACGTGCTGGCACGTTATCCAGCAGTAGTTGAAGCGATCGAAACGCTGGAAGCGGAAGGTTTCCCGATCTTCGCTTATGACGGTTCGCTTGGCGGCCAGTATCCGGTGATTTGCGTGGTACTGTTCAATCCTGCTAACGGTACCTGCTTTGCCTCATTCGGTGCGCATCCTGATTTTGGCGTTGCACTGGAACGTACCGTGACCGAGCTGCTGCAAGGTCGTGGCCTGAAAGATCTGGATGTGTTTACTCCACCAACCTTCGATGATGAAGAAGTCGCTGAACATACCAACCTCGAAACGCACTTTATCGATTCCAGCGGTTTAATCTCCTGGGACCTGTTCAAGCAGGATGCCGATTATCCGTTTGTTGACTGGAGCTTCTCCGGCACCACGGAAGAAGAGTTCGCCACGCTGATGGCTATCTTCAAAAAGGAAGATAAAGAAGTTTATATTGCCGATTACGAGCATCTGGGTGTCTACGCTTGCCGTATTATCGTGCCTGGCATGTCCGATATTTATCCGGCTGAAGATCTGTGGCTGGCGAATAACAGTATGGGCAGCCATTTACGTGAAACGATTCTTTCGCTACCAGGTAGCGAGTGGGAAAAGGAAGATTACCTGAACCTCATCGAGCAACTGGATGAAGAAGGTTTTGATGACTTTACCCGCGTGCGTGAACTGTTGGGTCTGGCGACCGGGTCGGATAACGGCTGGTACACTCTGCGTATCGGTGAATTAAAAGCCATGCTGGCGCTGGCTGGTGGCGATCTGGAACAGGCTCTGGTCTGGACCGAATGGACGATGGAGTTTAACTCATCAGTATTCAGCCCGGAACGCGCCAATTATTATCGCTGCCTGCAAACGTTGTTATTACTGGCGCAGGAAGAAGATCGCCAGCCGCTGCAATATCTGAATGCGTTTGTTCGCATGTACGGCGCAGATGCCGTGGAAGCCGCCAGTGCGGCAATGAGCGGCGAAGCGGCGTTTTATGGCTTGCAACCAGTAGATAGCGATCTGCACGCGTTTGCTGCACATCAGTCGTTGTTGAAGGCCTACGAAAAGCTGCAGCGCGCCAAAGCAGCATTCTGGGCAAAATAAAATCAAATAGCCTACGCAATGTAGGCTTAATGATTCGTCTGAGTTATATTACGGGGCGTTTTTTTAATGCCCCGCTTTACATATATTTGCATTAATAAAATAATTGTAATTATAAGGTTAAATATCGGTAATTTGTATTTAATAAATACGATCGATATTGTTACTTTATTCGCCAGGTGCTCCCTTTTAATTAACTGTTTTAGCGGAGGATGCGGAAAAAATTCAACTCATTTGTTAATTTTTAAAATTTATTTTTATTTGGATAATCAAATATTTACTCCGTATTTGCATAAAAACCATGCGAGTTACGGGCCTATAAGCCAGGCGAGATATGATCTATATCAATTTCTCATCTATAATGCTTTGTTAGTATCTCGTCGCCGACTTAATAAAGAGAGAGTTAGTGTGAAAGCTGACAACCCTTTTGATCTTTTACTTCCTGCTGCAATGGCCAAAGTGGCCGAAGAGGCAGGTGTCTATAAAGCAACGAAACATCCGCTTAAGACTTTCTATCTGGCGATTACCGCCGGTGTTTTCATCTCAATCGCATTCGTCTTCTATATCACAGCAACCACTGGCACAGGTACAATGCCCTTCGGCATGGCAAAACTGGTTGGCGGCATTTGCTTCTCTCTGGGGTTGATTCTTTGTGTTGTCTGCGGAGCCGATCTCTTTACTTCCACAGTGTTGATTGTTGTTGCCAAGGCGAGTGGGCGCATCACCTGGGGTCAGTTGGCGAAAAACTGGCTAAATGTTTATTTTGGCAACCTGGTCGGCGCACTGCTGTTTGTACTTTTAATGTGGCTTTCCGGCGAGTATATGACCGCAAATGGTCAATGGGGACTAAACGTCCTACAAACCGCCGACCACAAAGTGCACCATACTTTTATTGAGGCCGTCTGTCTTGGTATCCTGGCGAACCTGATGGTATGTCTGGCAGTATGGATGAGTTATTCTGGCCGCAGCCTGATGGACAAAGCGTTCATTATGGTGCTGCCGGTCGCGATGTTTGTTGCCAGCGGTTTTGAGCACAGTATCGCAAACATGTTTATGATCCCGATGGGTATTGTAATCCGCGACTTCGCATCTCCGGAATTCTGGACCGCTGTCGGTTCTGCACCGGAAAATTTTTCTCACCTGACCGTGATGAATTTCATCACTGATAACCTGATTCCGGTTACGATCGGTAATATTATCGGCGGTGGTTTGTTGGTTGGGTTGACATACTGGGTCATTTACCTGCGTGAAAACGATCACCATTAATGGTTGTCGAAGTACGCAGTAAATAAAAAATCCACTTAAGAAGGTAGGTGTTACATGTCCGAGCTTAATGAAAAGTTAGCCACAGCCTGGGAAGGTTTTACCAAAGGTGACTGGCAGAATGAAGTAAACGTCCGTGACTTCATTCAGAAAAACTACACTCCGTACGAGGGTGACGAGTCCTTCCTGGCTGGCGCTACTGAAGCGACCACCACCCTGTGGGACAAAGTAATGGAAGGCGTTAAACTGGAAAACCGCACTCACGCGCCAGTTGACTTTGACACCGCTGTTGCTTCCACCATCACCTCTCACGACGCTGGTTACATCAACAAGCAGCTTGAGAAAATCGTTGGTCTGCAGACTGAAGCTCCGCTGAAACGTGCTCTTATCCCGTTCGGTGGTATCAAAATGATCGAAGGTTCCTGCAAAGCGTACAACCGCGAACTGGACCCGATGATCAAAAAAATCTTCACTGAATACCGTAAAACTCACAACCAGGGCGTGTTCGACGTTTACACTCCGGACATCCTGCGTTGCCGTAAATCCGGTGTTCTGACCGGTCTGCCAGATGCTTATGGCCGTGGTCGTATCATCGGTGACTACCGTCGCGTTGCGCTGTACGGTATCGACTACCTGATGAAAGACAAACTTGCACAGTTCACCTCTCTGCAGGCTGATCTGGAAAACGGCGTAAACCTGGAACAGACTATCCGTCTGCGCGAAGAAATCGCTGAACAGCACCGCGCTCTGGGTCAGATGAAAGAAATGGCTGCGAAATACGGCTACGACATCTCTGGTCCGGCTACCAACGCTCAGGAAGCTATCCAGTGGACTTACTTCGGCTACCTGGCTGCTGTTAAGTCTCAGAACGGTGCTGCAATGTCCTTCGGTCGTACCTCCACCTTCCTGGATGTGTACATCGAACGTGACCTGAAAGCTGGCAAGATCACCGAACAAGAAGCGCAGGAAATGGTTGACCACCTGGTCATGAAACTGCGTATGGTTCGCTTCCTGCGTACTCCGGAATACGATGAACTGTTCTCTGGCGACCCGATCTGGGCAACCGAATCTATCGGTGGTATGGGCCTCGACGGTCGTACCCTGGTTACCAAAAACAGCTTCCGTTTCCTGAACACCCTGTACACCATGGGTCCGTCTCCGGAACCGAACATGACCATTCTGTGGTCTGAAAAACTGCCGCTGAACTTCAAGAAATTCGCCGCTAAAGTGTCCATCGACACCTCTTCTCTGCAGTATGAGAACGATGACCTGATGCGTCCGGACTTCAACAACGATGACTACGCTATTGCTTGCTGCGTAAGCCCGATGATCGTTGGTAAACAAATGCAGTTCTTCGGTGCGCGTGCAAACCTGGCGAAAACCATGCTGTACGCAATCAACGGCGGCGTTGACGAAAAACTGAAAATGCAGGTTGGTCCGAAGTCTGAACCGATCAAAGGCGATGTCCTGAACTATGATGAAGTGATGGAGCGCATGGATCACTTCATGGACTGGCTGGCTAAACAGTACATCACTGCACTGAACATCATCCACTACATGCACGACAAGTACAGCTACGAAGCCTCTCTGATGGCGCTGCACGACCGTGACGTTATCCGCACCATGGCATGTGGTATCGCTGGTCTGTCCGTTGCTGCTGACTCCCTGTCTGCAATCAAATATGCGAAAGTTAAACCGATTCGTGACGAAGACGGTCTGGCTATCGACTTCGAAATCGAAGGCGAATACCCGCAGTTTGGTAACAACGATCCGCGTGTAGATGACCTGGCTGTTGACCTGGTAGAACGTTTCATGAAGAAAATTCAGAAACTGCACACCTACCGTGACGCTATCCCGACTCAGTCTGTTCTGACCATCACTTCTAACGTTGTGTATGGTAAGAAAACTGGTAACACCCCAGACGGTCGTCGTGCTGGCGCGCCGTTCGGACCGGGTGCTAACCCGATGCACGGTCGTGACCAGAAAGGTGCTGTAGCGTCTCTGACTTCCGTTGCTAAACTGCCGTTTGCTTACGCTAAAGATGGTATCTCCTACACCTTCTCTATCGTTCCGAACGCACTGGGTAAAGACGACGAAGTTCGTAAGACCAACCTGGCTGGTCTGATGGATGGTTACTTCCACCACGAAGCATCCATCGAAGGTGGTCAGCACCTGAACGTTAACGTGATGAACCGTGAAATGCTGCTCGACGCGATGGAAAACCCGGAAAAATATCCGCAGCTGACCATCCGTGTATCTGGCTACGCAGTACGTTTCAACTCGCTGACTAAAGAACAGCAGCAGGACGTTATTACTCGTACCTTCACTCAATCTATGTAATTAGATTTGACTGAAATCGTACAGTAAAAAGCGTACAATAAAGGCTCCACGAAAGTGGGGCCTTTTTTAGCACGAGAGCCTTTTTTGTCAGCTATCTATACTTTAAGGTGACTGCCAAAACAGACTCGACGTAGCCTTCGAGCTGCGCACCAACACGGCCTCAGATGGGCCACATCTGGAGAAACACCGCAATGTCAGTTATTGGTGACATTTTTTGATATCTAATCACATGAAATAAAAGGATTTATTTCTGGTCACGTCCACACATTGACCACATCGACAAAAAAGCCCCTCGACTGAGGGGCTTCCTGTTTGTAATTACATCCACATAATTTGCTGCCCTGACGGCAACGGGTGCGGCCTTACGGCGTGGACTTCTCCCGGCTTCACGATGTATCGCTGTACCGACTCATAAGTGATGAACGTGGCGCTGCAATTCACGTTCTGACACTGGTGATAACGCTCTTTTGTCGTGTCAGTGATATAGCGACTTGTACGCGCATGTGCGGCATGCTGGCATAAAGGACAATGAAACATCGCGAGCACCTCTTCCGGTTTTGTTGATGGTGCCATTTTAGTTAATTTATCCTTATAAAACAAACAGATAAAATAAAAACATTACTCATCATCTTCGGTTTCGTACTCCACATCAGAAAGCCTGACCTCAAGCTCTAAGGACGTCGTGAAGCCGCTATTATTCAGAAAATGTGTCACCTTAGTGATTGTCCAGTCCTGCTCGTCTATGACGCGCTTAAAGCCTGACACTCTGACCGGTGTTTCCGTGTAAATATCAGCACGACCAGTGGCAAGGCTGATGGAGAACTCCGCAACACCCCGTTGCAGCTTATCCCACTTCGCCTGAGCGGCGCGCATGGCCTGCGCTTTCGTGGCATATACCGTGGTCAGGGCAAAAACGTTGTCAGCCTCACCGGCCATGTATTCACCTTCGCGCGCTTCCGGTACTTTTGGCGCTTTCTTCTGCGTGACTGGTTTCGCTTTCGGGTGCTCCAGTGCGCGCAGGTGTTTTTCTTTCTTTTTGCGTTTCAGTTTTACCTTCTGCTTTTGCGGCTTCGGGTCTTTGGTGTGAAGCCACTTTGCCGTTACGCCGGTATAGGCTCCACGGTCAGCAATCGCAAAATGATGACGATCGCCGTCGCTGCGGGTGATGGTGACCTGCGGGATTTTTTTACCGCTGGCCGTCACCCCCTGCCCCGCTTTGAGAAACAGCAGTTTTCCCATTTTTACCGACACCTCACCGCCGTTGCGTTCTGCAAGACGGGTCAGAAATTTCGCATCAGACTCCTGCGACTGGTCGATGTGCGGGATTTTAATTCCGGCCAGTGACGGAGCGACACTGGCTTCCAGCCTGTTACGGGAGGCTATCGCCTCAACAATCGCACCGAGCGTGGTGTCATGCCATGAGCCTTCACGGCGGGAATTGAGCGTCCCGCGAAAATCTGCACTCCGGGCGCGGATGGTGACCACATCCGGTGCGCCCCGGTGTTCAACCTCATCAACGGTAAATTTCCCTTTGCATACCAGGGCAAAACCTTTCCAGCCGATATACACCGTCAGGACAGCGCCACGAATCGGTAGTCCGACCTGCCCGTCGGCATCGTTCAGTTCAATATCAAGCTGGTCAGCCTCAAAGCCCCGGTTATCCGTCAGGGTCATGCTCATCAGACGGTCGCTGATATTGCCGGTAATATCCCTGCTGTCGAGCATCAGCATGTAATCCGGCGTCAGCGTACTGCCTGCATCAAATGTCAGTGCATCCAGCATTATCCCGCCCCCGTCATACCCGTGAATTTAGTCGCCATACTGCCAGCCTTACCGATGAGCGACTCCGCCTGTTTACCGATATCGCCATAAAGCGCGGCCAGTGATTCATCAACGCGGGTGAGCGACAGCGTAAAATCAATTTTCCGGGGTGTGCCATCTGCAAAGAAAATACTCCCTGTTTCACTCACCTTGCTGATGACATACATGCCGTAAATCATGCCGGTGCCATCCAGCAACGGCCACGCCCGGCCTTCCTCTGCCATCAGCCTGAGCGTGGTCATCGTCAGCTTTCCGCCGGTCAGTTCGGGATAAAGCACACCGGCAAGCGTGATGTTTTCCTCACCAACGCCGAGAAACTGGTAGGCATCCCGTTTACCGATACGGGAATTTGACGGCCAGCGATAATCTGATTCACGCTGCATGGTCTGGTGTGGCAGCGTCTGGCGCATAAAAACAAACATACCTAACGCGAGCATCATTTTTCGTCACCTCCTTAACCGTCATGCATCATGCTGGCACGGGCGCGCGCACGTTTATCCCGCTCGTATTTTTCGAGCGCATCCTGTAACTGGCGGTCAAGCTGTGTTTCCGGCGCAGTACCGCCCGTCAGGTTGATGTGATATTCGTTTTTACTCTGGTCCACATAAGAGCGGCCAGCCGGTGCCGTAACCGGCTGATAAGCCTGATAGCCTGCATAAGAGCTGGTCGCCGGAATATAACCACCAGTGCCATACGTGGCGGCATGAGTCCTTGCGGCGGTCTGGTCAAGTGTGTCTGACTCTTTGTTGATAACACCGAGTTTTTCCAGTACCCAGTCAATACCACTGCGCAGTTTGTTGAACGCATTAAGCGGCAGCATCAACGCGTCAGCCAGTGCCTGCCCGAACATGACGCCCGTGTCACGGCAACGGTTCAGAGTGTCCTGTGTGGCTTTAACCGGGGCAATCAGGTTTTTAAACCACTGCCACGCGGCCTGTAACTTTTCGCCCAGCCAGTCAAACACCGGCTTAAGTGGCGTGAACAGTTCCCCCACCGGCGCAAATGCCGCTTTCAGCCCTTCCACCACACCGCCAAAGAATGCGCTGACAGGCTCCCAGTATTTACGGATAAGCAACGCCCCGGCGACAATGGCGGCCACCACGGCCACAACCGGCCAGCTAATCGCCCCGATGGCCGTCATAACAGCACTGCCAACCGTCGTGAAGATTGCCCCCATTGCGCCTGCTGCCGCGATAATGGCATTGATGCCGGTGATAACCGGCCAGGCTACAAGACCAATGGCACCGATGATGCCAATAAGCGCCAGCGCGCCACCGACAATGAGGCCGATGGTTGACGCCAGTGATTTGTTTTTCTGGATCCAGCCGTCGAGTTTTAACACATACTTTGTGGCCGTCTGAGTGAGCTTACGCAGTGCGCCTTCCTGCTGGTCAAACAGGTCTGTCCCCACCGCCTCATAAGCGGACTGAAACTCCTTAAAGTCACCGCCGAGGTTATTCTGCATGATATTTACCAGCTCGGCGGTCTTCCCGTCTGAGGCTTTAAACGCAGCGGTCAGTTTGTCCAGCTTTCCGGTTGAGGCGGCAGTCATCAGCACGGCGGCGGCTGAGCTGGCCTCCTCCCCGAAAATAGTTTTCATGTATTCAGCCTGCTGGGCAGTACCGAGCCGGTTTTTCTCAAAACTGGCCTGCATTTCTTTCAGAATGGTAAATATTGGCCGGGTGTTTCCTTTGCTGTCTGAGGTTTTCACTCCAAGCTCTTTGAGTGCATCCCATGCTTTTCCCGTCGGTGCCTGCAGGCGGCTTAACACGGCACGACTTCCCGTCCCCGCCATTGAGCCTGTGATTTTTGCATCATGCAGCGCCCCGACCATTGCGGCGGTTTCTTCAATGCTGACACCGGCATTTTTTGCCACAGGTGCGGCATAGGTCAGCGCATCACTCATGCCGTCAAAATCGGCGGCGGTTTTGTTCATCGTCATGGAGAGAACATCCCCGATATGAGCGACCTTATCGTTTGAAAGCTGAAAGGCGGATTTCATCCCCATCAGCAGGGCGGCGTTTTCTTCCATCGTGCGGCGGTTCGCCAGCGCCATATTCAGCGTGACCGGCGTTGCCGCCTGAATGGCATCAACATCCCCACCCGCTTTCGCGATGATTATCTGTGCACCGGCCGCATCATCCGCCGAGGCGGCGGTATTGTCGCCGAGCTGGCGCGCCTGTTTGCGTAGTGCGGTCATTTCGGCGGAGTCTTTTGCCACTCCGAGCACGGCCTGCAATTCTGAGTTTTTCTGCGCAAACTCATAACCGGGCATCAGCAACTTAACTCCGGCCATCGTTCCCGCCGCCGCAATCCCCACACCGGCAGCGCCCACCGAGGCCATATTTCCGGCCAGTTCCTTTCCGGCCTGATAACGCTGTTTTACTGCATTAAGTTTTGCCTGTTGCGCACTGACACGCGCCAGCGCGTCACGCTGCCGGTTAAGCTGTGCGGTGGTTTCACTGATACGGTTTTTCAGTCCCTGCTCATCATGTGCAAGATTGCGGGTATTAATTCCCACAGCGGCCAGTTCCCGCTGCTGGCGCTTAACGGAATCCGTCAGGCGGTTATATTTCGCCTGTAAGTCCTCCGCCGCACGCTTTGCGGATTCCAGCACTTTCGCCTGAGCACGGGTCGGACGTTCAGTGTTTTTAAACTGTGTGGCAAGTGCTTCGGCTTCCTGCCGAGCCTTTTCAAGTGCATGACCAGTCACGGCGAGCTGTGCACTGGTCTTGCGAAATCCCTCAATACGGGATGCCTGACCGTTCAGCTCGCGCAGTGATTTTTGTGTTTCCCGGATATCCCCCGACAGCGACCTGCTCGCTGTGCGGATGGATTTAAACGGGCGGGATGCCTGGTCAACAGCCCTGAGCAATACCTGTAATTTTACATTGTTACTCATTCGTGTTTCCGCTTCGCCGGAGCGCCTTTTCGCGCCATGTGATGAGTTCGGTCAGGCTCATGGGATACAGTTCTGATGGCGGCCAGTGAAATATCACTGCCACATCCGCCATCAGGTCATCGACCGACAGATTTTTCGGAAACGTCACTGCACCGAGTTCGGCGACAAAAAACCGACCACCTTACCGGCCAGCGCCACAAGGTCAGGCAGTTCCAGCGCGGCGACTTCCTGCTCGGTCAGCATCGGTGCCGTCATGCGCGGCAGCACCTTAATCAGTGCATCGACTTCGGAGTTCGCGACCGCTGCCAGACTGACACCGCGCAGCGTCCCGGCACTGGGTTTCATCAGCGTGACCTGTTCGATGACCTGCTCACCTCGCTTGACCGGATTGTCCAGGGTAATCACATTTTCTTTGTTCATGGTTTTCTCACTTCTGAATCAGGGTTAACCGGTCAGCCTGGCTGACCGGATGAAAATTACAGGCCGATATTGCGGCGGTGTTGCTCCAGCCGGTCGACGCCGTTCACCTTCTCAATCATGTTGATGGTGTCGATTTCGACCAGCTCCTTACCGTCCATCGTCAGCCGGAAATAGGTGCAGACTACGGAGATTTTCGACTCGGTGTCTTCACCCTGTTTACCCTCACCGGTGTCGATTTCTTTCTGACGTCCACGCATGACCACTTCGACGGCCACCGTTTCACCGGTATCGTCGCGCTGGTAAGAGCCTGCAAAACGAATCGGCACGGCATCCACACCGGTTGCGGCGTAAAGCTCCCAGATAACCGAATCCGGGAAGCCCCCGAGCGACCACTCCATTGACAGCGCATCGTCATCAAGGCCGAGGTCTACTGGTGCGCTGCCGTTCATCCCCGCACCGCGATAGTTTTCGAGCTTACGGGTCAGTTTTGGCAGCGTGACGGACTTTGCAACGCCCTGATAGCTGTAGCCGTTCAGAAAGACGTTCATTAACTTGAGTTTGCGCGGCATTGCCATCGGTCAGGCTCCTTAATTGCTGTTAACCGAGGTGACCAGATTTGCCAGGTATTTATCGGTAATACGCTGGCGCAGGGTCAGGTTTTCAAGAGGAGGCACCGGTGTATAGTCGTAGTCGATATACAGTTTTCCGGCCTTGAGGGTTTCCGCATCGTTGGATTCTTCGCTGAACCAGCAGGTCGCATCCACGATATAGCCGTTTGTTTTCAGCTCACGGAATTTGGCATTGATGCCGTCAACAATGTCGCGAATCAGCGTTGCGGTGATGGGCTTGTCCACCGCCCACATGTGCGCCTCAGCCATCGTGTCGGCCAGCACCTGCGCGGTGCGGGTGTAGTTTTCAAAGAGGAACAGCGGGTCATCGGAGCAGGTACGGTTACCCCAGAAGCGGAAACCGTCGCGGCGAATCAGCGTTGTGACGCCTGACTCGTTAAGCAGGTCAGCATCGGTGCCGGACTCCTGCAAATCCCAGAATACAGATGCGCTGATGCCGGTAACACCGTTTACCCCGACGTTGGACAGCGTTTTATGCCAGCCCTGCTCCTGGTCGATTTTGGCACGCAGACCCAGCGCACGGGCGGTGGCATACGCGGTGGCGGTGGTACTGGTGACCGTATCCCATGCGAGGAAATCCGGCCAGATGACCATCAGCTCACGCTGGCTGAAATTCTGGCGGTAGGCTTTCACCTCGGAAATGGTTTTACAGCCCCATGCGCTGATATATCCGAAAGCGCGCAGCTTCTGACAGACGGATGCCAGTGCAACAGCCACCTCTTTGGTATCCAGCCCCGGCACACCAAGAATACGCGGTTTAACACCGGTTACCGACTCCGCCGCCAGCAGGGCTTTCAGTCCGGTGTACTGACCGTTTTCGTCAGTGGTGCCGATGATATTGGAAACGGTCTGCGCGAGTTTCGTTTCCTCGTCGTCGCCGGTGCCGTCTTCCACACGCACGACAACGGTGACCGGTTTTGACTGGTCGGCGATGGCCTGCAACGATGCCGCCAGCGTGCCTTTTTTACCGGCCTTTGCAATTGCGCTCTGCACATTGGTAATCAGCACCGGTTTATTGAGGGGGAAGGTTTCCGCATCCGCATCGCTGGCCGTGCAGACCATGCCGACAATGGCAGTGGATACGGTGGAAATGACGCGGGTGCCGTCGTTAATCTCCAGCACCTGCACGCCGTGATGATAGTCACTCATCCGTTTAACTCCGTGGTTAATGGGTGAGTGATATTTTCAGTTGTGCCGGAGATGTCAGGCTATTTGTCCCGGTTGGCTAAGGGATGACACAATTTATTTTTTGTCACGGAGGCGGGGAATTTTTTATAGAGCGTGGACAGGCCAATATCAAAAATCAGTGCCACGCGTTGACGTGATTCCCCTGCAGCCAGCAACCGCCCGGCCTGCTCCCACTCACTCGCGGTGAGTTTCGGACGTCTGCCACCAATACGACCTTTAGCTCTGGCCGCTTCCAGTCCGGCGCGTGTCCGCTCGACAATGAGTTCTCGCTCCATTTCAGCCAGGGCACCCATCACATGAAAGAAAAAACGCCCCATCGGCGTGCTGGTATCAATAGCATCCGTCAGGCTGCGAAAATTAACGCCGCGTTCGCGCAGCTCCTCAACCAGAATGACCAGATGCCGCATACTACGCCCCAGCCGGTCCAGCTTCCAGACTACCAGTGTATCCCCCTCCGATAATGTCCTGAGCAGTTTTTTCAGTCCCGGCCTGTCGGACTTCGTGCCGCTGATTTTGTCCTCAAAAATCAGCTCACATCCTGCGCACTCCAGCGCGTTACGCTGCAATTCCGTGTTCTGGTCATTTGTTGACACGCGTACATAGCCAATAAGCATGAGCATCCCCCTGAATAAAAACCGGAGATGATGCCAGTTGCCCGTTATCTCTGCATTTTCATAAACGTTGGTTTGGGAGAAGCAGCTAAAAGGAATGTAGGGACAGGGGCAAATCAGATACCTGATATGGGTAGCTTCACGCTTTCTGTTTCAGGTACTGGATATCAAAAATTACCATCAGGTTTTATTCTTCAGTGGGGCTCAATCGGCGCACCAGGCATTGCACAGGATGTAGTAACCCATTTCCCGATTGCATTTCCAAACAGATGTCTGCGTGTTTTGGTCTCACAAGACTACACACCAGATAGCGGGGCTGTTGGTTATATTGCCTGTGCAGGTTTTAGTCCCGACCCGGTTAAATTTATATCCAGAGCCAGTACTCCTGGCCTCGGCGCTTCATTTTTAGCGTTAGGCTGTTAATTTAGCTATATGGAGTGAAAAATGAATTACATATATTCCGCGACTACAAACTCTTTCTATCCGCTGGAGATGAAAGAGGATTACACTCAAGCTGACTCATGGCCAGATGATGCTGTTGAAGTTGATGAGCAAGTGTATATTGAGTTTTCCGGATTACCGCCGAAAGGAAAAATCCGTATCGCTGGAGAAAATGGTTTTCCTGCATGGTCCGAAATTCCACCACCAACACATGAGGAACAAATTGCTGCAGCCGAATTGGAGAAGCAGCAATTGATTAATCAGGCCAACGATTATATGAACAGTAAACAATGGCCTGGTAAAGCGGCTATTGGTCGTCTGAAAGGTGACGAACTGGCGCAATATAATTTGTGGCTGGATTACCTGGACGCACTGGAACTGGTCGATACTTCCGGTGCGCCAGATATTGAATGGCCTACGCCTCCGGCAGTTCAGGCCAGATGACATCCGGCGCGGTGCTGGTATCTGTTGCCGTCACCGCGTCAATGTAATCCAGCACAGCGTTAAGTCGGGTGGTTTCTGCCTGCGTCAGCTTCCGCCCGGCCTGCAATTTCAGTTGAATCAGACTGATGGAAGCCATTGCAGTATCAATCAGTGACTGACGCTGTGCTTCTGCCGCGTCTACTGCGACGCAATGCTGTGCCTCAGTATCGGTCACCCATTTCTCACCATCCCATTTATCGAATGGCGTTAACGGGGCGATAGTGGTTGTATTTTCAGGGTAATCACCCGGAGCTGTGATTTCTTTTGATTCTCCTGTTTCAGTGCTATATACCGTTTCACCACGGTGGTCTGGCACATATACCCATGAGTTAAAATCTGCAGAACGGCAGATTGCATAACCAGCTTTATATGAGTCAGGAGCATCTAAACAGGAGCATGCCGGAATGCCGACACCCACAGCAAGATATTCAGTTGATGTGAAAATATATTCCCGTGTTTCACCATCATAGTTATAAACAGTAATATTTCCTGCCTGGGTGGCGATAAATTCGTTATTTAATACGGCGTAATCCATTATGCAGCCCTCACGATATACGCAAATGCCAGGTTCCGTGGTCTGGTTTCTTTAATTAAAGAGGAGGCATCAGGTGAACTCACTGATTCAGCACCATTTCTTCCACCAGTGGTATAAGTAAAAACTCTTTCACTGTTAGACCAGTAATCCACACCAACTGTTTTTGCTGATGAAAAAATGGTTTCATCAGATATAACCTGTTCTATTCCATACGGGATATTAGTAACTGACCCCACTTTTGTAGGTATTCCATGATTATGAGAAATTACTGCATGCTCTTGATTCGTTAATAAAGTACGACCGCTATCCACTCCACGCCCGTCATCCCAGCCACGAATAAACTCACCACGTAAATCAGGCAATTTATTTGTCGGGTAAGCCTTTGCCAGTTCCGGGTATTCTTCAGGAGAAAAAGCCGCACCGTTGCATTTCAGCCAGCCTGTTGGCGGAGTAGCGGAAGGCCACGGAACAGGCACACCAACGGGTAATGCTGAACCTTCTCCCAAACCAAGGTATGCAAGAAGACCGGCAACATCCTTCCCACTCAAATGAGTCAGCGTCTCATCCAGTGGCTGCTTACCTGACAGCGCATTGTTAATGGTGGTGCTGAATTTCGGGTCATTGTTAATGGCTGCGGCAATTTCTTTCAGTGTATCCAGCGTGGCAGGCGCACCGTTAATCAGAGCGGTAATAGCCGCCTGAACAAACGCAGTGGTCGCAATCCGCGTGGTGTTATTTCCTGCAGCAGGCGTCGGCGCTTTTGGTTCTCCGGTAAATGTCGGATTATGTTTCTGCGCATACTGGGTATGAGGATCCTGTGCGGCAATGTGGTTTCTCATCTGGTCATCCACATACAGCTTTAATTCCAGGACTTCATCATCCACGTATTTACGGGTCGCCAGTACCACCGACGGGTCGATTTTCAGCGTAATAGCTTCGGTATTCGTGACAACCAGAATCATGCGGATAGTCTGGGTACGACCACTGCCTTCCTGCAACTGCGGTTTGTACGTTTCCGGGCAGTTCGCCACCGCAATGAGTACGCCTTCATCATCATAAAGCCCAATCTCACGGATCCAGAATCCGCCCTCGTTCTCAGGGATGATTTGCTCCGCAATAATCTGGCTCTGGTTGTTCGGGTCAACACTCAGAAGATTCAGCGGCGCGATGCGTTTCTGGTTAATCAGTTTTGTCTGTGCCGGGTCTGGTGTCGGCAAGACACCATTCGCATCACCAACGGCCATTTGCGTCAGATTCAGCTTACTGCCGAGCATCGTCGCGTTAGCCAGCCGTGCCGCGCCCTGATTAGTCAGAATGGCGTAGTATTTCACTGTCATGCGTTTACTCTCAGGTTATCAATTAAATGAATGGCCGAGGCCGGGAAATAATCCCCTCCGACAATAATGGCCTCCGGGGTGTAGGGATAAACCGTCAGGGCGTCACCGTGATAGCATCCCGCACCGGCAAAAATGTTGCCGGTTGTACTTAAACTGATAGCCAGTCCCGTCAGATGGCGGCTTGCCGGTTTTGCATCAGCAACGAGACGCTCCAGCTCCTGATACATTTCTTCGGTAATACCCTGCTCAAGCACGCCAACAACGATACGGAACGTCCCCGGCTCCTCGTTGAGCTGCCACCACTCCCTTACCTCAATCAGATAGCCGAGCGGCTCCACCACACGCCGGATTGTGCCTATAGTGCCCTTATGGCAGTGAATGAAATACGCATCGCGGATAACAGCGCGTTTTGTTGCTTCCGGCCACGTATCATCCCAGCGGTCAACCGAAAATGACCACGCCAGCCACGGCAGCAGATTTGCCGGGCAGGTGTCCGGGTTCCACAGCTCACGAATACTGACCGGCGTTTTTTCAATTTCCGCACAGGCTTTTGCGGCGGCGACTTCAAGCGGTGATGAGCCGGTCGGCAGCAGGCGCGAATCACTCATCCGAGCCTCCGGTCACGACGCTGTATTCGGTGCAGAAAGACGCCTGCGTACTGTTGAGCACAATGTCAGCCAGAGGTGCAGTCAGTTCGACACGCTGCACGCCTTCCACATGCAAAGCGGCATAAATGGCAGACAGACGGATGTCGCGCCCAAGCCGGTGCTGTGCCGTGATGTACGCTTCCAGTTTTTTCACGGCAGCAGCGCGGATGGGTTCGCTTTCAGGACCTGGGTAAAGGTAAAGCGTGGCGTTTATCTGATATTCAACAATGGCGGCAGACTGCACGGTCACGCGGTCGGCCACCGGCCTGACGTCCTCGCCATTAAGGGCGTTACGCACCACGGCCAGCAGGTCTTCGGATGCGACGCCGTTATTTTCACGTGACAGCACGGAGATAGTGACGCAGGCCGGAGACGGACTGGTGACAGAGATATCCGCGACACGCCCGTCAGCACTGCGACCATGATACTGATAGGCTCCCACCGACCCGGCGACGCTTAAGCCCTCAAACGCCTGCTGAATACGCAGACGATAATCGGTGTCAGACTCCATCACTGCCGGTGTCGGCGGGATAGTCGAATCATCTGCCGGGGTGATAATCAGGCGCGTGGTGTTGTAATTGGCACCAATCACATCAAGGTCATTACCGGCGGCACAGGCCAGCATCACCGCCCGTGCGGCCTCATTCACACGCTGACGCCAGATAAGCTCACGATAAGCATTTTCCTCCAGAAGTTTGACGAGAGGCTCGGATTCCAGCGTCAGGGTACGGGCGACCGCCTCCTGCTGGTCTTCCGGGTAAAGGGAAATCAGTGTCGCCTTGCGTTCAGCGAGAATGGTTTCAAAGTCCAGCTCCTCGACCACATCCGGTGCGGGTAGCTGGTTCAGGTCGATAATCGGCATGGTTTCAACTCACAGGGATGGTTAACGAAAGTGGCTGGCCGGTGTCGTTGTGCTGGCCGGTTAACGTAACTGTCATTCGCCCGTCAAAACTGCGCGCCGTGGTGACGGATGACAGGGTGACGCGGGGTTCCCATTTCAGCACCGCCATGTAACAGGCGACCTTAATCTGCAACTCAAGCGCCGGGGTCTGCGGCTGGTCAATCATTGACGCCAGCAACGAGCCGTAATCACGACGCATCACCCGTGAGCCGACCGGTGTACGCAGGATATCGCCGATACTCTGGCTGATATGCTCAAGGTCAGTGACAGTCAGGCCATCACTGCGATTCATTCCGAGATAACGCGCTGTCATAGAGGACTCCCGGTTGTGCCGCCGCTGTCGCCGGGGTGTTTATGGGTATGCAGTACCTTACCGTTTGATGAGAGTTCACCGCCGGTGTGTTCAATGTTGCCGCGCATCGTCCCGCCCTTCTGCACTTCCAGCGTGCCGGTAATCAGCCTGTTGGTGCAGACCACCTCCGGTGTGTCCAGGGTGACGCGGGTTGATG
This sequence comes from Escherichia sp. WS1118, assembly GCF_046487695.1. Classification (NCBI taxonomy): domain Bacteria; kingdom Pseudomonadati; phylum Pseudomonadota; class Gammaproteobacteria; order Enterobacterales; family Enterobacteriaceae; genus Escherichia; species Escherichia sp. WS1118. Next base: position 5,279 of record NZ_JBJQIZ010000013.1, on the reverse strand, counting down.
CTTTCACCGTGACCACCGGCACCGTGGCAGTAACAGAATCAGAAGCCGTCACGCTGGCCGTTTTAATTCCGCTTACCGTGAGTGCACTGGTTTCGGGTTCATACTCAATCACCGCCCCGTCAGGGAAACGGATATGCAGGGCATCCGCCGACGCAGACGGCGCGGGGTTATCGCCGGAATAAATCCCCGGCAGAACAAACGCCGTGTCAAGTTCACCGCCCACGGCCAGAATCAGCACCTGCTCCCCCACGGAAGGTGCCCACCATGTGCGCGAACGCCCGGCACGACAGGTCAGCCACTGAAGCCAGTCGGTGCACATGCCGCCGGTCTGCACACGGCAGCGACCGGCGTTAAGGTCGGTTTCGACGACAAGGCCGGTGCGAATCATGTTGCGCAGTGCGCGCGCGAGTTCCTGAATATTTGCGAGAGTGTTCATAACGGGAAGGATGCCGCCGGGTCATACCGGCGGCAATGTGACGATGAGGTGTCGGGGATGGCACAACTAACGGTCGAGGTGCGCCAGAATAATCTCTTCAATCATCTGCACATCCTCACCGGTAAAGCCGAGCAGAGGACGCGCCGGATAATCAATTTTCTTACCGTCTTTCCGGGTTTCTTCCGACAGACCGAACTGATGCACACTGGCGATTTTCGGCGACTTCCCGCCGTAAAATTCCATTGATGCCTGTTCCGGGCTGGCGCAGATATGCAAAAAACGACTGGTGATAAGTTTCGCAAACATTTTTCGCTTAACACGACCGGTCTTTTTTCTGGCGCTCTGCTGCTGGCGTGGCGCGTAGGGTGTGCCGTCCGGGGCTTTCTGTGCCATCACCCGACGCTGCTGACTCTGCCGCAGACGTTTCGCCAGTTCGGCGCTCAGTCGCCGACGCCCTGACGGTGACAGCGACTCAATCAGTCCGGTCAGCCGGTCTTCAAAACGCTTAAACTCATTCATCCCACTTGCTCACCAGTTCGCCATTGATATAAAGCTCCATCGGGCGGGTGACCGGCTCCGGCGGCGTGGGTTCCGGGATATTCTTCACATGCAGTGCGCCGTCCACCTCACTGACCAGCGTGCGCTCGGTCAGCATCAGGCTGATGCTGATATCAAAGCTGCTGTCATTGTTGATGTCTGCATAAAACGTGAAGCCCTTTTTCTGGCCTGCGTCGGTGGTCATGATGTCGGGCTGATTTTCCCGCAGCCACGCCAGCACCGGCACGATGAGCAGGTCAAAATCACCGGTAAAGTCGGTCACAATCACATTGAGCGTGTAACGCTTTTCGAATGACAACGACGTCGCCAGCGTGGAGGCAATACTCCCGTTATCAACGAATATCCGCAGCATCTCGGGACTGGTTTTCAGCACCGTGACGGCATCAGTCAGCGCCCTGCGCAGGCTGTCGGGTTTGAGCATCGTTTTCGTCCTGACAGTGTTTAATCATTTTTACCTGGCTGGCACAGCGTGCCAGCGCGTTCTCAAGCTGCCGGATATCGGCACTTAAATCACCGTTCGTCTCCGGGTCACTGCCCGGCATCGGGCAAAGGCTCACTTTCGGGCAGGCGTTGTGGGCAATCACTGGCGTCAGTGCAGGCCGGGCGCTGGTGCAACCGGCGCACAGCATCAGGCAGGTCAGCGCCGTACCAGCGGCGAAAATCTTCGTTTTCATTCAGTAACCTCGTGATGGTTTTCTCGCGCTGTGCTTCACGCTTCGCGGCGTTTTCCAGTTCCTGACGCAGTGCAACCTGCGCCAGCTCGTTTTTATCTGCCCTGGTGAGCGCAACATGAAACTGTTTTTTCAGCATGGTGATGGTCATCTGCTGCCCGCTGGCGACATTGTTTGCCCTGTCCAGCGAGGCGCGCAGGCTGGCATTTTCATGCTTCGCCAGAAACAGCCCCGCCACCGCCAGTGATAACAACACAACCAGCACAATCATCAGTTTTGACATGGCTCCCGCCCCTCAAAACGCTGACGGCAGGCCGTACGTATCAGCCGGAAGAACAGCGACGCCACGAGGTAAATCAGCGCAGTAAAAATCCACCCGGCAGCGACCAGCGAGATAAACGTCGCCACCATCACTACCAGAGCCACTGACCGCCTGCGCCACGGCACCGGCTGCAAAAACAGCGCCGTGACAATCTTCACGGCCAGCGATTCCGGCGGCAGCTCCCGCCCGTAGCGTTCCAGCACATACTCAGTGGCATACACGCCGACACCACCGGCAACCACACAGATAACCGTCGCCAGAATCGCCCAGGTGGCGACAAAATTGACAGCCACGCTCTGCGGGTAAATCAGGGACAGTGCCAGCATCAGCGCCAGCGACACGTTCAGCATCAGTGAAAGGGATAATTTCTTCATGGTGTTTACTCCGTTTAAGCCGGTACGCCGCCAGCGGTACGCCAGACGGTGACCAGTTTTTCCAGTGAATGCTCACGCTGACCGTAACCGGCACCCGGCAGGGACGCCCAGATATTGCGACAGCGTGAAATGGCGCGCTCAATGCGTCCCGCCCGGATGTCATCCAGTGCACCGCGTTCGCGGATCAACTGAATGGCGAGTCTGTCCTGTGACAACGGACTGAAATCCGGCAGGGCAAGCTGTTTGCGGTAATGCGGCCAGAACAGGTAAAGCTGCTGATAGCGACCGGAGGCCGTGGATTTTTCACCGCGACGGTTAAACACCTTCGCCGGTCGGCCATGCGCGAACGGGTGATCACTGTAGTCGGTGAAGATTTCCGGCTTCCCGTCCAGTCCGGTGACTATCACGTCATAGCCCCGGTTTTTCGTCAGCGGATGATTCGCCGTCCCTTCGGACACGGCCAGCATGTCGAGAAAGGCGGCGATATTCTGATGCGTGTTAATTACCGGCATTACGGTTTCCCCCTGCCCTTAAAGCGGCGCTGAATGGCAATCTCAATCACCTGATAACCGGCGATACCCAGCATGGAGCCGATGCCGCACACCGCAGGCAGTGACAGGTCAGGGAACTGCACCAGAACAACACCGGCAACCATCGAGACAAAACCACCGAGCAACATGCGCCCGATAAACAGACGCGGGGTGATGGGTTCACCACCGGCAAGCACCTTGCCGACAACAATCAGCACCCCAATCATGAAAAGCGACAGGACGCTTTTTTCTTCTGCTGTCATGCGTTACTCCCAAAGATTGACAGTTTCAGCCACGGGCGCGGTCTGAACGTCGGGCAGTTCGACGGCGGTGCCGTGTGGCAGCACCGCACCCAGTTCAGCCAGTCCCGGATTTGCGGCGAGCACGGTCTCAACCACGCCCTCAGTGCGCCCGTAATACCGGACACAAATGGCGTCGAGCGTGTCGCCCTGTAGCGCAAAGGTCTTCATCAGATTTGACTCACGATGCAGCGCGGCTTGCCCTGGATGCGCGCCACTGCCCAGCGCATATCCCGCCACAGCTCATCAATGGTGCTGTCAATGCTGTCGGCCTTCTTGTCGCCTTTCGCACTGGCATCCACACCGCGATAACGTTCATAAAGCGACGCGGTCGCCATCGCACACACGGCGCGCTCGTAGTAAAAAACTTTGATGCTTTCACCGTCGATGTCGTCCGCCGGGACGTCCGCCAGACGCGTAAAACCGGCGGCAATTTTCTGTTCGCGGTACTCGTACAGCTCCGCATTCGTCTCCGCCATGCCTGACTTGATGGCCTCACGCAGACGGGCGGGGGCGACGGTCTGCTCAAGGCGCATACGTTCCCGGACGCGCTTCGGGTCGATATCGGGAAAAAAGAACGTGTTTTTAATCACCGGCTCGTCGCCTGCCGGTTGCGGGATGACCACCGTACCCTCACCGGACACGGGAGCCTCCTTTCGCGGAATAATCAGCGTCATCATGACTACCTCTGAAAAGTCGGGCGGTGGACGCCGGTGCAGTGTCAGGTGATTCACCCTCACTGACCGGCGTGCCGCCCTGGCGCGGGGCGCATTCGGTTGTTAACTGGCTTTCTTTTTCGGGCGTCCACGTTTTGCCGGTGTCACGCTCCGGATCTTACGCGGGGCGCGGGTGGCCGCTTTGGGCTGCGGCTCCGGCTTCGGTTTCAGCTCCCGCTCCAGTCGTTCAATCTCTTTTTTGACGCCTGCCTGACAGTCGAGCTGTGTCGCACGTTGCAGGTGAGCCAGCGCACCGGCGGCATCACCACCGTCACGCAGAAACAGACCGGTGATTTTGTGCAGCTTTGCGCGCACTTCATCAGGCATGTCAGCCGTGGCGGTCAGTTCAAGGGTGTCCGTCAGCAGGCGGGTATCCACAGACTCACCCGCAGCGTGAGCGCGCATGGCCGCAAGCGCCACCTCCTCGGTGAACATGTACGGCGGGGTGCGGCGGTGTTTACCCGGCATGGTCAGACCGTACTTCAGGGCATAACGGGCAATCTCCAGCGCACCGGCAATATCGCCGGTATCCAGACGCCACAGCATGACCGTCATCAGAATGTCATCCTGTGCACCTTTGCCCTGCTCCAGCACGCCGTTCACCCACGGCAACCAGAACGGCAGCAGTTCGCGTTTTTTTGCGGCCTTCAGCTCTTTTGAATAAATCGCTTTCAGTGTGCGCTGGTCTGCGGCGAGCTTAACCAGCATCTGCTCATAGACAGTTGCATGTCGCAGCGGGGCGGCTTCCCGCTGCGCGGTCATCGCTGCCGAGACCCGCATCATGTGGCGCTGTGCGGGACTCGTCATCGGTTACGCTCCCGGCTCTGCGGTCGCTTTAGCCAGTGTGGAGAAATCACCGACCTTAATTTTTTCCACCAGACAACCGGCGGCGTAGTCTTCCACCACGTAATCAATGTTCATTGACTCGTAGTTCTCCACGCGGTCGAGTTTCGGGTTTTCCTCAATCACGCGGCGATGGCTGTCATCCATGTAGTAGATGGACAGGTTTTCCAGCTTTGTGATGAGCATCGCATCCGCCGGGAAGTACGGGACGCGTACCGCCGGCAGGTTACCGATGCGTTTCTGGCTGATGATGACGTCAGCGGCCAGCATTTCGCTGTTGTCCTGCTCCTTGTTGACGATGGGAAAATACTTGTCCGCCAGTAGCTGACGTCCCACAATCACCACAAGGTCAGGGTCTTCCTGATACCACGGCTCAATCAGGTTGTTGGTCGCATCCATCACCAGTGCGTCAAGGCTGGCATAATCACCGCCCTTACCCACGCGGATAACCTCAGAGGTGGTGTGCCCTTCCTCGTCAGTGACCTTGCTCATCACGCGCGCCGGGGCTTCATTGCGGTATTTCTGCAGCC
>NZ_JBJQIZ010000012.1:0-115292 GCF_046487695.1 Escherichia sp. WS1118 | reverse complement strand
ATCAAAAAAGAATAAAACTCAGTCTTGGGGGACTCAGCCCGGTAGAATACCGGACTGAGTATCAAAAAGCCGGTTAACTGAAACTGTCCAGGTTTTGGGGTTCAGTTCATGGCGCGTTTTATCAGGCCAGCGTCGCATCAGATAGAATGTCACTGCTTTGGCTCTTCGCTCCAGTCATCGCTTTCGGAAAGATCGCTACTGCTGGGGATTCGTTTTTCTTCAGCAGCCCATTCTCCGAGGTCAATCAGCTGACAACGTTTGGAGCAAAATGGCCGAAACGGGCTGATTTCACCCCACACCACCGTTTTCCCGCAGGTTGGGCAATTCACCGTAATAGTTTCTGACATTTTTACTCCTTAGCAACAGGCCAGTTCGAAATCCAGACGTTCTGGTACCTGTCCGTTTTCACTGTCCAGCGGCATAAAACGAATGGCAAAACGGCTCTTATGACCGGAAATTTGCGGATAAAGCTGTGAATCGAGCGACAGATTCAGGCGCAGCAAGTCGGCATCGCCACCGTTATCCTGATAAAAACCATTCAGGCTGGTTTGTTTACGGAAGGGGGCCGACTGGCGAATTAAATCCAGCACCATGGTAAGTGCCTGGGTAAGCGGGTTCAGGCTGGCAATCCAGGTTTCTACCTGGCTGTCGCGCTGCGCCTGGGGTAGATGCAGCCAAATGTGCAATGTAGGTAAATCAAAGCTGCAACAGCCGCCCGGGATGCTCAGTCGCTGACGCACCAGAGCAATCAAACGATCTTCACGTAGAAATTGCCCGATACGCGGCGCGGAGATTAATACGCTCCCCGCCGCTTTTAACTGCTGAATTAATGCCTCAATACGGCTCTGGTCCACGCCGGGCACGCCAATCCAGGTCTGGAGTTTACGTTGCTGCCGGTCAAGTTCTTTCAACAGCTCAGTGCGGACTTCGCCGCGCTCGAAAACATCCAGTAATTCGCTGACATTACGGAAGAAATGCAGCGCGCCAGCGTGGTCAACGATGGGTAAATTAACGGTGAGTTGCTGAATCAAAAACTCAATGCGCAGCCATGTACGCATTTTTTCATTTAGTGGATGTTCAAAAAGGACCTGGGTCTGCATTACGGTTTTTCCTGTGAGACAAACTGCGACGCAAGCTGCAAATAGTGTGCGTGCAGGCGGGCAACATCCGATGCGATAGCATCCGGTGCGCCGTTATTATCAATGACGTCATCTGCCACGGCAAGGCGAGCTTCGCGCGTTGCCTGAGCAGCAAGGATTTGTTCGACATGCTCGCGAGTTACATCGTCGCGCTGCATGGTGCGCTTAAGTTGCGTTTCTGGGCTGACATCCACCACCAGCACTCGATTCGCTTTTTTATACAGTGAGTTTTCTACCAGCAATGGCACAACCCATAGTACATAGGGGGAAGTAGCTCGCTGGATCTGGTGTTGCGTCTCTTGCTGAATCAGCGGATGCAGCAGGGCGTTAAGCCAGTTTTTCTCTTCCGGGTTGGCGAAGATCCGCTCGCGCAAGGCCCGGCGCTGCAATGTTCCATCAGCAGCAATCATGTTAGCGCCAAAGTGATCAGCAATGGCATGTAGCGCAGGTGCACCTGGTTCAACCACCTGACGCGCAATAATATCGGCATCAATGACGTTAATTCCGAGATCAGCAAACGCATTGGCAACGGTACTCTTGCCACTGCCAATGCCTCCCGTTAAGGCAACTATATACCTCATAATTTATATTCCCGGGAATTCATCATGATTATCAAAACGTTAAAAATGAGCGCACGAAAGCGAAATTGATGAAACGTTCGCTCACTATTTACCAGGTAAATTTATGGGATTGTAGCGTAAAAAAAGACAATTTCGCAGTCTTGCGCCGCATTGATTAGTGCGTATGATAACGTCACTGGAGTTGCGCTCTTACCCTTATAGCCATTAACCCCAGGAATCCGCACATGCGTATTGAAGAAGATCTGAAGTTAGGTTTTAAAGACGTTCTCATCCGCCCTAAACGCTCCACTCTTAAAAGCCGTTCCGATGTTGAACTGGAACGTCAATTCACCTTCAAACATTCAGGTCAGAGCTGGTCCGGCGTGCCGATTATCGCCGCCAATATGGACACCGTAGGCACATTTTCTATGGCCTCTGCGCTGGCTTCTTTTGATATTCTGACTGCTGTGCATAAACACTATTCTGTCGAAGAGTGGCAAGCGTTTATCAACAATTCTTCCGCTGATGTGCTGAAACATGTGATGGTTTCTACCGGCACGTCTGATGCGGATTTCGAAAAAACTAAACAGATTCTCGACCTGAACCCGGCATTAAATTTCGTTTGTATTGACGTGGCGAATGGTTATTCCGAACACTTCGTGCAGTTCGTTGCGAAAGCGCGTGAAGCGTGGCCGACCAAAACCATTTGTGCAGGCAACGTAGTGACTGGTGAAATGTGTGAGGAGCTTATCCTCTCCGGTGCCGATATCGTTAAAGTTGGCATTGGCCCAGGTTCTGTTTGTACAACTCGCGTCAAAACAGGCGTCGGTTATCCGCAACTTTCTGCGGTGATCGAATGCGCCGATGCTGCGCACGGTCTGGGCGGAATGATCGTCAGCGATGGCGGCTGCACCACGCCGGGCGATGTCGCGAAAGCCTTTGGCGGCGGTGCCGATTTCGTAATGCTTGGCGGCATGCTGGCGGGCCACGAAGAGAGCGGCGGTCGCATCGTTGAGGAGAACGGCGAGAAATTTATGTTGTTCTACGGCATGAGCTCAGAGTCTGCGATGAAACGTCACGTTGGCGGCGTTGCGGAATATCGCGCAGCAGAAGGTAAAACCGTTAAGCTGCCGCTGCGAGGCCCGGTTGAAAATACCGCGCGTGATATTTTGGGCGGCCTGCGTTCAGCTTGTACATACGTTGGGGCTTCACGCCTGAAAGAACTGACCAAGCGCACCACGTTTATCCGTGTGCAGGAACAAGAAAACCGCATCTTCAACAACCTGTAATATACCAACGCTGGCGTGGAGCAACACGCCAGCGTTATCCCATTCCACTCATCGCATCGCCTAAATGGAAAATTGGCAGATACATTGCCACCACCAGCGTACCGATAATTCCTCCCGTTATGATCAGCAACGCCGGTTCCAGTAAGGCTGCGAGGTTATCCGCCAGCGCCATTGTGTTATCCCGATGATGATGGGCGAGGTTGTCTAACATGAGATCCAGCGAGCCGGATGCCTCTCCTGTTCTCACTAATTGCAAACAGAGCGGGCTAAACTCACCGGCATTTTTTAGCGCCAGCCAGATGGGGTGACCGTTACTGATATCGTGCTGGATTTGTGTCAGAAGTTGCACCCAGTACGGGCAGCGCATTGTTTCTCTGACGCTCTCAACGCCCTGTAAAAAAGAAATGCCTGCACTTTGTGTCAGTGTCAGAATCGTAAAGATCTGCGTGAGTTTTTGTCCCCGCATCAGTGAACCCATAATCGGGATGCGTAACAGCAATTTCTGCCGTGCGATAAGCCTGGTTGGGTGGCGCATCAGCAGCTTATTGGCTATCGCCAGCAGAAAGCCGAATAGCACCAGTAACCAACCCCATTCGCCACTAAAACTTGCCAGCGTCATGATCCCCTGCGTTAGCGCCGGTAGCGGAGTGTTAAAGGTCTTATAGATAGCGGCAAACTCCGGCAGTACAAAATGCAGCATTGCCACAACCACCATGATTGCCATCGCTAAAATGATAATGGGATAACGTAACGCTGATTTCACTTTGTCGATCAACTGACGCTGGGCTTTTTGCTGACGCGCCAGTTCAAAGCAGCATTCATCCAGCTTACCGGTCAGTTCACCCGTGCGGATCATCGCCTGATAGAGCGGCGGAAATACCTCTGACCAGGGTAATAAGGCATTGGAAAAGGCAACGCCCTGTTCAAGATCGTGCGCCAGTGATTGCAGCAACGCTTGCCACTGCTTACTGGGATGCTGTTCCGCCAGCAGAGCCAGCCCTTCAGAAAGCGTTAACCCGGCTTTGAGTAGCGTCGCCAGTTGATGAATGACTTCCGCGCTTTTATCTCCTCGCCACTGCGCAGAATTGATGGCGATTCGCTTCAGGCTTAGTGGGGTAACCATCTGTTGCTGTAGTGCCATGAGCAGCAAAGCACGGCTCTCTGCCCATAGCATCCCATCTTGCGCATTGCCGTCGCCGGTTATGCCATGCCAGCGCCAGAGTTGCTTACTCGCCATGCGGCATCCCCAATACGCGGATTAACTCTTCAAAGGTGGTTAAGCCTTGCTCCACGGCCAGGCAGCCGTTTTCAAAAAGCGTTCGCATACCCGCCTGTCGGGCGTGCGTTTCCAGCGATTCAACGTCGGTATTAGCGGAAATAAGCTGACGTATGACCGGTGTTATGGGCAGAACTTCAAATAAGGCCGTGCGACCATAAAAACCGTGGTAGCAATGTACACAACCGGGTGCCTGCCAGTGGGGCAGCGGCGACGGCCATACATTGTCTGGAATATGGATGGGCTCCCCTTGCTGCCGGCGACAATGCGGGCAAAGTTTGCGTACCAGACGCTGGGCTATTACCAGCGTAAGCGCCGATGATAGCATCCAGCGGGCGACTCCCATTTGCTGTAAACGTACCAGCGTTTCGCAGGTGGAATTAGTGTGTAGGGTAGACAACACCAGGTGACCGGTTTGCGCGGCTTTAATGGCAATTTCTGCCGTTTCGCCATCGCGGATCTCTCCGATCATGATGACGTCAGGATCCTGGCGCAATAACGCACGCAAAACGCCCTGAAAGGTGAGTCCGGCACGCGAATGGATTTGCGTCTGGTTTAGTCCGGCTATGGGGATCTCAACCGGATCTTCGACGCTACAAATATTAATGTCAGCGGTATTCAGCATTTGCAGGGCACTATAAAGCGTGACCGTTTTGCCGCTGCCTGTAGGGCCAGTTACCAGCACCAGTCCCTGTGGTTGTTGCAAGGCATGAGCAAAGTCCACCAGTTGTGACGGCTGCATTCCAAGCGTGTTAACATCCAGTGCCTGGTTCACCTGCTGTAACAACCTTAATACCACCTTTTCACCACCCCGACATGCTAAGGTCGCAATACGAAATGAGACGGCGTTTCCTGCCAGTTCGACAGTGAATTGCCCGTCCTGCGGCAGGCGATGTTCCGCAATATCCAGGTTTCCCAGCACTTTTAATCTGGCGGTTAATGCGACTCCGGCATCCGGTGAAACGTCCGGTAAAGGATGCAATACGCCGTCGATACGCAAGCGGATGCGGTAGGCATTGTCCGCTGGTTCGATATGAATATCAGACGCGCGTTGTTCCAGCGCAGATTGTAACGTTCGAGTCAGCAACTCTGCTTTGGGCTGATGCTTCTCCTGAACAGCTACGGGCAATGTCTGTTGTGTGCGACTGGCGTGACCTTCCATTTGTTGGCGTGTCCAGCAGGTGATCTCAATACGTTTGGTGGTAGCGAAATGCAATGCGTCCAGTAGCTCATGCGAAGGTGCATCGACTACCGCAACATGAACCACCTCTTCGCTGGCATCCAGCAAGACTCCCTGATAACGCAGACACAGGGCGGTGAGCTGTGGAATATTCATTGCCGCTCCTTAGTTGGCGTCATCAAAGCGGAAGACATCTTCGCAGGCTTGCTGCAATGCGCTGTCACTTTGAATATTGCAGTTGCGCGTCCAACCGGTGACGCCGTTTGCGTTATCCCAACCCGGCGTCATGACGACGCTTAGTCCATTGAGACTTTCTTGCCCGGTCAGCGACACCACGCCCTTTGCCACACTCATGGCTGAAACATAGCGGGTGGTGGTAGGCGAGGGAATGCCATTGCTGCCACCGTCGCAGGTATTTAATCCACCATGTTCCAGCGCGCACAACTCTACGGCGGTACGGTAAGGCACAAAGGTTTGTAGCATGTCGGTGAGTGCGGCTTTGCGCAGGTAGTTTTGATAAGCGGGAATACCAATGGCGCTTAAAATGGCAATGATGCCAATAACCACCATCAGTTCGATAAGTGTAAAACCGCGTTGCTTGTCCATCTGTTTCGCTCCTTGATTTGGTTGGCGCTACTTTGGCAAACGCCATCAGCACAAGCGAGGGGCAAAAAACGAAACGGGAAAGCAGCTTCCGAGGTTTTTTATTTCGTTGCAGCGAAAGACAAGAAATTTGCGAGGCGTTACGAAGAAAGTTGGGGAAGGGGAGATTTATCCGCCCGCGATGGAGCGGATAAATCTGTTAGCAATTAGCGAAAACGCATTGAAAGGTCGAGTGCCTGTACGTGTTTAGTTAGCGCACCAACGGAGATAAAGTCCACGCCCGTTTCGGCAAATTCGCGCAGTGTTTTGTCAGTGACGTTGCCAGACACTTCCAGTAGCGCCTTGCCGTTGGTGCGTTTGACGGCTTCGCGCATCTGTTCTGTTTCGAAGTTATCCAGCATGATGATATCGGCACCTGCTTTCAGAGCTTCATCAAGTTCTTCCAGATTCTCTACTTCGACTTCTACTGGCGCATCCGGGTGCAACCAGGATGCTTTTTCGACCGCCTGCCGCACTGAGCCGGAGGCAATAATATGGTTTTCTTTGATCAGGAAGGCATCAGAAAGCCCCAGGCGGTGATTCGCTCCGCCGCCGCAAAGTACCGCGTATTTCAGAGCTGAACGCAGGCCGGGCAAGGTTTTACGCGTATCCAACAGTTGCGTGTTGGTGCCTTCCAGTAATTCGACATAGTGGCGTACCTTACTGGCAACTCCTGAAAGAGTTTGCACAAAATTAAGCGCAGTGCGTTCGCCCGTTAACAGCACGCGAGATGGGCCTTCAAGTTCGAACAAGGGTTGATTGGCGTTGATGACATCGCCGTCATCCACATGCCAGATAATGGTGACATCGTCGCCTGCCAGTTGAATAAACACCTCTTCAACCCAGCGTTTGCCGCAAAATACGCCATTCTCGCGGGTGATCACTGTGGCATGAGAGCGAGAGTTTTCCGGTAAAAGTTTTGCCGTAATGTCATTGTTGGCATCGACTGTTCCGCCTAAATCTTCCCGTAGCGCCTGGGCCACCGCGCCGGGGATATCGAGATTAATGCGTTCCAGCAGCTCGTCACGTCGGGTGTCAGGGTTATAGCGGCGAGGCGGCATGTTAAAACTCCAGATAGCTAACGAATCATAAGGTAGAAACATGCTACTCTGAACCGGGTATTAGCACCACATATAAGGAGATCCTGCATGTTGTTAGAACAGGGGTGGCTGGTTGGCGCGCGCCGCGTTCCCTCACCACATTACGATTGCCGCCCGGATGACGAAACACCCACCCTGCTGGTGGTGCACAATATTAGCCTGCCGCCAGGCGAGTTTGGCGGTCCGTGGATCGACGCATTATTCACTGGAACTATTGATCCGCAGGCACATTCTTTCTTTGCTGAGATCGCCCATTTGCGCGTCTCCGCTCACTGTTTGATTCGCCGCGATGGTGAAATAGTCCAGTATGTTCCTTTCGATAAACGTGCCTGGCATGCGGGAGTCTCTCAGTATCAGGGGCGTGAACGCTGCAATGATTTTTCTATTGGGATTGAGCTGGAAGGCACCGATACGCTGGCGTATACCGATGCGCAGTATCAACAGCTTGCGGCGGTTACGCGGGCACTGATTGATCGCTATCCAGATATCGCTAATAACATGACGGGCCATTGTGATATTGCGCCGGATCGGAAAACCGATCCCGGCCCTGCATTTGATTGGGCACGGTTTCGTGCACTGGTCAGCAAGGAGACAACATGACGCTATTTACAACCTTACTGGTGTTAATTTTCGAGCGCCTGTTTAAGTTGGGCGAGCACTGGCAGCTTGATCATCGTCTTGAAGCGTTCTTTCGGCGGGTGAAACATTTTTCTCTCGGGCGCACATTAGGCATGACCATTATTGCGATGGGCGTGACTTTTTTACTGTTACGCGCATTGCAGGGAGTATTGTTCAACGTTCCCACGCTGCTGGTGTGGCTGCTGATTGGTTTGCTGTGTATTGGCGCAGGTAAAGTTCGTCTTCATTATCATGCTTATCTGACAGCTGCTTCACGTAATGATAGCCATGCCCGTGCCACGATGGCTGGCGAACTCACCATGATTCACGGCGTCCCGGCAGGCTGCGATGAACGTGAGTATTTGCGTGAGCTGCAAAATGCATTGCTGTGGATTAACTTTCGTTTTTATCTTGCTCCGCTGTTCTGGCTGATTGTGGGGGGAACCTGGGGACCCGTTACGCTGATGGGGTATGCGTTTTTGCGTGCATGGCAATACTGGCTGGCGCGATACCAGACGCCGCATCATCGTTTACAGTCCGGCATTGATGGCGTGCTTCATGTACTGGATTGGGTGCCGGTTCGTCTTGCGGGTGTGGTATATGCCTTGATCGGTCATGGTGAGAAAGCGTTACCGGCCTGGTTTGCTTCGCTGGGTGATTTCCATACTTCGCAATATCAGGTATTAACGCGTCTGGCACAGTTCTCTCTGGCGCGTGAACCGCATGTCGATAAGGTGGAGACGCCAAAGGCAGCGGTTTCAATGGCGAAGAAAACCTCGTTCGTGGTCGTGGTGGTAATTGCGCTACTGACGATTTACGGGGCGTTGGTGTAAAGATTATTGCCCTCACCCTGCACGGGTGAGGGCGTAGAGAGATTAATGCGCTTTTACGGCTTTGGCGGTTTTCTCTTTAAACAGATAGCCGATACCTAACACGATCAGCCATACCGGGATCAGGTATACCGAAATCGCCATTCCTGGGGTCATCAGCATAATCACCAGTACCGCCGCCATAAACAGCAGGCAGACCCAGTTACCCAGCGGATAAAGCAGGGCAGGGAAGCGAGTTACCACGCCTTGTTCTTGTTTGGCTCGACGGAATTTCATATGCGCCAGACTGATCATCGCCCAGTTGATGACCAGTGCAGATACCACCAGCGCCATTAACAGTCCGAAAGCGGACTCTGGGGCAAGGTAGTTAATCAGTACGCACAATGCCGTAACCAGCGCAGACACCAGAATAGTGTTAACCGGTACGCCGCGTTTATCGACAGACGCCAGCGCTTTTGGCGCGTTCCCTTGTTGTGCCAGACCGAACAGCATACGGCTGTTGCAATATACGCAGCTGTTGTACACGGAGAGCGCAGCAGTCAGTACCACGATATTCAGCGCATTCGCTACAAAGGTATCGCCTAACTCGTGGAAGATCAGCACAAACGGACTGGTATCGGCGGTAACGCGGGTCCACGGCATTAGTGAGAGCAGAACGGCTAACGAGCCAATATAGAAAATCAGGATGCGGTAGATAACCTGGTTAGTTGCTTTCGGGATACTTTGCTCCGGGTTATCAGCTTCTGCTGCGGTGATCCCCACCAGTTCCAGACCACCGAAAGAGAACATGATAATCGCCATCATCATCACCAGACCGGTGAAGCCGTGTGGCAGGAAACCACCCTGATCCCACAGGTTGCTAACGCTCGCCTGCGGGCCGCCGTTGCCGCTGAATAGCAGCCAGGCGCCGAAGATGATCATCGCTACCACCGCGATAACTTTGATAATGGCAAACCAGAACTCCATCTCGCCAAACACTTTTACGTTTGTCAGGTTGATGGCGTTGATCACCACAAAGAACACGGCGGCAGAAACCCAGGTTGGGATTTCCGGATACCAGAACTGAATGTATTTACCCACGGCAGTCAGCTCTGCCATGGCAACTAAAACGTACAGTACCCAGTAGTTCCAGCCAGAGGCGAAACCGGCAAAACTGCCCCAGTATTTATAAGCAAAGTGGCTAAAGGAGCCTGCGACAGGTTCTTCGACCACCATTTCACCTAGCTGACGCATGATCAGAAAGGCGATAAAACCAGCAATGGCGTAACCCAGGATAATCCCTGGCCCTGCGGACTGTATTACGGAGGCGCTACCTAGGAATAGCCCTGTCCCTATCGCGCCACCCAGCGCGATAAGCTGAATATGGCGGTTTTTAAGGCCGCGCTTTAGCTGCTCGCCGTGCTGTTGACCTTCCATTATGAAACCTCGTGTTGTGTTGTTTTTTTGAACTACGCAGCAATGCGTGTGTAATTTTGTAATTCCGTTTGTTGTATTGGTTTCTTTACATTTTATGTAACTGAATTATGATGATAGTACTTTCAACTATCACAAGATAATGGTATATGCGCGAGAATGCACCTGCTTTATGTAGATGTGTTGATTTTCTGGATAAAAAAAAAGCAATTGTAAGTTTTTCATCACATTTAATAGATACTTTAAGTCTGATAACATACTGTTTTAACTAGCTATATGTCGGATTTGTCTGCCTGCTGAACACCATGCCTTAGCCACCAGCACAATAATCTTACAAAAGGTCATATAAGAATAAATAGATGTTAATAATACAATGGGGTTGTAACGCGAGTATTTAAATATAATATTGCGAGCTAAGTGAAAACGTTAAGTAATTGAAATAATTTTTCATTAAAAGCGTTTCTTATTGATCGAGAAATAAGTTTTCTATTTAATGCAAAAAAGTTAAGGATAAACGGGAATGAAATAAAGTGGGCGATATTGTTTACCTGAGAATAATCGGTGAGAAGCAGGGCGATATTTCTTCAGGCTGTGGGACGTATGCGTCGGTTGGTAATCGCTGGCAGGTTGGCCATGAAGATGAAATTTTTGCCTTTGCACTCACCAACGCCATTACCAGTACTGGTAAAGGCGTTAATCTACAGGGGCTACAATTTTGCAAACTCATTGATAAAAGCTCACCGCTACTGTCTAATGCCATCAATCAGAATGAGCGGTTATTTATTGAAATCGATTTGTATCGTATAAATAAAAGCGGGCGCGGGGAACGGTATTATTATATTCAGCTAAGAAATGCTTCATTAACTGCTATTCATGTAAACATTTCTGACAATAATCTTCCTACCGAATGTGTAAATGTTAATTATGACTACATATTATGCAAACATCTAATAGCCAATACGGAATTTGACTGGTTGGCCTTTCCTGCTGGCTATAATAGCTTATTTATTCCACCTAAAAACCCACCTGCCAGTAATCTTAACCCTGAGCCGCTACCAGTTGTTAACCTTCCACTCTCTCCACCAGCGGTTAAACCGGTCTATGCCAAATCCTGTCTGAAGGAGAAGGGATGTACAGATGCCGGAACGGCAGAAGAACCCGCTGAAAACTTCGGGCAAGTAGCGATTTTTGCTCTGCCAGTGGTTGATGACTGCTGTGGATACCACCATCCGGAGGCTAACGATGTTGGGCAACCCGCAGAAGCTCAAACCATGCTACTGTTTCCGGGTAGTGTGTTGGCGGCTCAAATATGGGGAAAATGGTCGCTCAGTGGCATACTCAGTGCAACCTGCGGCTCTTACATCGGTGCGTTGGCATCTGCTTTGTATATTCCCTCTGCGGGCGAGGGCAGTGCTCGCGTGCCCGGACGTGATGAGTTCTGGTATGAGGAAGAACTGCGGCAGAAAGCACTAGCAGGCAGTACCGCCACCACCCGGGTACGTTTTTTCTGGGGAACTGACATTCACGGCAAGCCTCAGGTGTATGGTGTTCATACGGGTGAAGGTACGCCGTATGAAAACGTCCGCGTGGCGAACATGCAGTGGAACGAGCAGACGCAGCGTTATGAATTTACCCCCGCTCACGATGTCGATGGCCCCCTGATTACCTGGACGCCGGAAAATCCGGAACATGGGTATGTTCCGGGCCATACCGGTAACGACAGGCCGCCGCTGGAGCAGCCCACCATTCTGGTGACGCCGATTCCGGACGGCACCGATACCTATACCACGCCGCCATTCCCGGTTCCTGATCCGAAAGAATTCAACGATTATATTCTGGTTTTTCCGGCGGGATCCGGTATTAAGCCCATCTATGTTTACCTGAAGGAGGATCCGCGAAAGCTGCCTGGTGTTGTAACAGGGCGCGGCGTCCTGCTTTCACCAGGAACTCGCTGGCTGGATATGTCGGTATCCAATAACGGCAACGGCGCACCAATCCCGGCGCATATTGCTGATAAATTGCGCGGACGGGAGTTTAAAACCTTTGATGAGTTTCGCGAGGCGCTGTGGCTGGAGGTGAGTCAGGATCCGGAGTTGATAGCGCAGTTTTCAAGTGGTAACCAAACACGTATAAAACAAGGATTAACCGCAAAAGCACCTATTGACGGTTGGTATTATGGCCCTAAAGAAATAGTTAAAAAATTCCAGATACATCATCGTGTTGCAGTTGAATATGGCGGCAGCGTATACGATATTGATAATTTACGAATTGTTACCCCCAGACTACACGATGAGATTCACTACAGGAGATAAATATGTTTAAAGAAAAGCTCCAGGATTATACCGAGGATGAATTTCTTAATTTTTTAGGCGGATTGAGATCATCTATGAAAGATGGAAAATCCTTAAAAGGTAAGGAGCTAGAAATGTACTGGGATTCATTAGTAGATCATTTTATTGAAATTACACAGCATCCGTCAGGGAGCGATCTAATTTTCTACCCTAAAAGTCAAGGAGATGATAAGCCTGAAAACATCCTGAAAATTGTCAAAGAATGGCGGCGTTCACAGGGGTTACCCTTGTTTAAAGACTCTAAATAAAGTAGATAATAAAACTATATATGGAACATCATCGCATCTGGCTAATGCGATGATATTAATGACATAAAATAATAATGTGATTGCTCTTAAAAAACAGGTAAAAATACTGAAGCCTCATTAGGTTATTTTATCATTTTCCCGCTTTTACCGATACCCTTTGGCTGGAGGTGAGTCAGTATCCGGAGTTGATAGCGCAGTTTTCAAGCGGTAATCAAACACGTATAAAACAAGGATTAATCGCAAAAGCACCACTTGAAGGTTGGCATTATGGCACTAAAGAAATCGTTAAAAAATTCCACATGTATCATCGTGTTGCGATTGAATATAGTGGCGGAATTTACGATATTGATAATTTAAGGAGGGCACACCTCATTTGCATGATGAAATTTATTACAGGAGATAGTTAAATGTATAATTTTAAAGATGAAATAGAAGATTACACAGAGCGGGAATTCATTGAGTTGCTTGGCGAGTTTACAAATCCAACCGGGGATAACGCTCAATTAAAAGGGGAAGAGCTTGACAAATATTGGGATGATCTAGAAGAACATCTTACCAGAATTACACAACATCCGTTGATGAGCGATCTTATCTACTATCCTGCAAAGAAGGGAGATGATGAACCTGAAAACATCCTGAAAATTGTCAAAGAATGGCGGCGTTCACAGGGGCTACCCTTGTTTAAAGACTCTAAATAAAGTAGATAATAAAACTATATATGGAACATCATCGCGTCTGGCTAATGCGATGATGTTAATAACATAAAATAATAATGTGGGTGCTCTTAAAAAACAGGTAAAATACTGAAATTTCATTAGGTTATTTTATCAATTTCCCGCTTTCACCGATACCCTTTGGCTGGAGGTGAGTCAGTATCCGGAGTTGATAGCGCAGTTTTCAACTGGTAACCAAACACGTATAAAACAAGGATTAATCGCAAAAGCGCCTCTTGAAGGTTGGCATTATGGCTCTAAGGAAATTGTTAAAGAATTCCATATATATCATAGTGTTGCGATTGAATGTGGTGGCGAAATTTATGATATTGATAATTAAAGGATTGTTACGCCTCGACTACATGATGAAATTCACTACAGGAGATAATGTATATGCATGATTTAAAATATAAAATATATTTTTACACAGAAGGTGAATTTCTTGAAATGCTTGAGGAGATAGTAAATGCAACTAGCAAAGATAAATCCCTAAAAGGGAAAAAATTAGAAAAATATCTCGATACCTTAGTGGATCATTTCATTAAAATTACTGAACATCCTAAAAAGGGAGATCTCATTTTCTATCCTAATTCCCCAGAAGATGGTAAACCTGAAAACATCCTGAAAATCGTCAAAGAATGGCGGCGTTCGCAAGGATTGCCTTTGTTCAAAGATTCAGAATGAACTCTAAACAGAATCTGTCACCTGAAAATCATCACGTTCTGGTTAAGTGATGATTTTCGCTACGAGAAGGTTACGGTGGCGATTGCAGTGATAATAAGCAATGTAAAAAGAAAACATAGGTAAATACTACCTTTCTCTCCTTCCCTGAACATTCATTTTACATATTAATTCACATAATTGAATTGTTATGCGTTTTGTTGCTTGGTGAATCGGTTCAGAGGAAATATTTTTTCGTTTCAATTCTGTTAAGGTCACCCCTTGATGGGTAAATTTAACATTTGTGCATAGTTACAACTTTGAAACGTTATATATGTCAAGTTGTTAAAATGTGCACAGTTTCATGATTTCAATCAAAACCTGTATGGACATAAGGTGAATACTTTGTTACTTTAGCGTCACAGACATGAAATTGGTAAGACCAATTGACTTCGGCAAGTGGCTTAAGACAGGAACTCATGGCCTACAGCAAAATCCGCCAACCAAAACTCTCCGATGTGATTGAGCAGCAACTGGAGTTTTTGATCCTCGAAGGCACTCTCCGCCCGGGCGAAAAACTCCCACCGGAACGCGAACTGGCAAAACAGTTTGACGTCTCCCGTCCCTCATTGCGTGAGGCGATTCAACGTCTCGAAGCGAAGGGCTTGTTGCTTCGTCGCCAGGGTGGCGGCACTTTTGTCCAGAGCAGCCTATGGCAAAGCTTCAGCGATCCGCTGGTGGAGCTGCTCTCCGACCATCCTGAATCACAGTATGACTTGCTCGAAACACGACACGCCCTGGAAGGTATCGCCGCTTATTACGCCGCGCTGCGTAGTACCGATGAAGACAAGGAACGCATCCGTGAACTCCACCACGCTATAGAGCTGGCGCAGCAGTCTGGCGATCTGGACGCGGAATCAAATGCCGTACTCCAGTATCAGATTGCCGTCACCGAAGCGGCCCACAATGTGGTTCTGCTTCATCTGCTAAGGTGTATGGAGCCGATGTTGGCTCAGAATGTCCGCCAGAACTTCGAATTGCTCTATTCGCGTCGCGAGATGCTGCCGCTGGTGAGTAGTCACCGCACCCGCATATTTGAAGCGATTATGGCCGGTAAGCCGGAAGAAGCGCGCGAAGCATCGCATCGCCATCTGGCCTTTATCGAAGAAATTTTGCTCGACAGAAGCCGTGAAGAGAGCCGTCGTGAGCGTTCTCTGCGTCGTCTGGAGCAACGAAAGAATTAGTGATTTTTCTGGTAAAAATTATCCAGAAGATGTTGTAAATCAAGCGCATATAAAAGCGCGGCAACTAAACGTAGAACCTGTCTTATTGAGCTTTCCGGCGAGAGTTCAATGGGACAGGTTCCAGAAAACTCAACGTTATTAGATAGATAAGGAATAACCCATGTCAGAACGTTTCCCAAATGACGTGGATCCGATCGAAACTCGCGACTGGCTCCAGGCGATCGAATCGGTCATCCGTGAAGAAGGTGTTGAGCGTGCTCAGTATCTGATCGACCAACTGCTTGCTGAAGCCCGCAAAGGCGGAGTCAACGTAGCTGCAGGCACCGGTATCAGCAACTACATCAACACCATCCCCGTTGAAGAACAACCGGAGTATCCGGGTAATCTGGAACTGGAACGCCGTATTCGTTCAGCTATCCGCTGGAACGCCATCATGACGGTGCTGCGTGCGTCGAAAAAAGACCTCGAACTGGGCGGCCACATGGCGTCCTTCCAGTCTTCCGCAACCATTTATGATGTGTGCTTTAACCACTTCTTCCGTGCACGCAACGAGCAGGATGGCGGCGACCTGGTTTACTTCCAGGGCCACATCTCCCCGGGCGTGTACGCTCGTGCTTTCCTGGAAGGTCGTCTGACTCAGGAGCAGCTGGATAACTTCCGTCAGGAAGTTCACGGCAATGGCCTCTCTTCCTATCCGCACCCGAAACTGATGCCGGAATTCTGGCAGTTCCCGACCGTATCTATGGGTCTGGGTCCGATTGGTGCTATTTACCAGGCTAAATTCCTGAAATATCTGGAACACCGTGGCCTGAAAGATACCTCTAAACAAACCGTTTACGCGTTCCTCGGCGACGGTGAAATGGACGAACCGGAATCCAAAGGTGCGATCACCATCGCTACCCGTGAAAAACTGGATAATCTGGTCTTCGTTATCAACTGTAACCTGCAGCGTCTTGACGGCCCGGTCACCGGTAACGGCAAGATCATCAACGAACTGGAAGGCATCTTCGAAGGTGCTGGCTGGAACGTGATCAAAGTGATGTGGGGTAGCCGTTGGGACGAACTGCTGCGTAAAGATACCAGCGGTAAACTGATCCAGCTGATGAACGAAACCGTTGACGGCGATTACCAGACCTTCAAATCGAAAGATGGTGCGTATGTTCGCGAACACTTCTTCGGTAAATATCCTGAAACCGCAGCACTGGTTGCAAACTGGACTGACGAGCAGATCTGGGCACTGAACCGTGGTGGTCACGATCCGAAGAAAATCTACGCTGCATTCAAGAAAGCGCAGGAAACCAAAGGCAAAGCGACGGTAATCCTTGCTCATACCATTAAAGGTTATGGCATGGGCGACGCGGCTGAAGGTAAAAACATCGCGCACCAGGTTAAGAAAATGAACATGGACGGCGTGCGTCATATCCGCGACCGTTTCAATGTGCCGGTGTCTGATGCAGATATCGAAAAACTGCCGTACATCACCTTCCCGGAAGGTTCTGAAGAGCATACCTATCTGCACGCTCAGCGTCAGAAACTGCACGGTTATCTGCCAAGCCGTCAGCCGAACTTCACCGAGAAGCTTGAGCTGCCGAGCCTGCAAGACTTCGGCGCGCTGCTGGAAGAGCAGAGCAAAGAGATCTCTACCACTATCGCTTTCGTTCGTGCCCTGAACGTAATGCTGAAGAACAAGTCGATCAAAGACAGGCTGGTACCGATCATCGCCGACGAAGCGCGTACTTTCGGTATGGAAGGTCTGTTCCGTCAGATTGGTATTTACAGCCCGAACGGTCAGCAGTACACCCCGCAGGACCGCGAGCAGGTTGCTTACTATAAAGAAGACGAGAAAGGTCAGATTCTGCAGGAAGGGATCAACGAGCTGGGCGCAGGTTGTTCCTGGCTGGCAGCGGCGACCTCTTACAGCACCAACAATCTGCCGATGATCCCGTTCTACATCTATTACTCGATGTTCGGTTTCCAGCGTATCGGCGATCTGTGCTGGGCGGCTGGCGACCAGCAAGCGCGTGGCTTCCTGATCGGCGGTACTTCCGGTCGTACCACCCTGAACGGCGAAGGTCTGCAGCACGAAGATGGTCACAGCCATATTCAGTCGCTGACTATCCCGAACTGTATCTCTTACGACCCGGCTTACGCTTACGAAGTTGCTGTCATCATGCATGACGGTCTGGAGCGTATGTATGGTGAAAAACAAGAGAACGTTTACTACTACATCACTACGCTGAACGAAAACTACCACATGCCGGCAATGCCGGAAGGTGCTGAGGAAGGTATCCGTAAAGGTATCTACAAACTCGAAACCATTGAAGGTAGCAAAGGTAAAGTTCAGCTGCTGGGCTCCGGTTCTATCCTGCGTCACGTCCGTGAAGCGGCAGAGATCCTGGCGAAAGATTACGGCGTAGGTTCTGACGTTTATAGCGTGACTTCCTTCACCGAACTGGCGCGTGATGGTCAGGATTGTGAACGCTGGAACATGCTGCACCCGCTGGAAACTCCGCGCGTTCCGTATATCGCTCAGGTGATGAACGACGCTCCGGCAGTGGCATCTACCGACTATATGAAACTGTTCGCTGAGCAGGTCCGTACTTACGTACCGGCTGACGACTACCGCGTACTGGGTACTGATGGCTTCGGTCGTTCCGACAGCCGTGAGAACCTGCGTCACCACTTTGAAGTTGATGCTTCTTATGTCGTGGTTGCGGCGCTGGGCGAACTGGCTAAACGTGGCGAAATCGATAAGAAAGTGGTTGCTGACGCAATCGCCAAATTCAACATCGATGCAGATAAAGTTAACCCGCGTCTGGCGTAAGAGGTAAAAGAATAATGGCTATCGAAATCAAAGTACCGGACATCGGGGCTGATGAAGTTGAAATCACCGAGATCCTGGTCAAAGTGGGCGACAAAGTTGAAGCCGAACAGTCGCTGATCACCGTAGAAGGCGACAAAGCCTCTATGGAAGTACCATCTCCGCAGGCGGGTATCGTTAAAGAGATCAAAGTCTCTGTTGGCGATAAAACCCAGACCGGCGCACTGATTATGATTTTCGATTCCGCCGACGGTGCAGCAGACGCTGCACCTGCTCAGGCAGAAGAGAAGAAAGAAGCAGCTCCGGCAGCAGCACCAGCGGCTGCGGCAGCAAAAGACGTTAACGTTCCGGATATTGGCAGCGACGAAGTTGAAGTGAC
The DNA here is from genome assembly GCF_046487695.1 of Escherichia sp. WS1118. Classification (NCBI taxonomy): domain Bacteria; kingdom Pseudomonadati; phylum Pseudomonadota; class Gammaproteobacteria; order Enterobacterales; family Enterobacteriaceae; genus Escherichia; species Escherichia sp. WS1118. The sequence goes on along the minus strand of NZ_JBJQIZ010000012.1, from coordinate 96,829 downwards.
CGAAATCCTGGTGAAAGTTGGCGATAAAGTTGAAGCTGAACAGTCGCTGATCACCGTAGAAGGCGACAAGGCTTCTATGGAAGTTCCTGCTCCGTTTGCAGGCACCGTGAAAGAGATCAAAGTGAACGTGGGTGACAAAGTGTCTACCGGCTCGCTGATTATGATCTTCGAAGTCGCGGGTGAAGCAGGCGCGGCAGCTCCGGCGGCTAAACAGGAAGCGGCTCCGGCAGCGGCCCCTGCACCAGCAGCTGGCGTGAAAGAAGTTAACGTTCCGGATATCGGCGGTGACGAAGTTGAAGTGACCGAAGTGATGGTGAAAGTGGGCGACAAAGTTGCCGCTGAACAGTCACTGATCACCGTAGAAGGCGATAAAGCTTCTATGGAAGTTCCGGCTCCGTTTGCAGGCGTCGTGAAGGAACTGAAAGTCAACGTTGGCGATAAAGTGAAAACTGGTTCGCTGATTATGATCTTCGAAGTTGAAGGCGCAGCGCCTGCGGCAGCTCCTGCGAAACAGGAAGCGGCAGCGCCGGCTCCGGCAGCAAAAGCTGAAGCCCCGGCAGCAGCTCCGGCTGCAAAAGCCGAAGGCAAATCTGAATTTGCTGAAAATGACGCTTACGTTCACGCGACTCCGCTGATCCGCCGTCTGGCACGCGAGTTTGGCGTTAACCTGGCGAAAGTGAAGGGCACCGGCCGTAAAGGTCGTATCCTGCGCGAAGACGTTCAGGCTTACGTGAAAGAAGCTATCAAACGTGCAGAAGCAGCTCCGGCGGCAACTGGCGGCGGTATCCCAGGCATGCTGCCGTGGCCGAAGGTGGACTTCAGCAAGTTTGGTGAAATCGAAGAAGTGGAACTGGGCCGCATCCAGAAAATCTCTGGTGCGAACCTGAGCCGTAACTGGGTGATGATCCCGCATGTTACTCACTTCGACAAAACCGATATCACCGAGCTGGAAGCGTTCCGTAAACAGCAGAACGAAGAAGCGGCGAAACGTAAGCTGGATGTGAAGATCACCCCGGTTGTCTTCATCATGAAAGCCGTTGCTGCAGCTCTTGAGCAGATGCCTCGCTTCAACAGTTCGCTGTCGGAAGACGGTCAGCGTCTGACCCTGAAGAAATACATCAACATCGGTGTGGCGGTGGATACCCCGAACGGTCTGGTTGTCCCGGTATTCAAAGACGTCAACAAGAAAGGCATCATCGAGCTGTCTCGCGAGCTGATGACTATTTCTAAGAAAGCGCGTGACGGTAAGCTGACTGCGGGCGAAATGCAGGGCGGTTGCTTCACCATCTCCAGCATCGGCGGCCTGGGTACTACCCACTTCGCGCCGATTGTGAACGCGCCGGAAGTGGCTATCCTCGGCGTTTCCAAGTCCGCGATGGAGCCGGTGTGGAATGGTAAAGAGTTCGTGCCGCGTCTGATGCTGCCGATTTCTCTCTCCTTCGACCACCGCGTGATCGACGGTGCTGATGGTGCCCGTTTCATTACCATCATTAACAACACGCTGTCTGACATTCGCCGTCTGGTGATGTAAATAAAAGAGCCGGCCCAACGGCCGGCTCTTTTCTGGTAATCTCATGAATGTATTGAGATTATTAGCGAATAGACAAATCGGTTGCCGTTTGTTGTTTAAAAATTATTAACAATTTTGTAAAATACCGACGGATAGAACGACCCGGTGGATAATGGGCGTCATAAAAAAAACGTCAGACCCGCCGGAGATAAATATATAGAGGTCATGATGAGTACTGAAATCAAAACTCAGGTCGTGGTACTTGGGGCAGGCCCCGCAGGTTACTCCGCTGCCTTCCGTTGCGCTGATTTAGGTCTGGAAACCGTAATCGTAGAACGCTACAACACCCTCGGCGGTGTTTGCCTGAACGTCGGCTGTATCCCTTCTAAAGCACTGCTGCACGTAGCAAAAGTTATCGAAGAAGCCAAAGCGCTGGCTGAACACGGTATCGTCTTTGGCGAACCGAAAACCGATATCGACAAGATTCGTACCTGGAAAGAGAAAGTGATCAATCAGCTGACCGGTGGTCTGGCTGGTATGGCGAAAGGCCGCAAAGTCAAAGTGGTCAACGGTCTGGGTAAATTTACCGGGGCTAACACCCTGGAAGTTGAAGGTGAGAACGGTAAAACCGTGATCAACTTCGACAACGCGATCATTGCAGCGGGTTCTCGCCCGATTCAACTGCCGTTTATTCCGCATGAAGATCCGCGTATCTGGGACTCCACTGACGCGCTGGAACTGAAAGAAGTACCAGAACGCCTGCTGGTAATGGGTGGCGGTATCATCGGTCTGGAAATGGGCACCGTATACCACGCGCTGGGTTCACAGATTGACGTGGTTGAAATGTTCGACCAGGTCATCCCGGCAGCTGATAAAGACATCGTTAAAGTCTTTACCAAGCGTATCAGCAAGAAATTCAACCTGATGCTGGAAACCAAAGTTACCGCCGTTGAAGCGAAAGAAGACGGCATTTATGTGACGATGGAAGGCAAAAAAGCACCCGCTGAACCGCAGCGTTACGACGCCGTGCTGGTAGCGATTGGTCGTGTGCCGAACGGTAAAAACCTCGACGCAGGCAAAGCTGGCGTGGAAGTTGACGACCGTGGTTTCATCCGCGTTGACAAACAGCTGCGTACCAACGTACCGCACATCTTTGCTATCGGTGATATCGTCGGTCAGCCAATGCTGGCACACAAAGGTGTTCACGAAGGTCACGTTGCCGCTGAAGTTATCGCCGGTAAAAAACATTACTTCGATCCGAAAGTTATCCCGTCCATCGCCTATACCGAACCAGAAGTTGCATGGGTAGGTCTGACTGAGAAAGAAGCGAAAGAGAAAGGCATCAGCTACGAAACCGCCACCTTCCCGTGGGCTGCTTCTGGTCGTGCTATCGCTTCCGACTGCGCAGACGGTATGACCAAGCTGATTTTCGACAAAGAATCTCACCGTGTGATCGGTGGTGCAATTGTCGGTACTAACGGCGGTGAGCTGCTGGGTGAAATCGGCCTGGCAATCGAAATGGGTTGTGACGCTGAAGACATCGCACTGACCATCCATGCGCACCCGACTCTGCACGAGTCTGTGGGCCTGGCGGCAGAAGTGTTCGAAGGTAGCATTACCGACCTGCCGAACCCGAAAGCGAAGAAGAAGTAATTTTTCGTTTGCCGGAACATCCTGCAAATTAAGAAGCGGCTATTCTGGCCGCTTCAGATTGTTGATAAAGTGCTCGTGGTTGATGCCGGATGCGGCGTAAACGCCTTATCCGACCTACAAAATCATGCAAATTCAATATATTGCATGGCTTGTGTAGGCCCGATAAGCTTGCGCATCGGGCGATTCGATGTTTGTCATCAGTCTTAAGCGGCTAACAACGCCGCTTTTTTACGCCTGCAATTTACCTTTCCAGTCTCCTTGCTCCACGCTCAGACAACCGTTCGCGTACCGCTGACCGTTGCTCATTATTCAATCGGGCAGTATGGTTACTGTCGTTTAGACGCTGCGGGCGGCTCTCCTGAACTTTCTCTCGAAAAACCTGACGCTGCTCAGGCGAGGCAGACTGGATACGCTGACGTGCTGCATCTCTTTGCTGTTGATTCTGCGGGTTAGTCTGCATTTTCTCGCGAACCGCCTGGCGCTGCTCAGGCGACGCGGACTGAATACGCTGACGTGCCGCTTCTCTTCTCTGCTGATTCTGCGGGTTAGCCTGAATTTTCTCGCGGACTGCCTGGCGCTGCTCAGGAGAAGCCGACTGATAACGCTGACGAGCGGCGTCCTTTTGCTGCTGGGTCAGTGGTTGGTGGTGGCTGAAGTCGCGGAAGTCGTCATAATTGCCATAGTGTTCCGCTTCATTAAACCGCTGTGCCGCAGCCTGACGCTGGGTATCTCGCGTAGTGACTGGTGCTGCGTGTGTTCGTTGCTGAAACTGACTTGCTGCCGCATGACGCTGGCTGTCGCGTGTTGGAGCAGGTAACTGCGTGGCGCTCATTCCGCCGTTGACATCGGTTTGATGAAACCGCTTTGCCATATCCTGATCATGATAGGTCACACCATTACGGTAGTTTGGATTGTGCCGCCATGCCATATTCTTATCAGTAAGATGCTCACCGGTGATACGGTTGAAATTGTTGACGTCGATATTGATGTTGTCGCCGTTGTGTTGCCAGTCATTACCGTCACGATGACCGCCATCGTGGTGATGATAATCATCATCGTCATGATGATGATGGTCATGATCGTCGTCGTCCCAGTCGATGCTGCTGAATAGTGCGTATGTGGTAGCAACGCCCATGCTATAGCCGAATCCGCGCACAAAGCTGTCAACAAACGGTTCTCCGGCTGGCGGCGGCAGATAAACTGGCGGATAAGCGGTATTGGCCCAACTGCCGTAAACCACGTTTGGGTTGTAGTTCGGAATATAAACCACATCCGGATTGGCTGGCTCAATGGTTATTACGGTCGGTGCAGGTTCTGCGACGACGGGGCTGGACGTAGAAACGGTATTTGATTGTGTGGCAGGGGCGTTGGCGGGCTGATTTACCGGTACGACTTTTTTCGTTGTCGCGATGATCTTTTGTTCAGTTGATGACTTCAGCGAGCCGGTTTGTTGCGCCAGTTGCCGCAATCGCTGTACCGAGTCCATCACGTCCTGCGGCTGCGCCAGAAAAGCATCGCCCAGGTTTTGCACCCATTGCGGGTTTTCGCCCATCAATGCCATCAACTGTGGAAAGGCCACCAGTGATTTGACGCTGGCGTCCCAGGGCTGGTCAGATACAGCCTGAATAGCAGCATCGCCTTGTTTAAGTGGATTATCGTGCGACCATTGCACTGCTTGAGCAACGTTTGCCGGATAGGTTGATGCCATTAACACTTGTGAAAGCAGAGAGTCGGGGTATAGCGCGACAGGTGCAACCCATTGATCTATTTGAGCAGTGCTGAATGCGGATTTGACGACGGCAGGCGTTACGGGAGGCGCGGAAACCGTTGCAGGAAGCGTAACTGCGGAGATGTCAGGCGCAGTCTGTTGTGTCGATTGCGCTTCCACAGGCGCTTCCACTGTGCGGCTTTTTATATATAGCCCGGCAGAGGCGGCACAAAGCCCGGCACTGCAAATTAGCGCCAGCACATGGGGTTTAAACGGCAAAGTCATTTTCATAATTCGGATCTCAAGGAAATCGCAATGGTCGGCGAACTGCCACCCGCAGGTGCTGTGAATCCGAGTATAAAGAGGCCGTAGTTTAAATTTTGACTAATCTTGGGATTCGTTGAGAAAGGTGATTATCACCATGCGAATTAACGAAGTTTTTACGGAGGGAAACATTCTCTAGACTATCTTTAACGATTCAGCCACTTTTTTATGTTGCTTTTTTGTAAACAGATTAACACATCGTCAAAATCCTGCTATTCTGCCCGTTGCGGTACTGGGCATTTACCCTACAAACTGCTGTCTCACAGGAGCGTGAAGAGAATCGCCTGCCGCACTATGACAATGAGAGCGAGGAGAACCGTCGTGCTAGAAGAATACCGTAAGCACGTAGCTGAGCGTGCCGCTGAGGGGATTGCGCCCAAACCCCTGGATGCAAACCAAATGGCCGCACTTGTAGAGCTGCTGAAAAACCCGCCCGCGGGCGAAGAAGAATTCCTGTTAGATCTGTTAACCAACCGTGTTCCCCCTGGCGTCGATGAAGCCGCCTATGTCAAAGCAGGCTTCCTGGCTGCTGTCGCGAAAGGCGAAGCCAAATCCCCGCTGCTGACTCCGGAAAAAGCCATTGAACTGCTGGGCACTATGCAGGGTGGTTACAACATTCATCCGCTGATCGACGCGCTGGATGATGCCAAACTGGCACCGATCGCTGCCAAAGCACTTTCTCACACGCTGCTGATGTTCGATAACTTCTATGACGTAGAAGAGAAAGCCAAAGCAGGCAATGAATATGCGAAGCAGGTAATGCAGTCCTGGGCGGATGCCGAATGGTTCCTGAATCGCCCGGCGCTGGCTGAAAAACTGACCGTTACCGTCTTCAAAGTCACTGGCGAAACCAACACCGATGACCTCTCTCCGGCACCAGATGCGTGGTCACGCCCGGATATCCCACTGCACGCGCTGGCGATGCTGAAAAACGCCCGTGAAGGTATTGAGCCAGATCAGCCTGGTGTTGTTGGCCCGATCAAACAGATTGAAGCTCTGCAACAGAAAGGTTTCCCGCTGGCGTACGTCGGTGACGTTGTGGGTACGGGTTCATCGCGTAAATCCGCCACGAACTCCGTTCTGTGGTTTATGGGCGATGATATTCCACATGTGCCGAACAAACGCGGCGGTGGTTTGTGCCTCGGCGGTAAAATTGCACCAATCTTTTTTAACACGATGGAAGATGCGGGTGCACTGCCAATCGAAGTCGACGTCTCTAACCTGAACATGGGCGACGTAATTGACGTTTACCCGTACAAAGGTGAAGTGCGTAACCACGAAACCGGCGAACTGCTGGCAACCTTCGAACTGAAAACCGACGTGCTGATTGATGAAGTGCGTGCTGGCGGCCGTATTCCGCTGATTATCGGGCGTGGCCTGACCACCAAAGCGCGTGAAGCACTTGGCCTGCCGCACAGCGATGTGTTCCGTCAGGCGAAAGATGTCGCTGAGAGCGACCGTGGCTTCTCGCTGGCGCAGAAAATGGTGGGCCGTGCCTGTGGCGTGAAAGGCATTCGTCCGGGCGCGTACTGTGAACCGAAAATGACTTCTGTTGGTTCTCAGGATACCACCGGCCCGATGACCCGTGATGAACTGAAAGACCTGGCGTGCCTGGGCTTCTCGGCTGACCTGGTGATGCAGTCTTTCTGCCACACCGCGGCGTATCCGAAGCCAGTTGACGTGAACACGCACCACACGCTGCCGGACTTCATTATGAACCGTGGCGGTGTGTCGCTGCGTCCGGGTGACGGCGTAATCCACTCCTGGCTGAACCGTATGCTGCTGCCGGATACCGTCGGTACCGGTGGTGACTCCCATACCCGTTTCCCGATCGGTATCTCTTTCCCGGCGGGTTCTGGTCTGGTGGCATTTGCAGCCGCAACAGGCGTAATGCCGCTGGATATGCCAGAATCCGTTCTGGTACGCTTCAAAGGCAAAATGCAGCCGGGTATCACCCTGCGCGATCTGGTACATGCCATTCCGCTGTATGCAATCAAACAAGGTCTGCTGACCGTTGAGAAGAAAGGTAAGAAAAACATCTTCTCTGGCCGCATTCTGGAAATTGAAGGTCTGCCGGATCTGAAAGTTGAGCAGGCATTTGAGCTGACAGATGCGTCTGCCGAGCGTTCTGCTGCCGGTTGTACCATCAAGCTGAACAAAGAACCGATCATTGAATACCTGAACTCTAACATCGTCCTGCTGAAGTGGATGATCGCGGAAGGTTACGGCGATCGTCGTACCCTGGAGCGTCGTATTCAGGGCATGGAAAAATGGCTGGCGAATCCTGAGCTGCTGGAAGCCGATGCAGATGCGGAATACGCGGCAGTGATCGACATCGATCTGGCGGATATCAAAGAGCCAATCCTCTGTGCACCGAATGACCCGGACGACGCACGTCCGCTGTCTGCGGTACAGGGCGAGAAGATTGACGAAGTATTTATCGGTTCTTGCATGACTAACATCGGTCACTTCCGTGCCGCTGGTAAACTGCTGGATGCGCACAAAGGTCAGTTGCCGACCCGCCTGTGGGTGGCACCGCCAACGCGTATGGACGCTGCGCAGCTGACCGAAGAAGGCTACTACAGCGTCTTCGGTAAGAGTGGTGCTCGTATCGAGATCCCTGGCTGTTCCCTGTGTATGGGTAACCAGGCGCGTGTAGCAGACGGTGCGACGGTGGTTTCCACCTCTACCCGTAACTTCCCGAACCGTTTGGGTACTGGCGCGAATGTCTTCCTGGCTTCTGCGGAACTGGCTGCTGTTGCGGCGCTGATTGGCAAACTGCCGACGCCGGAAGAGTACCAGACCTACGTGGCGCAGGTAGATAAAACAGCCGTTGATACTTACCGTTATCTGAACTTCGACCAGCTTTCTCAGTACACCGAAAAAGCGGACGGGGTGATTTTCCAGACTGCGGTTTAATAAGTAAGCGCACGCGCTGCGCATAAACGACACAATGCCCGGTGAATGAGATTCCCGGGCATTTTTTATTTCTAAACCATCGCCGTTCCGCTGTTTTTCTCCGGTAAGGCTGCGATAATTACATCAATGGCGCAATGCGATTTCGGCGCATTGCCAGGAGCAGAGGAACACACTATGGATTACGAATTTCTGCGCGATATTACCGGAGTGGTAAAGGTGCGCATGTCCATGGGGCATGAAGTGGTCGGGCACTGGTTTAATGAAGAGGTGAAAGAAAACCTGGCCTTGCTTGATGAAGTAGAACAAGCGGCGCACGCATTGAAAGGTAGCGAACGTTCCTGGCAACGGGCAGGGCATGAATACACTCTGTGGATGGATGGTGAAGAGGTGATGGTTCGCGCCAATCAACTGGAATTCGCTGGCGATGAAATGGAAGAGGGGATGAACTACTACGATGAAGAGAGCTTGTCGCTGTGCGGCGTTGAGGATTTTCTTCAGGTGGTGGCGGCTTACCGTAATTTCGTGCAGCAGAAGTAAGTAAATCAGGCGGAGCCTCCGTGCTCCGCCTGAGACGTTAAACAGCGGGCATATTGCGCCCGTAATAAATCTCGCGCATTTCTTTCCACAGCGCAGTGGTAATTTCCTGGCGCTCGCTGTCGGTTAAATCTTCCGGTTTGGTGTGGAACATGTAGTGCTTAAGGTCGAACTCTTTAAGCAACATCTTGGTATGGAAGATATTTTCCTGATAGACGTTTACATCCACCATGTCATACAGCGCCTTCATATCGTCAGACATAAAGTTCTGAATCGAATTAATCTCATGGTCGATAAAGTGCTTCATACCGTTAATGTCGCGGGTAAAACCGCGCACGCGATAATCAATAGTCACAATATCGGACTCAAGCTGGTGGATCAGGTAATTCAGCGCCTTCAGCGGAGAAATCACGCCGCAGGTAGAGACTTCAATATCGGCGCGGAAGGTACATAAACCGCCTTCAGGATGACTTTCCGGGTAGGTATGTACGCAAATATGACTTTTATCGAGATGGGCAACGACCGTTTCTGGCAGTGGGCCGGGGTGTTCTGTTTTGTCGATAAGTTTCGGGTCGACCGGTTCTTCACTCACCAGAATAGTGACGCTGGCACCTTGTGGCTCGTAATCCTGGCGGGCGATGTTAAGAATATTGGCCCCGATAATGGAACAGGTTTCTGACAGGATTTCGGTCAGACGGTTGGCATTATAGAGTTCATCGATATAAGCAATATAACCGTCGCGCTCTTCGGTAGTTTTGGCGTAGCAGATATCGTAAATACAAAAACTCAGACTTTTGGTCAGATTATTAAAGCCATGCAGTTTCAGTTTTTTCAATTTCTTATCTTCTCCTTAGGACGGCTGTGAAGCCAGTGCATCTTGCAGATACTGGGGTAAGGCAAAAGCTGCCGTATGGACTGCCGGATTGTAATAACGGCATTTCAGGCCAGAAGCGAGAAAACGCGCCTGAATAATTTCGGTTGAGAGATGGCGTAAGGCGTCGTTATCTGTCGCCCATGCAAAGGTCATGATGCCGCCGTAATAGGTCGGGATCGCCGCCTGATAAAAGCCAACATCGCTGAAGTAATGGCTGAGTTTGCGATGGCTGTCGATGGCCTCTTCCTGCTGTAAAAAGCAGACGCCGTTTTGTGCGACGAAGATACCGCCAGGATTCAGGCAACGTTTGCAGCCTTCATAAAATGCAGAAGTAAACAGACTTTCGCCGGGACCGATAGGATCGGTGCAGTCGGAGATAATGACATCAAAGGTCTGGCTGGTTTGATTAACGAAATTGACACCATCGTCGATCACCAGTTTAAAGCGCGGATCGTCGTAACTACCGGCGTTATGGTTGGGAAGATACTGACGGCAGAACGACACGACACCCGCATCGATTTCCACCATCGTGATTGACTCAACGTTTTTATGTCGGGTTACTTCACGCAGCATGGCACCGTCGCCGCCGCCGATAATCAGCACATGTTTCGCGTGACCGTGGGCCAGTAGCGGAACATGGGTCATCATCTCATGATAGATAAACTCGTCACGCTCGGTGGTTTGTACTACACCATCCAGCGCCATTACGCGACCAAATGCGGCGTTCTCAAAAATGATCAGATCCTGGTGATCGGTCTTTTCATGATACAGAACGTTATCTACCGCAAAGTACTGCCCAAACTGGTCGTGTAGCGTTTCATGCCACTGTTTTTTTTCGGCCATGGGTTGATACCTCCTTTGTTAACACCCGTAAAAAAATGGCGCAACATAATAGCTAACATTGACCGCGGATGCACGGTCAATATTTCTACAAAAAGGTATCAGGGATTATTTGACGTAGGCAAGCAGGCTTAAGGAATCGCGGGCCAGGGCTTTGCACTTTTTAGCGACGGGAATGCCAATGCCGCTGAGATCGCGGTAGCTGTCTTCACCGAGGGCTTTCATGTCGAAGGTGTCGTAATTACTGAGATCCCACTGGTTTTGCTGGGCGAAAAAGACCAGCGCGCGACGAATTTGCCCGTTAGGTAAGTTCTGGTAACCACAATCGTTCTTCAGAAAAACAAAAACTGCCGTTAAATCGGCCATATCTTCGGCTTCAGACTCGCTGAGCGCGTAACTGTTTGCGCAAACGGCCATCAGGCTGCCGAATAACACTGTTCTGAAAAACGTCTTCATTGCTTCTACCAGGGGCTTAAAGAAGATAAACGTTAGCACACTGCGAGCGAGGCGACGACCATTATTGTCGATTAAATTGTGTCTGCGGCTTGACCTTCCCGTAAGGGGAAGGACTATGCTCAACGTTTGATTTTGTTTCGCCTGCTTAAGAATAAGGAAATAACTATGCAACGTCGTGATTTCTTGAAATATTCCGTCGCGCTGGGTGTGGCTTCAGCCTTGCCGCTGTGGAGCCGCGCAGTATTTGCGGCGGAACGCCCAACGTTACCAATCCCTGATTTGCTCACGACCGATGCCCGTAATCGCATTCAGTTAACTATTGGCGCAGGCCAGTCCACCTTTGGCGGGAAAACTGCAACTACCTGGGGCTATAACGGCAATCTGCTGGGGCCGGCGGTGAAATTACAGCGCGGCAAAGCGGTAACGGTTGATATCTACAACCAACTGACGGAAGAGACGACGTTGCACTGGCACGGGCTGGAAGTACCGGGTGAAGTGGACGGCGGCCCGCAGGGAATTATTCCGCCAGGTGGCAAGCGCTCGGTGACGTTGAACGTTGATCAACCTGCCGCTACCTGCTGGTTCCATCCACATCAACATGGCAAGACCGGGCGACAGGTGGCGATGGGGCTGGCTGGGCTGGTGGTAATTGAAGATGACGAGATCCTGAAATTAATGCTGCCAAAACAGTGGGGTATTGATGATGTCCCGGTGATTGTTCAGGATAAAAAATTTAACGCAGACGGGCAGATTGATTATCAACTGGATGTGATGACCGCCGCTGTGGGTTGGTTTGGCGATACGTTGCTGACCAACGGTGTAATCTACCCGCAACACGCTGCCCCGCGTGGCTGGCTGCGCCTGCGTTTGCTCAATGGCTGTAATGCCCGCTCGCTCAATTTCGCCACCAGCGACAATCGCCCGCTTTATGTGATTGCCAGCGACGGCGGTCTGCTACCTGAACCGGTGAAGGTGAACGAGCTGCCAGTGCTGATGGGCGAGCGTTTTGAAGTGCTGGTGGAGGTTAACGACAACAAACCCTTTGACCTGGTGACGCTGCCGGTCAGCCAGATGGGGATGGCGATTACGCCGTTTGACAAGCCGCATCCGGTAATGCGGATTCAGCCGATTGCCATTAGTGCCTCTGGTGCTTTGCCAGACACATTAAGTAGCCTGCCTGCGTTACCTTCGCTGGAGGGGCTGACGGTACGCAAGCTGCAACTTTCTATGGACCCAATGCTCGATATGATGGGGATGCAGATGCTGATGGAGAAATATGGCGATCAGGCGATGGCCGGGATGGATCACAGCCAGATGATGGGCCATATGGGGCACGGCAATATGAATCATATGAACCACAGCGGGAAGTTTGATTTCCACCATGCCAACAAAATCAACGGTCAGGCGTTTGATATGAATAAGCCGATGTTTGCGGCGGCGAAAGGGCAGTACGAACGTTGGGTTATCTCTGGCGTGGGCGACATGATGCTGCATCCGTTCCATATCCACGGTACGCAGTTCCGTATCTTGTCAGAAAATGGCAAACCGCCAGCGACGCATCGCGCAGGCTGGAAAGATACCGTTAAGGTAGAAGGTAATGTCAGCGAAGTGCTGGTGAAGTTTAATCACGATGCACCGAAAGAACATGCTTATATGGCGCACTGCCATCTGCTGGAGCATGAAGATACGGGGATGATGTTAGGGTTTACGGTATAAAAAGACCGTATTCGGAAATATGCCCGGATCTCTCCGGGCATGAAACTGATGACAAACGCAAAACTGCCTGATGCGCTACGCTTATCAGGCCTACGCGCAATGTATTGAATTTGCAAATGTTTTGTAGTTTTGTAGGCCGGATAAGGCGTTCACGCCGCATCCGGCACGAACAAAGCGCACGTTGTCAGTTTTGTAGGCCGGATAAGGCGTTCACGCCGCATCCGGCATGAACAAATCGCACGTTGTCAGCAATCTGAGCAAGCCTTACTTCACATCATCCGGCAGCGCATAAGCCACAATATAGTCGCCCATCTTCGTACCAAATGAACCGTGACCGCCTGCGGAGATCACCACATACTGCTTGCCATTCACTTCATAGGTCATTGGCGTAGCCTGACCACCCGCTGGTAAACGACCCTGCCACAGTTTTTCACCGTTGCTCATGTTGTAAGCGCGCAGGTAGTTATCTGCCGTAGCGGCGATAAACAGCACGTTACCCGCCGTGGAGATTGGCCCGCCAAGCATCGGCATACCCATATTGAACGGCACCGGTACAGGCATCGGGAATGGCATACTGTCCTGCGGCGTACCAATACGTTTCTTCCACACCACTTCATTGGTTTTCAGATCCAATGCTGAGATATAGCCCCATGCTGGCTGTTTACATGGCAGACCAAACGGTGAGAGGAACGGGTTGAGCGTGACGCCATACGGTACACCGTACTGCGGCTGGATGCCGGATTCCGTACCCGTGCCTTTGGCATCTTTCGGCTGTTCCATCGGGTTACCCGGACCGCGTGGGATCAGTTTCGAAACAAACGGCAGTGCCATTGGGTTGGCAATCGCCACTTCACGATTCGGATCAACGGAAATCCCGCCCCATTCGAACATCCCCAGATTACCCGGGAAGACCAGTGTACCCTGTTCAGATGGCGGCGTAAAAATGCCTTCATAGCGCATCTGGTGGAACATCACGCGGCACACCAACTGGTCAAACATGGTGGCACCCCACATATCCGCACCGCTCAAATCTTTCGTCGGACGGAAGCTCAGTTCCGAGAAGGGTTGAGTAGGGGTCACGTAATCGCCTTTGGCAGCACCTTGGGGAACCGGTTTTTCCGGGGCCGGAACCACCAGTTCACCATTACGACGATCGAGCACAAAAATGTTGCCGGTTTTCGCCGGAGCGTAAATAACCGGCACTTTCTGACCATTAACGGTGATGTCCGCCAGCGTCGGCTGTGCCGGAAGATCCATATCCCACAGGTCGTGGTGAACGGTCTGATAGCTCCACGCCAGTTTCCCGGTAGTGGCATTCAGCGCCAGAATCGAGCTGGCATAACGTTCCTGTTCCGGTGTGCGGTTACCACCCCAAATATCTGGCGTGGTGACGCCCATCGGCAGATAGACCAGATCCAGCTTCGCGTCATAGGCCGCTGGTGCCCACGAGTTTGGTGAGTTAAAGGTAAAGGTGTGTTCGTCAGACGGGATCGCATTCGGATCTTTCGCGCCCGGATCAAAAGCCCACAGCAGCTCCCCGGTGTTAACATCAAAACCACGGATCACGCCAGACGTTTCGCGGGTTGAGAAGTTGTCGGTGACTGAACCGGCCATCACGATGGTTTTATCGGTGATAATCGGCGGCGAAGTCGGTTCATACAGACCCGGTTTGGTGTCCGGCATATTGCTTTGCAGATTGAGCACGCCTTTATTGGCGAAGGTTTCGCACAGCTTGCCGTTTTCAGCGTTAATTGCAATCAGACGACCATCATTGACCGGAAGAATGATACGACGCGGGCAATCCGCCATCACTTCCGGCGAAGCAGTTTCTGCTTTGGCTTCATGATAAGAGACGCCACGGCAGGTTACATGCTGGAAGGACTCGTTGGTTTTCAGCTCAGGATCGTAATGCCATTTCTCTTCACCGCTGGCGGCATCCAGCGCAAACAGACGTTGGTGCGCGGTACACAGGTAAAGGGTGTCGCCCACTTTAATTGGCGTCACTTCATTGGTGATTTCGCCCGGATCGTTCGGCTGCTTCACATCGCCAGTACGGAACACCCAGGCTTCTTTCAGCTTGTGGACGTTATCAGCGTTAATTTGTTTCAGAGGTGAAAAGCGTTGACCTTCCTGATTGCGACCATAGGCAGGCCAGTCCTGATCGGCAACGGGGGAGATGGCTTCTGCTGGCGTGGTATCGGCGCTTAAGGTGCCGCTGATTTCCTGCGGATCGTTAAATCCGGCCCAGGTCAGGATACCACCGCTAATCAGCAGTGCGACCACCAGTGCGGCAACTGCGCCGCTGGCAGGAATGACCAGGCGACGCCAGACAAACGGCAGGATCAGCCAGATGCCGAAGAAGACCAGAATGTCGCTGCGCGGAGTCAGCGCCCAGAAGTCGAAACCAACTTCCCAGACGCCCCAAATCATAGTGCCGAGCAGCAGGGCTGCGTACAGCCAAAGCGCGGCGCGTTTACTGCGCCACAGCATCCAGGCGACGCCGAGCATCACAAGGCCAGCGATAGGGTAGTACCAGGAGCCGCCAATCGCGACCAGCCAGCCTCCGCCAATGAGTAGATACAGCCCGCAAAGCGCTGCAAAAAGGGCTGTTAGCGTGACGAGTAATCGCCGCGAGCCGGTATTGTTAATTGCCATAAAGAGACACCATTTCAATTCATTAATATTTTAGTAGCAATTAATTATAGGTTTTAACATGTGTGATCGTCATCACAATTCGAGCTTTATTAACAGATTCCGCGAATGAATAGTTTTACTGGTATACTGCGTGTCTTGCGCTTTGTTGCGGTGCCAAAACCTGCCCGTGCGAAGTGATTTGTTTTTAAATCATATGGTTATAGATATGAAACATACTGTAGAAGTAATGATCCCCGAAGCGGAGATTAAAGCGCGTATCGCCGAACTGGGTCGTCAGATTACTGAGCGTTACAAAGACAGCGGCAGCGATATGGTGCTGGTGGGTCTGCTGCGTGGCTCATTTATGTTTATGGCGGACCTGTGCCGTGAAGTTCAGGTATCTCATGAAGTCGACTTTATGACCGCCTCCAGCTACGGTAGCGGCATGTCCACCACCCGTGATGTGAAAATCCTCAAAGACCTGGATGAAGATATCCGTGGCAAGGACGTGCTGATTGTTGAAGATATCATCGACTCGGGGAATACACTGTCGAAAGTGCGTGAGATCTTAAGCCTGCGCGAACCGAAGTCGTTGGCGATTTGTACGCTGCTGGATAAACCGTCCCGTCGTGAAGTGAACGTCCCGGTAGAATTTATCGGTTTCTCGATCCCGGATGAGTTTGTGGTGGGTTACGGCATTGATTACGCACAGCGTTACCGTCATCTGCCGTATATCGGCAAAGTGATTCTGCTGGACGAGTAAGTGTGAAGTTGCCGGATGTGTTGCATCCGGCATGGCGAATTTATTTGTGATTGATGTGCTTCAGCTTGAGGTTGGAGATCCCGTGACGGTAACGTTGCTCAAGGGTTTCGCGGTTAGTCGCTGTGACATCCAGATCACGCAGCAAGCCGTCGTGAATGCCGTAGGCCCAGCCGTGAATGGTAACTTTCTGCCCGCGTTTCCACGCTGATTGCATAATGGTGGAGTGGCCCAGGTTATACACCTGTTCCATGACGTTCAGTTCACACAAGGTATCCAGACGGCGCTCTTGCGGCATTTCGCCGAGCAATGAGCTATGTTTGAACCAGATATCGCGGATATGCAGCAGCCAGTTGTTGATAAGCCCCAGTTCTGGGTTTTCAACTGCGGCTTGTACGCCGCCGCAACCGTAGTGGCCACAGATAATAATGTGTTCAACTTCGAGTACATCCACTGCATACTGAACCACGGAAAGGCAGTTCAGGTCGGTGTGAATGACCAGGTTAGCAACATTACGGTGAACAAAGAGTTCGCCCGGCTCAAGACCGGTTAAACGTTCTGCAGGAACGCGACTGTCGGAACATCCAATCCATAGAAAGCGCGGTTTTTGCGCTTGTGCCAGTTTCTCAAAAAACCCGGGATCCTCTTCCACCAGCATTTTTGACCATAGTGCATTGTTGCTGATGAGTGTATCTATGTCTTTCATGGAGGTTAACGACCTGTAACCAAATAATTACGTTTGGCTAATATAGGGCAACTCCGGGACGATTTAAACCACAGATAAAGTGTAAGAACGTAAGGTAAGTAAAAATTTATGACCATTGCACTGGAACTTCAACAGCTTAAAAAAACCTATCCAGGCGGCGTTCAGGCGCTTCGTGGAATCGATTTGCAGGTCGAAGCGGGTGATTTTTATGCGCTTCTCGGGCCGAACGGGGCCGGAAAATCGACCACTATCGGTATTATCAGCTCTCTGGTAAATAAAACCTCCGGGCGGGTCAGCGTATTTGGTTACGATCTCGAGAAAGATGTCGTAAACGCTAAACGTCAGTTGGGTCTGGTGCCACAGGAATTTAACTTCAACCCGTTTGAAACCGTGCAGCAAATTGTGGTGAATCAGGCAGGGTACTACGGTGTGGAGCGCAAAGAAGCGTACATTCGCAGCGAAAAGTATCTTAAACAACTCGATCTATGGGGAAAACGCAACGAACGTGCGCGTATGTTATCTGGCGGGATGAAGCGCCGTTTAATGATTGCCCGTGCGTTAATGCATGAACCTAAACTACTGATTCTCGACGAACCGACCGCAGGCGTGGATATTGAACTTCGCCGCTCAATGTGGGGCTTTTTGAAGGATTTAAACGACAAAGGCACCACCATCATTCTCACCACACACTACCTGGAAGAAGCAGAAATGCTGTGCCGCAATATCGGCATTATTCAACACGGTGAGTTGGTGGAAAATACTTCGATGAAGGCGCTGCTGGCGAAGCTGAAATCAGAAACCTTTATTCTCGATCTCGCACCGAAAAGTCCGTTACCGAAGCTCGATGGCTATCAGTATCGACTGGTAGATACCGCCACGCTGGAAGTTGAAGTGCTGCGTGAGCAGGGCATCAACAGCGTATTTACGCAGTTAAGTGAGCAGGGCATTCAGGTATTAAGTATGCGTAACAAAGCTAACCGTCTGGAAGAGCTGTTTGTTTCACTGGTTAATGAAAAACAAGGAGATCGCACATGATGCATCTTTACTGGGTGGCGCTAAAAAGCATCTGGGCGAAAGAGATCCATCGCTTTATGCGTATCTGGGTGCAGACGCTGGTGCCGCCAGTCATCACCATGACCCTTTACTTTATTATCTTCGGTAACCTGATTGGTTCGCGTATTGGCGATATGCATGGCTTCAGCTACATGCAGTTCATCGTACCGGGGCTGATCATGATGTCGGTGATCACCAACGCCTACGCTAACGTCGCGTCATCATTTTTTGGTGCCAAGTTCCAGCGTAATATTGAAGAGCTGCTGGTAGCGCCGGTTCCGACTCATGTCATTATTGCCGGATATGTCGGTGGTGGCGTGGCGCGTGGTCTGTTTGTTGGTATTTTGGTGACGGCAATTTCACTGTTTTTTGTGCCGTTTCAGGTGCATTCGTGGGTATTCGTTGCCTTAACCCTGGTGCTCACTGCGGTGCTATTCTCCCTTGCGGGTTTGCTGAACGGCGTGTTTGCCAAAACGTTCGATGACATCAGCCTGGTGCCAACCTTTGTGTTAACGCCACTCACGTATTTGGGCGGGGTGTTTTACTCCCTGACTTTGTTGCCGCCGTTCTGGCAAGGGCTGTCGCACCTGAACCCAATCGTTTATATGATCAGTGGTTTCCGCTACGGCTTCCTCGGTATCAATGATGTTCCGCTGGTCACTACCTTTGGCGTACTGGTGGTCTTTATTGTGGCGTTTTATTTGATCTGTTGGTCGCTGATCCAACGTGGACGTGGTTTGCGTAGCTAAGGCTATTTCCTCTCCTCTGGATTTGGGGGAGAGGAGTTTTGACGGCTATCACCCTTTATCAACAATGGTCAGGGTAGACTGATTTTCGGCTAAGGAGGAAGGCGATGTTAGGTTGGGTAATTACCTGTCACGATGACCGGGCGCAAGAGCTACTGGATGCGCTGGAGAAAAAACATGGGGCACTTCTTCAGTGCCGGGCCGTGAATTTCTGGCGCGGATTAAGCTCTAATATGCTCAGCCGCATGATGTGCGATGCCTTGCATGAAACGGACTCTGGTGAGGGCGTTATCTTTTTAACCGATATAGCCGGAGCGCCACCGTACCGCGTGGCTTCATTATTAAGCCACAAACACTCCCGTTGCGAAGTGATTTCTGGTGTCACGTTACCGTTAATTGAACAGATGATGGCTTGCCGTGAAACCATGACCAGTTCAGCGTTTCGCGAGCATATTGTCGAACTGGGTGCGCCGGAGGTGAGTAGTCTTTGGCACCAACAACAAAAAAATCCGCCTTTCGTCCTCAAACATAATTTGTATGAGTATTAACCCGCGATTCTGATGACGCTTTTGCTACAATAAAAGCGTTGTTTCACCCTCGGTTATTTTTTCATGTACAAACAAGCTGTTATTCTCCTGCTGATGCTGTTTACCGCAAGTGTCAGTGCCGCGTTACCTGCCCGTTATATGCAAACCATCGAAAATGCCGCGGTCTGGGCGCAAATTGGCGACAAAATGGTGACGGTAGGGAATATTCGGGCCGGACAAATCATTGCCGTGGAGCCCACTGCCGCAAGTTATTACGTATTTAATTTTGGCTTTGGTAAAGGGTTTATCGATAAAGGCCATCTCGAGCCGGTTCAGGGGCGACAAAAAGTTGAAGATGGTTTGGGTGACCTCAACAAGCCGCTGAGTAATCAGAACTTAATAACCTGGAAAGATACGCCGGTTTATAACGCGCCGAGTGTGGGCAGTGCGCCATTTGGAGTACTGGCGGACAATTTGCGCTACCCGATTTTGCATAAACTGAAAGACAGGTTAAATCAAACCTGGTATCAGATCCGTATTGGCGATCGACTGGCCTATATCAGCGCGCTGGATGCCCAACCCGATAATGGCCTGCCAGTGCTAACCTATCACCATATTTTGCGCGACGAAGAAAACACCCGTTTTCGCCATACTTCGACGACCACCTCGGTACGCGCTTTCAATAACCAGATGGCCTGGCTGCGCGACAGGGGATACGCGACACTGAGCATGGCGCAGCTGGAAGGTTACGTGAAGAATAAGATCAATCTCCCTGCGCGAGCGGTGGTAATTACCTTTGATGATGGCCTCAAGTCGGTGAGCCGCTATGCGTATCCTGTGTTGAAACAATATGGTATGAAGGCGACGGCGTTTATTGTTACCTCGCGCATCAAACGTCACCCGCAGAAATGGAACCCAAAATCGCTGCAATTTATGAGCGTTTCTGAACTTAACGAAATTCGCGATGTATTTGATTTCCAGTCACATACTCATTTTTTGCATCGGATAGATGGTTATCGGCGGCCTATATTGCTGAGCCGTAGTGAGCACAATATTCTGTTTGATTTTGCACGTTCACGCCGCGCTCTGGCGCAATTTAATCCACATGTTTTGTATCTTTCTTATCCATTTGGCGGATTTAATGACAAAGCCGTGAAGGCAGCAAAAGAAGCCGGATTTCACCTGGCGGTGACGACCATGAAAGGCAAAGTAAAACCGGGGGATAATCCGTTGTTACTAAAACGACTTTATATCTTAAGAACGGATTCGCTGGAGACGATGTCGCGGCTGGTGAGTAACCAGCCGCAGGGATAACAATCAGGCAACCTGTACCGGAATCGCTTTCGCGGTACGTTTCATTTCGTTGTCGCCTTCAAAATAGGCGACGTTGGGTCGCCAGGTGCGAGCTTCTTCATCTGGCATGGTAACGAAGCTGGCGATGATGACAATATCGCCGACGCTGGCGCAGTGGGCCGCCGCACCGTTAACAGAAATAATTCTCGAACCGCGTTCTGCCGCGATGGCATAGGTGGAGAAACGCTTGCCGTTGGTGACATTCCAGATATCAATGGCTTCGTTTTCGAGAATACCGGCTGCGTCAAGAAAATCCTGATCAATGGCGCAAGAACCTTCATAGTGCAGGTCCGCATGAGTCACTTTCACGCGGTGGAGTTTGCCCTGCAGCATCGTGCGAATCATAACTTCTACCTTTCTACCCTGTCGTTAACGAAGCAGGCGATGCCTGCTTTGAGGAAATTCTCACGCAGTATTGCCCGATTTTTGTTTAGTGTCTACTCATCTGACGGCATTTGCAGCAGCAGTTTGCGTACCGTGCCGAAGCGTGCCATGTAACGCCTGTAACCAATTGAAATTTATCTGAACACTGCTCGGTAAACACTAAAGAGGCGGCTGACGACGGCACACCTTGACTGGATACTGCCTTCACGCAAGACCACACGGAAGGCAGGGAAGATGGATGCACCGAGTACCACACCGCATGATGCGGTGTTTAAACAATTTTTAATGCATGCGGAAACGGCTCGCGACTTTCTGGATATCCATTTGCCAGCGGAGCTACGCGAACTGTGTGACCTCGACACGCTGCATCTTGAGTCGGGGAGTTTTATTGAAGAAAGCCTGAAAGGGCACAGCACTGACGTGCTTTATTCCGTGCAAATGCAGGGCAACCCCGGTTATTTGCATGTTGTGATTGAACATCAAAGCAAGCCGGATAAGAAAATGGCCTTTCGCATGATGCGTTATTCTATTGCTGCCATGCACCGGCATCTGGAGGCTGACCACGATAAGCTGCCGCTGGTGGTGCCAATTCTGTTTTATCAGGGCGAGGCCACACCTTATCCGCTATCAATGTGCTGGTTTGATATGTTTTACTCACCGGAACTGGCGCGACGCGTCTATAACAGTCCTTTCCCGCTGGTGGATATCACTATCACACCGGATGACGAAATCATGCAACATCGGCGGATTGCGATTCTCGAACTGCTGCAAAAACATATTCGCCAGCGCGACTTAATGTTATTGCTGGAGCAACTGGTCACGCTGATTGACGAAGGGTACACTAGCGGAAGTCAGTTAGTTGCCATGCAAAACTATATGCTGCAACGCGGTCATACTGAACAAGCGGATTTGTTTTATGGTGTGCTGAGAGACAGGGAAACGGGAGGGGAGTCTATGATGACGCTGGCGCAGTGGTTTGAAGAGAAGGGAAGACAGGAGGAAAGGCAGGAGGTAAGACAGGAGGTAAGACAGGAGGTAATACAAGAGGTTAGACAGGAAGTAAGACAGGAATACGCCCTGCGTTTTCTGAGTAAAGGGATGTCTCGGGAAGACGTTGCAGAGATGGCAAATTTACCTCTTGCTGAGGTTGATAAGCTGATTAGCTAAGTTATCTGCATTATCAGTTATAGCCAGATAATTGTTATTGTTAACTGACCAGATAATTAAGGGAACATATGGAAATAAAGACACGGAGAGAAACCAGGCAGACGTTGGCGCAGTGGTTTGAAGAGAAGGGATTTCAGAAGGGATATAAAGAGGGACTCCAGAAGGTAAGACTGGCCCAGCGTCTTCTGAGTAAAGGAATGTCTCGGGAAGACGTTGCAGAGGTGACAGCTTTATCTCTTGCAGAGATTGATAAGCTAATTAACTCTAACTAAGTTGTCTACGATATGAATAATTGCCTACAGATAACGTGGCAATGAATAACTGGCGCCATCAGCCGTAGCGCCAGTTAAGCATTACGCCAGTTCGACTAGTTTGTTGTCGATCAGGCGAGCATCGCCAAGCCAGGCGGCTACCAGAATCACTGCGCGTTTGCTGTTTTCAGAGACCTCCAGCAATGTGTCGGCATCGCGAATCTGAATATCATCGGCGCGGAAGCCTTTTTCATTCAGTTCTTGCCCGGCAATAGCAATAATTTCATCGAGATCCCGTTCACCAGCCTGTAATTTATCGGCAATCGAACTTAAAACCTTGTACAGACCGGGCGCAATTTTGCGTTGTTCCGCCGTCAGATAGCCGTTACGGGAACTGAGCGCCAGACCGTCTTTCGCGCGCATAATCGGCACACCGACAATCTCAATATCAAAGCCCATATCAGCAACCATTTTGTGGATCAGCGCCAGTTGCTGAAAATCTTTTTCACCGAAGCAGGCGATGTCCGGCTGGACCAGATTGAACAGCTTGCTGACAATAGTCGAAACGCCGCGAAAATGTCCCGGACGGCTGGCACCTTCCAGCATGGTGGAAAGACCGGGAACATCAACATAGGTGTGGGTTTCAGTACCGTTCGGGTAGATCTCTTTTACCGAAGGCGCGAAAACTAAATCCACTTTACGTTTGTTCAGCTTTTCGCAGTCCTCTTGCAAGGTCCGTGGATAACGTGCCAGATCTTCCGGGCGGTCAAACTGCATTGGGTTAACGAAAATACTGACGACGACCACATCGGCGCGGGCTTTGGCTTCGTCGACCAGCTTCATATGGCCGTCGTGCAGGTTACCCATGGTGGGCACCAGCGCCACGCGCTTACCTTCCATACGCAGGCGGCGGATTTGCTGACGCAGCAGCGGCAGGGTTTCGATAATTAACACAACGTCACTCCTTAATGGAAACTGTGTTCTTCGCCCGGGTAAACGCCGGACTCCACTTCAGCCATATACTGCCGCACAGCCGCGCGGATGTCGCCCGTTTCGGCGAGGAAATTTTTGGCGAATTTAGGAATATGACCGCCGGTAATGCCGAACGCGTCGTGCATCACGAGGATTTGCCCGTCAGTGACGTTGCCTGCGCCAATACCGATAACCGGGATCGCCAGTGCTTCGGTAATGCGTTTTGCCAGTTCAACCGGCACGCACTCCAGTACCAGCAGTTGTGCCCCAGCAGCTTCTAAGGCTAATGCATCGCTGAGCAGTCGATCGCCCGCTTCATCGCCGCGCCCCTGGACTTTGTAGCCACCGAAAATATTCACTGACTGTGGGGTTAGGCCTAAATGACCACAAACTGGAACGGCACGTTCGGTCAGCATTTGTACGGTTTCCACCAGCCACTCACCGCCTTCAATTTTGACCATGTTGGCTCCGGCACGCATTACCGTTGCGGCGTTTTCAAAGGCTTGTTCCGGCGTGGCATACGCCATAAATGGCAGGTCAGCCAGCAGAAGGCAGTTTGGCGCGCCGCGACGCACAGCGGCGGTGTGATAGGCGATATCGGCAACGGTAACCGGTAGCGTGGAGTCATGCCCCTGAACCGTCATGCCCAGTGAATCGCCGACCAGCATGACGTTAAGTCCTTCTTCGGCAAACAGTTTTGCGAAGCTATAGTCGTAAGCGGTGATGGTTGCGAAACGTTTTTTGTCCTGCTTGCATTTCTGCAATGAAGCAATCGTGGTTGGTTTCATAGCGTATCCTGATAAATGATGTTGTGCTGTCTCGCATTTTATCAGTCACATTGGTGGGGGCAATGATTTATCCGTATCGCACCGCCGTTGTCTGGCGGTGCAATAGTGTTATCAGGGGTAGGTAACCTGAAAAGTGCTGGTGGCTTTAAAATCCCCCGGTTCTATAGCAATATTACCGTCTTGTTTTAATGTAGCCTGGAAATGAAGAGGTTGTGAGGTCCCGTTGCCTTGATCCGGGAAAATCCCTCCAGTAGTGTCATCTTCTGTTTCATAATCTTTATAAATAGACGTTGCATCATTTGGTTTCAGTACCATTTGTGCACTTTTAGTGTTTTTTAAACCTTCAATCAGTACACCAACGCCTTTTGCTGCGTCATTTCCTGTGAGTGTGTTAGCCAGAAGTTCTTTGCTTACACTACCCACCTTGTTTGACTTGAGTTTTGTTTCTATATTGCGAACACGAATACAGTTCTGTAGCGTGATATCAAAAGAAACCGCTGTTGCGCCATTTTTTATTTGTGCAGGGCTATAATCACCCATTTTAACCGTTGAACCACTTACCGATGGGCCACTAAGCGCCGCAGTAAAACAGGTAGGGTTTGTTAATACGATATCTGTCAGGTCAAAGTCTATTTTAAGAAAATAGCTGTAGTCATTGATACCAATGCCAGCACCATATGCTTTGAATGAGTAGAGGTAATTATCTGTTCTGGATAATGTTACCCGTTGATTCGTTGTCGGGTTAAAGTCGGTATCGGTATAAAATTCAATCGTGAGCGTTTGCATAACGCCGCCAACGGCCCAATATTTATTTTTTGTATTCGCATTGTTGCAAGACCAATATAGTGTTTGCTCGCTTTCGCCACGCCAGTTAAAAGATTGGCTCGTAGAATCGCCAATATACATGCCTGATGGGTTGATATCAGTATATGTATATGTTGACCAAATGTTTGATATTGCTAACGTGTAATACAGGCCTGGAACAGATGTCTTAAAGAGTTTATGTCCGCCATAACTTTTACCGGAATCAACCATTTTATTTTCAATATGCATTGGCCCGCCGCTTGTGCTACCACTCCTGTTACAGTAAAGGAAACCTCCACCTGAAGCGGAATCTAACTGCGCCCATTTTAATGACACCCCGGTTGGGCCAAGTTGGGTTGGTTTATAAAAAACTAAATTATTGGTGACTGAGCCATACCGGAATTTGACGGTAACATCTCCATTAGGACCTGTCTCTCGCCATTTTTGGCCTGATGGACCAACACCGTAATTATTCCCAACAACATAGCCGACGTGATCATCGGTACCGGCACTTGCTGTATAACAACAAGAGCACAGTGCTAAAAAAAGAAAGTATCTGAAGAATATCTTCATTTTTACTCCATTGTCATGCTGCAAGATAATGCTTGCAGCACTTTGTCTGTTATTCGTAGTAAATATCCACTAACACATGGCTTATCAGTGGGCCAGAGGTGACATTCAGCGCTGGATCGATTTTTTGCATTCGGGTGCTAAATTTCCAGGATGAATTATTTAGTGCTGATGACATGACCGGATAAACGGAACGTGAGCTACCAGTGGCACTAAGAACGTTGAAGGTATTTGCCGGGTCCTGAATAGAAAATATAACTACCCCAACATTTTTAGCCCCGGCGTTGTCTTCATTAGCGAATATTTGACTGGAACCTGTCGCCATTACGCCACTAAGTGCGCGAAAATTAATATGTAACTGATTTAACACATTCCCTGTGCCCTGAAGTGTGCAGTCCTGTACTGTAATAGTGAACTCTTTTCCACCGGGGTGATAATTTTCGGCTGAAATGTTTCCGGTAAAATCGCCCACGCCAACGACACCTAAATCAATATTCCCGTTGTTGCTGATTCCACTTTGGCAGGTGTTATTTTTTATATTTGCAACAATGTCAACATCCTGTCCTGCAACCACAGGGGAAGTGGCGCTGAATAGCAACGACAGAATCAGAATTGATTTTTTCATCAGATTACGTTGAGTGGGACGCATATTTAGTTCCTGAATCAGTCTGCCTGTTAGTTATAAGTCACGGTGAATGTTGCCGGGGCAGTGAAATCACCCGCAGTGACATTTGTGACAGTTTTATCTTTTGCGACCACCAACACCGCACTCATTGGGTAATCGACAACATTGCTGCCCGTCGCATTAGCAATACTGACTTCTGCTGTTGCGGGGGTGACACAACTGAATTGTTTAGCGCCGTTTTTACCTGGCGTAGATGTGCTCCAGACCTCAACGGCGACCGCCGCTGCTTTTGCTGTTGCCGTTGATGCGTTAGCAAATCCTGGACC
Source organism: Escherichia sp. WS1118 (assembly GCF_046487695.1). Lineage (NCBI taxonomy): Bacteria > Pseudomonadati > Pseudomonadota > Gammaproteobacteria > Enterobacterales > Enterobacteriaceae > Escherichia > Escherichia sp. WS1118. Next base: position 70,629 of record NZ_JBJQIZ010000012.1, on the reverse strand, counting down.
ATTATTAGAATTACCTTCACATAATGCTCGTGTAGTCAATTTTATTTTGGCCTTTTTCCCGGGAATCCCCGCACAGTCTTTGAATTGTAATTTGAAGGTTTTAATTTTAGTTTCGGCATTAATTTCAGAAATATATACATCACCGAAATTGATGGTGGACAGTTTAGCTGTACCGTCATCAGTCAACATTGATGTACAGGTACCCATTTCTATGTCTGTAGTAACAGTCAGGCCAATACTGTCAGTGGCTGCATGCGAAGGAATGGTAAACAGTGATGAAGCCAGAAATAGACTACCCGATAATCCATAACATAATTTTTTTAATATCATCATTGTCATCCTTGTTATTGATAGCTGAAGTTAAAAGTTGCCAGTGCGCGAAACTTGCCTGGAACACCTTGCCCTACACTTGTTTCACGCAGTGCGACAGTCATCTCAAGTCCATCGGTGCTAATTTCTGATGCACTCCAGCGTATGTATTCTGTGCTATTGGGTTTCAGAAATGTATCGCCTGAGGTCGCCTTCCTTTTAAATCCCATTCCGATATAGCTTGTAGTGGAGGTTGTATCACTGGCCAGGGGGATAATTAGCGCGGGTGAACTTCCTGATTGATTTCCTGTCAGGGTTGTATCAATCCAGCTAATTCCACTGCTGCATCCATTGGCGACCAATTTGAAGTTAGCTTCAGATTGTGCTGTTTTATTGGCTATTTTATCCATTCCCATCGAGGGAATAACTAAGGTGTACTTATCATTTCCATTATCAGTAACATTAGTTCCGGTAAGTGTAATATTACAGGTTGTTGCTTTCACGGTAGCGGTAAAATCGACATTAACATCCGTTGCAAATACCGAAGGCGATAACAATAGTCCCATGAGTATTGTTATTTTATGTGGTGTGATTTTTATCATTGGAAGTCCCTTGTGGTTACTGTATCTGACAACGAAGTCCGTTCAGAATAATAGATTGTGCTATTTTTTCTGATGTCGTGTTTTGTTGATAATGAGCAAAACAACTGACCGGTTTGCCCTCTTCAATCCAGGTAATTCGTATATTTCCTTCCTGCCCGATACCGCGAACAAAGGCCTGACCACCCTGACCTACGTTGCCGATGATATTGTTTTGCTCATCATAAATATCCGCTGCAAATGGAATATTTTTACCATCGCTTCGCACGATGTTCATAATTGCCGATTGTCCCTGAACTGTTTCAAAATCAGCAAAGACGACGGCTCCCTGGCGCGGGACGGCGACAGTACTGGTGCTTTTCAATTCAACATCGTTTTCCAGATCGTTAATGTCCAGTGCGATACGATTTTCATGGTATGGCGAAAGGGCGCTGGTCACACCATAACCCCAGCGGTCTACGGTGCTGTTTCCGTAGTTAATACGAGCGCCTTTTGCTCCTGGCGCCTGAATGACAGCCAGAGTGTCGGAATCACTAAAACTGTCATTACTGAACGTCAGCCCGCCGCTATGTAACACAAATCCACCATCAGTATTGAGTGAGAATTGGCGACTATTATCACTGCTTGCTGAGGCTGAACCTGACAGCGTTCCCCACGGCGATTCATAACTGGCATAACCGCCGATATAACTCAAATCATCACTGGATTTATTCATCATATAACCCGTGTTTACGCTGTAGCTGATGCGATTGGTATCGCTGTAACCACTACTGCTGATATTGAGTTGGTTATTACCCTTAAAGTCGCTGTTTAATTGTGTATCAATACTCTGGAAGCCGGAGCTGCGGTGTTCCGTACCCAGTAAATTTTCTATTGGAATTGTGAAGCTGAGATAAATGCTATCGTCGGTTTGACCATCTTCATTCAACGAACGTTGAGCACTGATACTGTAACTGCCCCAGGACGCACTATTGCTATAACCAATAGAGTAATTAGTACTGTTTTGCCCGGAGGCCCAGTAATCTGACCAGCTTCCAGAGAGATAAAATGAACCGTAATCCTTTTTCTCAAATTTCAGCGGTTGGTTGATACTGACCGTGACCTGATTTTTCATGCGCGAGTAATTGCGCATGGATTTAGGCTCAAGATCTTGCTCAGGATGTTCTACTTCATCAATCAGCGTCAGCGCATCATTGAGGCCCAGATAATGCTGGGTGGAGTAGCGATAGGCCGCGATATTTAATGATGTACTGGTATTTTCAAATAACTTGTTCCAGGAAATACGGTAGCTTTGTCCTTGATAGGTTTTATCGTCCGGAATGCTGACATTTGAGTGAGTAACATCGACAGAAAAAGCCCCCACGGGGGTATTCATACCAAGCCCCAGCAATCCGGCGGTATAGTTATTATCAGTTAGCTGAATACCGGTATATCCTGTCAGGTAGTTATTCAAACCATAGTAGTAGCTGGCTTGAAATAAATTAGGCTCATCCTGGATACTGTCTTTTAAAACCTGACCGGCGCTAATATCCCAGCGACCAACGCCAGGGCGCAGCATTTGCACAACAGATGAAAATGGCTGGGAGAACGTCCGTTTTGTGCCATCAGCTTCTTCGATAGTCACAATGAGATCGCTGCCATAACCTGACGGGCTAAGATCGTCAATGGCAAAAGCTCCTGGCGGCACCGTCGTTTCATAGATCTTATAACCATTTTGCATAACGGTTACTTTGGCATTGGTATTCGCTACGCCATGAATGATTGGCGCAAAACTGGCTAATACCGGAGGCAGCATTCGACTGTCACTGTATAAACGAATACCGCGAATGCTGACTGAATCGAAGGTCTCGCCGGTCGTGTAAGATTCACCAATAACCAGTTGTGAACGTAGTGACGCAAGATCGCGTTGTAAATAGCGATTCTGAAAATCGTAATCGCTATGGACATTGGTCATCCAGTTGTAGTTACCCGAGGCACGTAACCGCCAGGCACCTAAGTTTATCCCACCGTTGAATGCCGCGTAGATACTGTCATTTGTTCTGCCTGGACTTTCACTGTGATATCCGTTGAGGTTGTAGGAAAGCATGGCTGCATTAATGCCATTTTCCCACAAAGAGGGATCAACATAGTTTTGATAATTCTTCATAATCCATGCCTGGGGGACGTCGATATCCAGGCGTTGATCGTTAACATCGTAACGAATGGATGATTGAGGGATCATTTCAGCCAGATTGAGGCAATCACCAAGATCGTCGTCTCGCTTAAGCAAAATGGCTTTTTCGCTATTCTTGTCTGGTGAACTGATATGAAATTGCAATAAATTTTTCTGCGTAATGCAGGCCTGAGCGTTCTTTTTACCTTCAATAACAGTAAAAGCAATGCTTTGGCTCATGATGGGTTGATCGTTAACATACACACTGACATCGTAAATGCCAGGTAGTGTCGGGTTGCCTTCTGTATACCGACTAAGGTCGATATTTGAAGCATCCTTTCCCATCAGAAATGTATGGTCATATTCGACGAGTTCAGCGCATAAAGCACTATTGCTATACAGCAGAGCGCAAAACGTGGCGATGTGGGTAAGGTGATTAGTAGATTTAATAGTCACGTTCTGCTTCCTGCTGTGTTATATCCTTGCCAGATTAAAGGTTGGCGTTGCCTTCAATAGATCCACCAAAATCATTAATGGCGAAAAAATGCACTTTTGCAGAGCTTGTTCTGCCACTCATCCCATTTACCTTGATGACGTCGTTACTGAACGGCGCAATCATTGTCATATCCAGGGGGTAGCGTTTGCCGTTGGCTTCTAAATCACCACTGCTAAAAGAGACATAGTAGGGTGTAGGGTTATCAACGCGTAATGCTGCTTTGCCTTCAGATGTTGCCCAGGACCACTTCAGAGCCAATGGTGCATCAGATGAAATTCCACTCAATCCTTCCGGGCGATAGAACAGTTTTATACGTGTGCGAAATGCCAGTTGTAGCAGGCTTTGATTTGCTGCTTTTGCTGCATCTGGTTTTGGAGGTACTTCCAGTACGTTAAACCAGAACACACTTTCTCTGTCTTTTGGCAGAGCACTGCTGGCGGTGTACATCAGTTTGATTGTTTGGCCACGTTTAGCATCAATACGTGATACTGGCGGCGTAGCGGTAAAGGGGACAGTAATACTGCCTGGTTCAGCGTTATCATCTCCAGTATCTAACCAACTCTGAACCAGCAATGGGTTATTGCCTTTATTTTCCAGACGTACATTGACGCTTTTTTGTTCGCTTTTATAAACTACGCGTGTACCTGAAATTACGATGTCTGCAATAGCTGATGAGCTAAAAGCCATACAGCTCGCTAAGCACAATGCTGCGGTATGTTTAGTATTAAAAAACATAAACCATTCCTTACAGAATTAATTAAAACAGGGAATAATTATCAAAAGTAAAAATATTTGATGTTATTCCCTGTATATATTCACCCGATCAATTTAAGCGGTTGATATTTACTGGTAAGTAATGGTATATGCTGAGTTGGTTTTTACATAACCGGCAGTAGCTGCTTTGCTTGCATCCGCACGAACATAGGATGCTTTAAAATCGTAGGTTGCAGATTTAGACGTTGAATCCAGAGTTTTGCTGTAAACATCACCCGGATTATTGACCTGAACCTGTTTAATAGTAGAACCTTCAATATTGTGCAGAGCGATATTTACGCCGTCAGACGGGGTGTTAATAGACATGTCGTTGTTCAGTGTTCCTTTGCTGTTACCAAAGAAAACAGAACCGAAGGTCATTTTTGCAGTAGTACCCGGAGCCGGGTTAGCTTTGCTGCAGTCAATAGTAATGCTGAATGGTTTAGCTTTAGCGCCTACAGTGGTATCCAGTACACCATCAGTAATTTCAGCAACAGTAGCGGTTTGCAGCAGGATCAGACCGTCTTTGTTACCGCCATCAACACGAGCTTCACAAGTGTTATCAACGACCAGACCGCTAATATTTAATTGACCGCCGTCCATATCGTTAGCAGCAAATGCAGTACCAGCAGCCATTGCCAACATAATACCGGACAGCGCAAAACCTAATTTTTTAGACATAAAAATCCTTGAGTAATATTCCATAAAGCAGATAACAGCATTGCATGATGATGAGATTTTGATGCAATGCCATGTAACTGAACGTTACTTTGTTAATGATGTTTGTTTGTTTTTTACTAAGTATTACATTCATTCATCATTGGGACAGCTATTTTGCATAATGCCATGACATATGCAATTTAATTTTACTAAATATGAAAATTAGTAAAATTAACTTTAAAAAATTAAGGGAGTGGTGTATGGAATTAGAATTTCGGGAAGGTATATTATATTTTCTGTGTTTTTATTTATCTTAAATATATTATTATTTGCAATAGCTCGAGATTATTTTCGGAATATATTTATATTCATGCAAAAAATAATTACCACTTATCTAATTCATTAAAGCCTTTTGCCTGTAGAGCTTCAACTAATGATAAGCCATCAGGAAATACCAATTCCGGCGCAATTTCAAACAGTGGCCACAGCATAAAGCCGCGATTTTTCATATCGTAGTGCGGAACGGTCAGACGTTCGGTATTTATTACTTCATTACCAAACAGCATGATGTCGAGATCCAGCGTGCGCGGTCCCCAGCGTTCAGCTTTACGGACGCGACCTTGCTGCAATTCGATACGCTGTGTGTGATTGAGTAGCTCTTCAGGGGCAAGAGTGGTTTTCAGCGCGACGGCTGCATTTAAGTAATCGGGTTGATCTTGCGGCCCCAGCGGTGGGGTGCGGTAAAACGAAGAAACGGCAAGAATGCGGCTTTCTGGAATATCGCCTAATGCTTTCAGGGCAGCATTGACCTGCTCCAGCGGAGAGGCCAGATTGCTGCCTATGGCAATATACGCCACTGTCATGCGGTACCCTCACGACGCGGTGCGCGTTTGCGTGGACGACGAGTACGACGACGCGGTGACGGTTCTTCATCCAGTTCGTTAAGCATCCCTTTTTGGTCTGGCGGCGCGGAAACCTGGAACTCACCCCACCATTTCACCAGACGTTGCAGTTCAGCGTTACGCTCAACTTCGGCTCGTAAGGCCAACAGGTCGTATGCCGCACGGAACTTAGGATGCTCCAGCAGTTTCCATGCGCGTTTACCCTGACGACGGGACATACGCAACTGCAACTGCCAGATATCGCGGGTTAGCGTGGTCAGCCGTTTCGGGATCGCCAGTGAACGGCAGGCTTCGTCCAGCACGTCGTTCATCGCCAGTGCGAAAGCGTCGTGATAGGTCAGGCCGCTCTCCTGGGCGATCTTCTGTGCCGTCTCCAGCAGTGGATACCAGAACATGGCGGCAAACAGGAACGCCGGGTTCACGCGCATATCGTTATGGATACGCGTATCGGTATTCTTCAGTACCTGCTCAATAATGCGTTCCATCGGGCTGTCGCCATTTTCCGTGAAGTAGCGGGTAATGGTCGGGAACAGCGGCTGGAACAGATGATATTCACACAGCAGCTTATAAGTTTCGTAACCGTAGCCCGCTTGCAACAGTTTCAGCGATTCTTCAAACAGACGTGCCGGTGGGATATCGTTCAGTAAGGTTGCCAGGCGTGGGATCGGCTCGGCGGTTTCCGGGCTGATGCGCATGCCCAATTTGGCGGCAAAACGTACCGCGCGGAGCATACGTACCGGATCTTCACGGTAGCGCGTTTCCGGGTTACCAATCAGACGGATAACGCCGTCTTTCAGATCCTTCATGCCGCCAACGTAATCACGGACGGTAAAATCTGCCACGCTGTAATACAGGCTGTTGATAGTGAAATCGCGGCGCTGGGCGTCTTCTTCGATGGAGCCGAAAATGTTGTCGCGCAGCAACATACCGTTTTGCCCGCGTTGGGAGGTCGTGCGGTCGCTGACGTTACCTTCGTGATGTCCACGGAAGGTCGCAACTTCGATAATCTCCGGGCCAAACATCACATGAGCCAGACGGAAACGGCGACCCACCAGGCGGCAGTTACGGAACAGTTTGCGCACCTGCTCTGGCGTGGCGTTGGTGGTCACGTCAAAATCTTTCGGCTTTTTGCCAAGTAACAGGTCGCGCACGCCGCCGCCAACCAGCCAGGCTTCGTATCCCGCTTTATTGAGCCTGTACATTACCTTCAGGGCATTTTCACTGATATCTTTGCGGGAAATAGCATGCTGCTCACGCGGGATCACCGTCACCTGTGGACGGGCGACTGCCTGTTCAGCCTCGCTTTCCTCGCGGCTTAGCACCTTGCGGCAAAAATTAGCGACTCGGGTAAAAATAGTACACCTCGGTAGTGTCAAACATCATTCAGGACAAAAAAATAGCGGCTAATCATAGCTCAGCATGACGCATTTGAGAATGTTGAATTTACAATTGCCGACTCAGGCACGGCGGTCAGCGTCCAGTTTTTGACGGCTGACTGAAGGATTTGCTCGACGCTGAAATCCTGCCAGTGTGTTTCTACCTGCTGACCCAGAAAATGAAGTGCCGCGATTAACACCGGGCGCGGATCGCCTTTCGGCAACGCAGGCGCATGATTCTGCTTGGAAAGTTTAGCGCCTTGTGGATTAAGCGCCAGCGGTAAATGGATGTAATCTGGCACTTTCCAGCCAAAAAGCTGGTACAGCGAGATTTGCCGCACAGTCGGTTCGATCAAATCTGCCCCGCGGACAATTTCGCTCACGCCCTGGAAGTGATCATCCACCACCACCGCCAGGTTATAGGCAAACAAACCATCACGGCGATGAATAATAAAATCTTCCCGTGCCAGTTTTTCGTCGGCGTGAATAATGCCTCGCAGCAGATCAGTAAACTGGGTGACCGGATGCTGCTGGCGGATACGTACTGCGGCGTTGTCTGGTCCATGATGCAAATCCCGGCAATGACCGTCGTAAATACCGCCAATGCTTTGAATACGCGCACGCGTGCAGGTGCAGTAATAACTTAGTCCTTGCTCATGTAACCAGGCGAGTGCTTCGCGATAGGCGTGGTGACGTTGCGATTGCCAGAGAACGTCGCCGTCCCAGTACAGGCCGTAATGTTCCAGCTGGCGCAGGATAGTTTCTGCGGCACCGGGAACTTCACGAGGCGGGTCGATATCTTCAATGCGTACCAGCCAGCGACCTTGCCGGGCGCGAGCCTGCAAATAGCTGCCAAGCGCAGCAATCAGAGAGCCAAAATGAAGCTCGCCGGAAGGAGAGGGGGCGAAGCGACCAATATAGTGTGTGTCTGTCATCTCTTTGAACAAAAAATAAGGCGGGAGCATTTCCCGCCTGTGGTAAACGTGATGGAACGGCTGTAATTAGCCAGCCATCTGTTTTTCGCGAATTTCAGCCAGCGTTTTGCAGTCGATGCACAGATCGGCTGTCGGGCGCGCTTCCAGACGGCGAATACCGATTTCAACACCGCAGGATTCGCAGTAGCCGAAATCTTCGTCTTCCACTTTTTTCAGCGTCTTCTCGATCTTTTTGATCAGCTTACGCTCGCGATCGCGGTTACGCAGTTCGAGGCTGAACTCTTCTTCCTGGGCTGCACGGTCTACCGGGTCCGGGAAGTTGGCTGCTTCATCCTGCATATGTGTAACGGTGCGATCGACTTCATCCCTGAGTTGATTACGCCATGCTTCCAGAATACGACGGAAGTGCGCCAGCTGGGCTTCATTCATATACTCTTCGCCCGGCTTCTCCTGATATGGTTCCACCCCAGCGATGGCGAGAATACTCAGGGACGATGTTTTACGGTTTTGCCCTTCTTGCATGTTGCTTCTCCTTAACACGCACTATCGATCCCCATGTTCGGGGGAAAAATGAGGCCGCTATAAATAGCAGATGCTTTTCCGGATAGCAATTATCTAAACGTAACACTTGACAACTGTGTGAGGAAAAGCGTATTTGCGCACGCGACCAGAATGTAAATTAACCAGTTACTTACTCTACTACAATGTAACCGGTAGTGATTTTTTAAGAGCCATGCCTTTGGCAGAAAGTTCCGCTTTGTAAGCCAGAATTTCTACCCCCCTCTGTTGAGCTTCTGACAATAGTTGCGCGTATTTCTCATCGATGTGGCGCGCGGGTGAAAACCGTGTAATGGCTGAATGCAGCACGGCGAAAAAGATAACCGCACGCTGGCCTTCAGCCGCTACGCTCATCAACTCCCGAAGGTGTTTCTGACCTCGTTCAGTGACCGCATCGGGAAAATATCCCTGTTCGTTCTCCGCTAACGTAACCGATTTCACTTCAATATAGCAGTCTGGACGCGAATCCGCCTGCAACATAAAGTCAATACGGCTGCGTTCGGCGCCGTATTTTACTTCGCTTTTCAGCGAGCTATAGCCTGACAGCTCTGAAATTGATTCATTAAGGATAGCCTCTTTCGTCAACCTGTTAGCCCAAAGCGTATTGACGCAAATAATTGCGCCGCTCTGGCTTTGAGTTAATTCCCAGGTGTGTGGGTATTTCCGTTTGGTGTTGTCTGAAGTCGAATACCAGACGGTATCGCCAGGCGTTGCACAACCGGTCATCGCACCCGTATTCGGGCAGTGTAGCGTTAATTCGCGACCATCGGGTGTGATCACATCGGCTAAAAAACGTTTGTAACGCTGAATTAGCGTCGCGCGCTGTAGAGGGGGAGAAAATTCCATTGCGACAATCCTTGTTATTGCGTTAGCGCCCAGCGTTTTAGCGGCGTGTAGCGTGTGCGTCCACGGGCAAACGAGGAGGCGTAAAGGGTGAACTCCGTCACCGTATACGACCAGTTAAAACCTGGCGGCGGGATTGTCACCGCCTCGCTGGCGTCGCGCAATAAGGTAATATGTGGATGAAACGGACGATTGCTTTGAAAACAACCGCTGCGGGCAGCCTGTGAACGGAGCATATTCGCCAGCTGGATTAAGCCGCGTGGTGGCTGTCGCATCCCTAACCACACCACACGCGAACGCAGCCATTGACCGGCGTCATCAAGCGTGAGTGTGAAACCAGGTTGACGAATCCGTCCGGCTAAAAGAGAAAGCGCCTTCTCTTTCTCTGCGCTCACTTCGCCTAAAAATGCCAGAGTCAGATGCAAATTATCGGCGGCGACCGGACGTCCCGCCTCAGGTGGGAAGTGTGTGGCGCGCCAGTGGATAATCTGTTCGCGGATTTCTGCAGGTAAGTCGATAGCAAAGAACAGCCGTTGCGGTTCAGACATGTGAGGCACTCGGTTATGAATTACCGCGATGCTACAATGTGGCGCGAAGAATGTTAACCCTCTGGAGCGTTTTGTGTCGTCGTTGCCCGTTGCTGCCGTCTTACCTGAGTTACTTGCTGCCCTCGATGGTGCATCGCAGGTGTTATTAAGTGCGCCGACCGGGGCCGGGAAATCAACCTGGCTGCCGCTGCAACTGCTGGCGCATCCCGGCATTAACGGGAAAATTATCCTGCTGGAGCCGCGTCGTCTGGCGGCGCGTAACGTTGCGCAACGACTGGCGGAGCTGCTTAACGAAAAGCCAGGCGATACCGTTGGCTACCGGATGCGTGCGCAAAACTGCGTCGGGCCGAATACCCGCCTGGAAGTGGTTACCGAAGGCGTGCTGACGCGGATGATCCAGCGTGACCCGGAACTGAGCGGTGTTGGATTGGTGATCCTTGATGAATTTCATGAGCGCAGCTTGCAGGCGGATTTGGCGTTGGCGCTGTTACTCGATGTGCAACAAGGTCTGCGTGATGACCTTAAACTGCTGATTATGTCGGCTACGCTGGACAACGACCGCTTGCAGCAAATGCTGCCAGAAGCGCCCGTCGTCATCTCAGAAGGGCGCTCGTTTCCGGTTGAACGCCGTTATTTGCCGCTGCCCGCTCATCAGCGTTTTGACGAAGCCGTCGCGGTTGCCACCGCCGAAATGCTGCGTCAGGAAAGTGGATCATTACTGTTATTTTTACCTGGCGTCGGAGAAATTCAGCGTGTGCAGGAACAACTGACTTCACGCATCGGCAGTGATGTGTTGCTCTGCCCGCTGTATGGCGCGTTGTCGCTGAACGATCAGCGAAAAGCGATCCTCCCGGCACCGCAAGGGATGCGTAAAGTGGTGCTGGCGACCAATATTGCTGAAACAAGTTTAACCATCGAAGGTATTCGTCTGGTGGTGGATTGTGCCCAGGAAAGGGTGGCGCGTTTTGATCCGCGTACAGGGCTTACGCGGTTGATTACTCAACGCGTTAGTCAGGCGTCGATGACGCAACGTGCCGGGCGTGCCGGGCGTCTGGAGCCGGGTATCTGCCTGCATTTAATCGCCAAAGAACAAGCAGAACGCGCTGCCGCGCAAAGTGAACCGGAAATATTACAAAGCGATCTTTCCGGTTTGCTGATGGAATTACTGCAATGGGGATGCAGCGATCCGGCGCAGATGAGCTGGCTGGATCAACCGCCAACGGTGAATCTACTGGCCGCGAAACGCCTGTTACGGATGCTGGGGGCGCTGGACGGTGAACGGCTTAGTGCGCAAGGGCAAAAAATGGCAACGCTGGGTCACGATCCGCGTTTAGCGGCAATGCTGGTTAGCGCGAAGAACGACGACGAAGCTGCTACCGCGGCAAAAATTGCCGCCATTCTCGAAGAGCCGCCACGGATGGGCAATAGTGACCTGGGCGTGGCGTTTTCGCGCAATCAACCCGCCTGGCAGCAACGTAGTCAGCAACTGTTAAAACGCTTAAACGTACGCGGCGGTGAGGCAGACAGTTCGCTTATCGCGCCGCTACTTGCCAGAGCGTATGCCGATCGCATTGCTCGTCGCCGTGGGCAAGATGAACGCTATCAACTGGCGAACGGCATGGGGGCGATGCTCGATGCCGACGATGCGCTAAGCCGCCACGAATGGTTGATCGCACCGTTATTATTGCAGGGCAGCGCCTCGCCGGATGCGCGGATTTTACTGGCGCTGCCGGTCGATATTGATGAGTTAGTACAACGCTGCCCGCAGCTGGTACAGCAGTCTGACACTGTGGAGTGGGATGACGCGCAAGGTACGCTGAAAGCCTGGCGTCGGCTGCAAATTGGTCAGTTGATGGTTAAAGTGCAACCGCTGGCGAAACCCTCGGAAGACGAGTTGCATCAGGCGATGCTTAACGGCATTCGTGATAAAGGTTTAAGCGTGCTCAACTGGACGGCGGAAGCGGAACAGCTACGCTTGCGTTTGTTATGCGCCGCAAAGTGGTTGCCGGAATATGACTGGCCAGCGGTTGATGATGAAAGTTTGTTGGCGACGCTGGAAACGTGGCTACTGCCGCATATGACAGGCGTACATTCGCTACGCGGCCTGAAATCACTCGATATTTATCAGGCACTGCGTGGATTACTTGATTGGGTAATGCAGCAACGTCTGGATAGTGAATTGCCTGCGCATTACACTGTGCCGACGGGAAGCCGGATCGCCATTCGTTACCATGAAGATAACCCGCCCGCGCTGGCGGTGAGAATGCAGGAGATGTTTGGTGAGGCCACTAATCCGACTATCGCCCAGGGGCGCGTACCGTTGGTGCTGGAGTTGCTTTCCCCTGCCCAAAGGCCGCTGCAAATCACGCGTGATTTGAGCGCCTTCTGGAAAGGAGCGTACCGTGAGGTGCAAAAAGAGATGAAAGGGCGTTATCCCAAACATGTCTGGCCGGACGACCCGGCAAACACCGCACCGACGCGACGAACGAAAAAGTATTCGTGAAGACCAAAGCAAATTTGAGAGATATCTTCTTCTGTCTTGCAACAGAAGAACAGAAAATCGGGCTTTTGCGCCTGAATATTGCGGAGAAAAAGCATGGCCGGGAATGACCGCGAGCCAATTGGACGCAAAGGGAAACCGACGCGTCCGGTCAAACAAAAGGTAAGCCGTCGTCGTTACGAAGATGACGATGATTACGACGATTATGATGACTATGAGGATGAAGAACCGATGCCGCGCAAAGGTAAGGGCAAAGGCAAAGGGCGTAAGCCTCGTGGCAAACGCGGCTGGCTATGGCTGCTGCTAAAACTGGCTATCGTTTTTGCCGTGCTGATCGCCATTTACGGCGTTTATCTCGATCAAAAAATTCGTAGCCGTATTGATGGCAAGGTCTGGCAATTGCCCGCGGCAGTTTATGGCCGAATGGTCAACCTTGAGCCAGACATGACCATCAGCAAGAACGAGATGGTGAAGCTGCTGGAGGCGACCCAGTATCGCCAGGTGTCGAAAATGACCCGTCCTGGCGAGTTTACCGTACAGGCCAACAGCATTGAGATGATCCGCCGTCCGTTTGATTTCCCGGACAGCAAAGAAGGGCAGGTGCGCGCGCGTCTGACCTTTGATGGCGATCATCTGGCGACGATCGTCAATATGGAGAACAACCGTCAGTTCGGTTTCTTCCGTCTTGATCCGCGCCTGATCACCATGATTTCTTCGCCAAACGGTGAGCAGCGTCTGTTTGTGCCGCGCAGTGGTTTCCCGGATTTGCTGGTGGATACTTTGCTGGCGACAGAAGACCGTCATTTCTACGAACATGATGGGATCAGTCTCTACTCAATCGGACGTGCGGTGCTGGCAAACCTGACTGCCGGACGCACGGTGCAGGGGGCGAGTACGCTGACGCAACAGTTGGTTAAAAACCTGTTCCTCTCCAGCGAGCGTTCTTACTGGCGTAAAGCGAACGAAGCCTACATGGCGCTGATCATGGACGCGCGTTACAGCAAAGACCGTATTCTTGAGCTGTATATGAACGAGGTGTATCTCGGTCAGAGCGGCGACAACGAAATTCGCGGCTTCCCGCTGGCGAGCTTGTATTACTTTGGTCGCCCGGTAGAAGAATTGAGCCTCGATCAGCAGGCGCTGTTGGTGGGTATGGTGAAAGGGGCGTCCATCTACAACCCGTGGCGTAACCCGAAACTGGCGCTGGAGCGACGTAACCTGGTACTACGTTTGCTGCAACAGCAACAAATTATTGATCAAGAACTCTACGACATGCTGAGTGCGCGTCCGCTGGGTGTTCAGCCGCGCGGTGGGGTGATCTCTCCTCAGCCAGCCTTTATGCAGCTGGTGCGTCAGGAGCTGCAGGCGAAATTAGGCGATAAGGTAAAAGATCTCTCCGGCGTGAAGATCTTCACTACCTTTGACTCGGTGGCCCAGGACGCGGCAGAAAAAGCCGCCGTGGAAGGCATTCCGGCACTGAAGAAACAGCGTAAGTTGAGCGATCTTGAAACCGCGATTGTGGTTGTTGACCGCTTTAGCGGTGAAGTTCGTGCGATGGTCGGTGGTTCTGAGCCGCAGTTTGCGGGCTACAATCGTGCGATGCAGGCGCGTCGTTCGATTGGTTCCCTTGCAAAACCAGCGACTTATCTAACGGCCTTAAGCCAGCCGAAAATATATCGTTTAAATACGTGGATTGCCGATGCGCCAATCGCGCTGCGTCAGCCGAATGGCCAGGTCTGGTCACCGCAGAACGATGATCGTCGTTATAGCGAAAGTGGCAGGGTGATGCTGGTAGATGCGTTGACCCGTTCGATGAACGTGCCGACGGTGAATCTGGGCATGGCGTTGGGGTTACCTGCGGTTACGGAGACCTGGATTAAACTGGGTGTGCCGAAAGATCAACTGAATCCAGTTCCAGCAATGTTGTTGGGGGCGTTGAACTTAACGCCAATCGAAGTGGCGCAGGCCTTCCAGACTATCGCCAGCGGTGGTAATCGTGCTCCGCTTTCCGCGCTACGTTCAGTCATCGCAGAAGACGGCAAGGTGTTGTATCAGAGCTTCCCGCAGGCGGAACGCGCTGTTCCGGCGCAGGCGGCGTATCTGACACTATGGACCATGCAGCAGGTTGTACAACGCGGTACGGGTCGTCAGCTTGGGGCGAAATACCCGAACCTGCATCTGGCAGGGAAAACAGGGACTACCAACAATAACGTAGATACCTGGTTTGCGGGCATTGATGGGAGCACGGTGACCATCACCTGGGTCGGCCGTGATAACAACCAGCCGACCAAACTGTATGGTGCCAGCGGGGCAATGTCGATTTATCAGCGTTATCTGGCTAACCAGACGCCAACGCCGCTGAATCTTGTTCCGCCAGAAGATATTGCAGATATGGGCGTGGACTACGACGGCAACTTTGTTTGCAGCGGTGGTATGCGTGTCTTGCCGGTCTGGACCAGCGATCCGCAATCGCTGTGCCAGCAGAGTGAGATGCAGCAGCAACCGTCAGGCAATCCGTTTGATCAGTCTTCTCAGCCGCAGCAACAGCCGCAACAGCAACCTGCTCAGCAAGAGCAGAAAGACAGCGACGGTGTAGCCGGTTGGATTAAAGATATGTTTGGGAGTAATTAACGTCTAAGCGTGATATACCGGATGGCGAGCTGCCATCCGGTAAAATAACATCCCCTCCAAAGTATTAACCCTTTCTTTTCATCTGATTGTTTATTGACCCTTCAGGAATGCGCAGATTGCGTACCGCTTGCGAACCCGCCAGCGTTTCGAATATTATCTCATCTTTATAATAATCATTCTCGTTTACGTTATCATTCACTTTACACCAGAGAAATACCAATGGCACCTTCCAAAACTGCTCAGCCAAAACACTCACTGCGTAAAATCGCAGTTGTAGTAGCCACAGCGGTTAGCGGCATGTCTGTTTATGCACAGGCAGCGGTTGAACCGAAAGAAGACACTATCACCGTTACCGCTGCACCTGCGCCGCAAGAAAGCGCATGGGGGCCGGCTGCAACTATTGCGGCGCGACAGTCAGCTACCGGCACTAAAACCGATACGCCGATTCAAAAAGTACCTCAATCTATTTCTGTCGTCACCGCTGAAGAGATGGCGCTGCATCAGCCTAAGTCGGTGAAAGAAGCGCTTAGCTATACGCCGGGTGTCTCTGTTGGTACGCGTGGCGCATCCAACACCTATGACCACCTGATCATTCGCGGTTTTGCGGCAGAAGGCCAAAGCCAGAATAACTATCTGAATGGCCTGAAGTTGCAGGGCAACTTCTATAACGATGCGGTCATCGACCCGTATATGCTGGAACGTGCTGAAATTATGCGTGGCCCGGTTTCCGTGCTTTACGGTAAAAGCAGTCCTGGCGGTCTGTTGAATATGGTCAGCAAGCGTCCGACCACCGAACCGCTGAAAGAAGTTCAGTTTAAAGCCGGTACTGACAGCCTGTTCCAGACTGGTTTTGACTTTAGCGATGCGCTGGATGATGACGGCGTTTATTCTTATCGCCTGACCGGTCTTGCGCGTTCTGCCAATGCCCAGCAGAAAGGGTCAGAAGAGCAGCGTTATGCTATTGCACCGGCGTTCACCTGGCGTCCGGATGATAAAACCAATTTCACCTTCCTTTCTTACTTCCAGAACGAGCCGGAAACTGGTTATTACGGCTGGTTGCCGAAAGAGGGAACCGTTGAGCCGCTGCCGAACGGTAAGCGTCTGCCGACAGACTTTAACGAAGGGGCGAAGAACAACACCTATTCTCGTAACGAGAAGATGGTCGGCTACAGCTTCGATCACGAATTTAACGATACCTTTACTGTGCGTCAGAACCTGCGCTTTGCTGAAAACAAAACCTCGCAAAACAGCGTTTATGGTTACGGCGTCTGCTCCGATCCGGCGAATGCTTACAGCAAACAGTGTGCGGCATTAGCGCCAGCGGATAAAGGCCATTATCTGGCACGTAAATACGTCGTTGATGATGAGAAGCTGCAAAACTTCTCCGTTGATACCCAGTTGCAGAGCAAGTTTGCCACTGGCGATATCGACCACACTCTGCTGACCGGTGTCGACTTTATGCGTATGCGTAATGACATCAACGCCTGGTTTGGTTACGACGACTCTGTGCCACTGCTCGATCTGTACAATCCGGTAAATACCGATTTCGACTTCAATGCGAAAGACCCGGATAACTCCGGTCCGTACCGCATTCTGAATAAGCAGAAGCAAACGGGCGTTTATGTTCAGGATCAGGCGCAGTGGGATAAAGTGCTGGTCACCCTGGGCGGTCGTTACGACTGGGCAGATCAAGAATCTCTTAACCGCGTAGCGGGAACGACCGATAAACGTGATGACAAACAGTTTACCTGGCGTGGTGGTGTTAACTACCTGTTTGATAATGGTGTAACACCATACTTCAGCTATAGCGAATCGTTTGAACCTTCTTCGCAAGTTGGGAAGGATGGTAATATTTTCGCACCGTCTAAAGGTAAGCAGTATGAAGTCGGCGTGAAATATGTACCGGAAGATCGTCCGATTGTAGTTACTGGTGCCGTGTATAATCTTACTAAAACCAACAACCTGATGGCGGACCCTGAGGGTTCCTTCTTCTCGGTTGAAGGTGGCGAGATCCGCGCTCGTGGCGTAGAAATTGAAGCGAAAGCGGCGCTGTCGGCGAGTGTTAACGTAGTCGGTTCTTATACTTACACCGATGCGGAATACACTACCGATACTACCTACAAAGGCAATACGCCTGCACAGGTGCCAAAACACATGGCTTCGCTGTGGGCTGACTATACCTTCTTTGACGGTCCGCTTTCAGGTCTGACGCTGGGCACCGGTGGTCGTTATACTGGCTCCAGCTATGGTGATCCGGCTAACTCCTTTAAAGTGGGAAGTTATACGGTCGTGGATGCGTTAGTGCGTTATGATCTGGCGCGAGTCGGCATGGCGGGCTCCAACGTGGCGCTGCATGTCAACAACCTGTTTGATCGTGAATACGTCGCCAGCTGCTTTAACACTTATGGTTGCTTCTGGGGCGCAGAACGTCAGGTCGTTGCAACCGCAACCTTCCGTTTCTAATTTCTCTTTTGGGGCACGGATTTCCGTGCCCGTTTCACAAGTTGGCTGTTATGCAGGAATACACGAATCATTCCGATACCACTTTTGCACTGCGTAATATCTCCTTTCGTGTGCCCGGGCGCACGCTTTTGCATCCGTTGTCGTTAACCTTTCCTGCCGGGAAAGTGACTGGTCTGATTGGTCACAACGGTTCTGGCAAATCCACTCTGCTCAAAATGCTTGGTCGTCACCAGCCACCGTCGGAAGGGGAGATTCTTCTTGATGCCCAACCGCTGGAAAGCTGGAGCAGCAAAGCGTTTGCCCGCAAAGTGGCTTATTTACCGCAGCAGCTTCCTCCGGCAGAAGGGATGACCGTGCGTGAACTGGTGGCGATTGGTCGTTACCCGTGGCATGGCGCACTAGGGCGCTTTGGTGCTGCAGATCGCGAAAAGGTCGAGGAAGCTATCTCGCTGGTTGGCTTAAAACCGCTGGCGCATCGGCTGGTCGATAGCCTTTCTGGCGGCGAACGTCAGCGGGCGTGGATCGCCATGCTGGTGGCGCAGGATAGCCGCTGTCTGTTGCTCGACGAACCGACTTCGGCGCTGGATATCGCCCACCAGGTTGATGTACTGGCGCTGGTGCATCGTTTAAGTCAGGAGCGTGGCCTGACGGTCATTGCCGTGCTGCACGATATCAATATGGCTGCGCGCTACTGTGATTATCTGGTCGCCCTGCGCGGCGGTGAAATGATTGCTCAGGGAACGCCTGCGGAAATTATGCGCGGCGAAACCCTCGAAATGATTTATGGCATCCCGATGGGTATTCTGCCGCATCCGGCGGGTGCTGCACCTGTGAGTTTTGTTTATTGATGAGCGGCTTACCTCTTATTTCGCGCCGCCGACTGTTAACGGCGATGGCGCTTTCTCCGTTGTTATGGCAGATGAATACCGCCCACGCGGCAGTTATTGATCCCAATCGTATTGTGGCACTGGAGTGGTTGCCGGTGGAGTTACTGCTGGCGCTCGGCATCGTGCCTTACGGCGTGGCGGACACCATCAACTATCGCCTGTGGGTCAGCGAACCGCCATTGCCGGACTCAGTGATTGACGTTGGTTTGCGTACAGAACCCAACCTTGAACTGCTGACCGAAATGAAACCGTCGTTTATGGTCTGGTCTGCAGGATATGGCCCTTCACCAGAAATGCTGGCACGTATTGCGCCGGGGCGCGGATTTAACTTCAGCGACGGCAAACAGCCACTGGCGATGGCGCGTAAATCACTGACGGAAATGGCAGATTTACTTAACCTGCAAAGCGCAGCGGAAACGCATTTAGCGCACTATGAAGACTTTATCCGCAGCATGAAACCCCGCTTTGTGAAGCGTGGTGCACGCCCGTTATTGCTGACGACGCTTATCGATCCGCGCCATATGTTAGTCTTCGGTCCAAACAGCTTGTTCCAGGAAATTCTCGATGAGTACGGCATCCCAAATGCCTGGCAAGGGGAAACCAACTTCTGGGGCAGTACCGCCGTCAGTATCGATCGTCTGGCAGCGTATAAAGACGTTGATGTGCTCTGTTTTGATCACGACAACAGCAAAGACATGGATGCGCTAATGGCAACCCCGCTGTGGCAGGCCATGCCGTTTGTCCGCGCCGGACGCTTTCAGCGTGTACCTGCAGTTTGGTTTTATGGTGCGACGCTTTCGGCAATGCACTTTGTGCGCGTTCTGGATAACGCCATCGGAGGTAAAGCGTGAGTAAACGAATTGCGCTTTTTCCGGTGTTATTGCTGGCGCTGCTGGTGGTTGCTGCTGCAGCGTTGACCTGGATGAACTTCTCGCAGGCGCTGCCGCGCAGTCAGTGGGCGCAGGCCGCCTGGTCGCCGGATATTGACGTCATCGAGCAGATGATTTTTCACTACAGCTTGTTGCCGCGTCTGGCGATTTCGCTGCTGGTGGGCGCGGGCCTGGGGCTGGTGGGCGTGCTGTTTCAGCAAGTGCTACGTAACCCGCTGGCGGAACCGACGACGTTGGGTGTTGCAACAGGCGCGCAACTGGGGATTACCGTCACCACGCTCTGGGCGATCCCCGGCGCGATGGCGAGCCAGTTTGCTGCGCTGGCAGGGGCTTGTGTTGTTGGCTTAATCGTCTTTGGCGTCGCGTGGGGGAAACGGCTTTCGCCGGTAACGCTGATCCTCGCGGGGCTGGTAGTGAGCCTTTATTGCGGCGCAATCAATCAGTTACTGGTTATCTTCCATCATGACCAACTGCAAAGCATGTTCCTGTGGAGCACCGGAACGCTGACGCAAACCGACTGGGGCGGCGTTGAGCGTTTATGGCCGCAGCTGCTGGGCAGCGTGATGCTGACGTTATTGCTACTTCGCCCGTTAACTCTGATGGGGCTTGATGATGGCGTGGCGCGCAATCTCGGGCTGGCCTTGTCGCTCGCTCGTCTGGCGGCGTTGTCGCTGGCGATTGTCATCAGTGCGCTGCTGGTGAACGCGGTGGGGATTATCGGCTTTATCGGTTTGTTCGCGCCACTGCTGGCGAAAATGCTGGGGGCGCGGCGTTTGTTGCCACGGTTGATGCTGGCATCGCTGATTGGTGCGTTAATTCTGTGGCTTTCTGATCAAATCATCCTCTGGCTGACTCGCGTGTGGATGGAAGTGTCCACCGGTTCGGTCACTGCGTTGATCGGTGCGCCGCTGCTACTGTGGTTGCTGCCGCGTTTACGCAGCATTAGCGCGCCGGATATGAAGGTGAACGATCGTGTCGCGACTGAACGCCAACACGTGCTGGCGTTTGCCCTCGCGGGCGGCGTGCTGCTGTTGATGGCTGTGGTGGTGGCGCTGTCGTTGGGTCGTGATGCGCACGGCTGGACGTGGGCGAGCGGGGCGTTGCTCGAGGATTTGATGCCCTGGCGCTGGCCGCGAATTATGGCTGCGCTGTTTGCGGGCGTCATGCTGGCGGTGGCGGGCTGTATTATTCAGCGGCTGACCGGAAACCCGATGGCAAGCCCGGAAGTGCTGGGGATTAGCTCCGGCGCGGCGTTTGGCGTGGTGTTAATGCTGTTTCTGGTGCCGGGTAATGCCTTTGGCTGGCTGTTACCCGCAGGCAGTCTCGGGGCGGCGGTGACGCTGTTGATCATTATGATCGCCGCCGGACGTGGTGGATTTTCCCCACACCGCATGTTACTGGCGGGGATGGCGTTAAGTACCGCGTTCACCATGCTTTTGATGATGTTGCAGGCAAGTGGTGACCCGCGAATGGCGCAAGTTCTGACCTGGATTTCCGGTTCGACCTACAACGCGACCGATGCGCAGGTCTGGCGTACCGGAATTGTGATGGTGATTTTGCTGGCGATTACCCCGCTGTGCCGCCGCTGGCTGACCATTTTACCGCTGGGTGGTGATACCGCACGAGCCGTGGGGATGGCGCTGACGCCGACGCGAATTGCGCTGCTGCTGTTAGCGGCTTGCCTGACGGCGACCGCGACAATGACCATTGGACCGTTGAGTTTTGTTGGTTTAATGGCACCGCATATTGCGCGGATGATGGGCTTTCGACGGACGATGCCACACATCGTAATTTCGGCGCTGGTGGGTGGTTTACTGCTGGTGTTCGCTGACTGGTGTGGGCGGATGGTGCTGTTTCCATTCCAGATCCCCGCGGGGCTGCTGTCGACCTTTATCGGCGCGCCATATTTTATCTATTTGTTGAGAAAGCAGAGCCGTTAATTGAATGCCTCGCCCGGTGGGCGAGGCAAAATCATCACAACTTCGCAAACACCCGACGTGCAGCATCGATGGTGTTATTGATATCTTCCATGCTGTGCGCCACAGACATAAAGCCCGCTTCAAACGCTGACGGTGCCAGATAAACACCTTCGTCCAGCATCATATGGAAGAAACGCTTAAAACGTTCCACGTCACAGGCCATCACATCCTGATAGCACGTCACGGACTCGGCGTCGGTAAAGAAAATACCGAACATGCCGCCAACGTGGTTTACCACCAGCGGAATTCCGGCTTCTTCTGCCGCTTCCCGCAGACCTTCTGCCAGACGTGTTGTCAGCTCATCCAGCGTCTCGTGAACGCCCGGCTGTGCGACTTCATTCAGACAGGCGAAACCAGCAGCCATCGCAATCGGGTTACCGGAAAGCGTACCCGCCTGATAGACCGGACCGGTCGGGGCCAGCGCATCCATTACATCACGACGACCACCGAATGCGCCTACCGGCATTCCACCGCCGATGATTTTGCCGAGGCAGGTGAGATCCGGTTCCACACCGTAATAATCCTGTGCGCCAGCTAGCGCTACGCGGAAACCGGTCATCACTTCATCGATGATCAGCAACGCGCCAAATTCGTCGCACAGCGCGCGCAGACCTGGCAGGAACTCTGGCAGCGGTGGAACGCAGTTCATATTGCCTGCCACCGGCTCGACGATAATACAGGCAATCTCTTGCGGGTATTGCTCAAACGCGGCGCGTACAGAGGCCAGATCGTTATAAGTACAGGTTAAGGTATGTTTGGCGAAATCTGCCGGAACGCCCGGCGAATTTGGCTGGCCTAACGTGAGTGCGCCAGAACCGGCTTTCACCAGCAGGCAGTCAGCGTGACCGTGGTAACAACCTTCAAATTTAATAATTTTGTCGCGACCGGTAAAACCACGGGCCAGGCGGATGGCGCTCATCGTCGCTTCAGTGCCGGAGTTCACCATGCGCACCATATCCATGGTCGGGACCAGTTCGGTCACCAGTTGCGCCATTTTCACTTCCATTTCGGTTGGTGCACCAAAGCTTAAACCACGCTCGGCGGCTTCAATCACGGCATTGCGGATCGCCGGATGGTTATGGCCCAGCACCATCGGCCCCCAGGAACCGACATAATCGATATAGGCTTTGCCATCAACATCGTACAGATAAGCGCCGTCCGCTTTTTCGATAAACAGTGGAGTGCCGCCCACGCCAGTAAAGGCGCGAACAGGGGAGTTCACGCCGCCAGGGATCAGCTCGCGCGCTGCGCTGTAAAGATTTTCAGACTTACTCATGGAGGGTTCCTGATTCGTAGAAAAAGTGAATGGCTGCTATTCTATGTTATTCATAACAAGTTAAATACTCGTCAAACATCAGGCTGCTTGTACTGGTGCAATCCTGATTTCTTAGAGTATAAAAGTTTTGTGCATTTGAAACATTACGCTTTGCAAAGGATTTTCATGGAACGTGCGAGTAAAATGCCGTCATCTTATTTGTATGACCAATAAGTGATCATTGGATGAAAACTGATACTCCCTCTTTAGAAACACCGCAGGCCGCGCGCCTGCGACGCAGACAACTGATTCGCCAACTTCTTGAGCGCGATAAAACCCCGTTAGCCATTTTGTTTATGGCGGCAGTCGTCGGCACGCTTGTCGGGCTAGCTGCGGTTGCTTTTGACAAAGGTGTCGCCTGGTTGCAGAACCAACGTATGGGGGCACTGGTACATACTGCTGATAATTATCCGCTTCTGTTAACCGTCGCTTTTCTCTGTTCGGCGGTGCTGGCGATGTTCGGCTACTTTTTGGTGCGCAAATACGCGCCGGAAGCAGGTGGTTCGGGGATCCCGGAAATTGAAGGGGCGCTGGAAGATCAACGTCCCGTTCGCTGGTGGCGTGTGTTGCCGGTGAAATTCTTTGGCGGGCTGGGAACACTCGGCGGAGGCATGGTGTTGGGGCGCGAAGGGCCAACCGTGCAGATAGGCGGCAATATCGGGCGGATGGTACTCGATGTTTTCCGCCTGAAAGGTGACGAAGCTCGTCATACGCTGTTGGCAACCGGTGCTGCTGCGGGGCTGGCTGCGGCCTTTAACGCGCCGCTGGCGGGTATTTTGTTTATTATCGAAGAGATGCGTCCGCAGTTTCGCTATACGTTAATTTCGATTAAAGCGGTATTTATTGGCGTCATTATGTCGACCATTATGTACCGGATTTTTAATCATGAAGTTGCGTTGATTGACGTCGGTAAACTTTCTGATGCGCCGCTTAATACGCTGTGGCTTTATCTGATCCTCGGTATTATTTTTGGCATTTTCGGCCCTATTTTTAATAAATGGGTGCTGGGGATGCAGGATTTGCTGCACCGTGTGCACGGTGGCAATATTACCAAATGGGTACTGATGGGCGGTGCGATTGGCGGTCTGTGTGGATTGCTGGGGTTTGTGGCACCAGCAACTTCGGGCGGCGGTTTTAACCTGATTCCTATCGCTACCGCGGGGAATTTCAGCATGGGAATGCTGGTGTTTATCTTCGTCGCGCGGGTCATTACCACTTTACTCTGCTTCTCTTCCGGCGCGCCGGGCGGTATTTTTGCCCCGATGCTGGCGCTGGGTACTGTGCTGGGAACCGCTTTCGGAATGGTTGCCGTTGAGTTGTTTCCGCAATATCACCTTGAGGCGGGGACGTTTGCTATTGCCGGAATGGGGGCGTTACTGGCGGCATCTATTCGCGCGCCGTTAACGGGGATCATTCTGGTTCTGGAAATGACCGATAACTACCAGCTCATTTTGCCAATGATTATTACCGGTCTTGGCGCAACACTATTAGCACAATTTACCGGTGGGAAACCGCTATACTCGGCGATTCTTGCGCGCACGCTGGCAAAACAGGAAGCTGAGCAACTGGCGCGAAGCAAGGCCGCATCAGCCCGCGAGAATACTTGAACGAAATACCAGGGTATTAGATAATGGCGATTATTATTGGGTTAGAATTTGCCCAATTGCCGATGTCGTTTGGAGCAAAATATGAGTGATGACGTAGCACTGCCGCTGGAGTTTACCGACGCAGCAGCCAACAAAGTTAAAAGCCTGATCGCTGACGAAGATAACCCGAATCTGAAATTACGCGTGTATATCACCGGTGGCGGTTGCAGCGGCTTCCAGTATGGTTTCACCTTTGATGATCAGGTGAACGAAGGCGATATGACCATCGAAAAACAGGGCGTTGGCCTGGTGGTTGATCCGATGAGCCTGCAATATCTGGTTGGCGGTTCCGTTGACTATACCGAAGGTCTGGAAGGTTCTCGTTTCATCGTGACCAACCCGAACGCGAAAAGTACCTGCGGTTGCGGTTCTTCCTTTAGTATCTAATCTGCTGTTCATGTGCCGGATAAACTATCCGGCACATCTTCTCTCTTCAACGACCATTCTCATCCAGCGCAAACGTCGGTAGCTTAAGATGCCAACGAATAGCCGCCAGCCGAATCAATAGCGTCACGACCATGCCCATCATACTGGCTGTTTCCAGTGGTACGGAAAATGTGTAATAAGCCGTAGCGTGGACAATACCGCCGATAATACAGGCAGTTGCGTAGATTTCTGTACGTAAAATCATGGGGATTTCGCGGGCCAGTACATCACGAATGATCCCGCCGCCAACGCCAGTAATGACGCCCATACAAACCGCGATTAACGGACCGGCTTCCGCATTAAAGGCTTTATTCACGCCAATGCCGACAAACACCGCCAGACCAACGGCGTCCAGCACCGGCAACATCCATTTTGGTAAGCGTCTTGGCTGGCGCACCAGCACGATGGTCAGCATGCTGGTGACCATTGCAACGACCAGATCGGTGGGATCTTTCACCCAAAATACCGGGCCGTGATCCAGCGCCATGTCGCGAATTGTTCCGCCGCCTACTGCGGTAACCACGCCCAATACCAGAACACCAAAAGGGTCCATACGCAATTTTCCGGCTAACAAAACGCCAGAGATAGCAAATACCGCTGTGCCGACTATATCCAGCCAATAGACGAGCATTGTTCAATCCCCACTGAGCACCTGAAAAGGTCAGGCACTAATCTACCTGTGAAAGCGCATTACAGAGCTGTTGTGCAGCGAGGATAATACGTGGGCTTGCACGTTCAAACCAGTCACTCGTGAGAGGAATAACGGGAATTTTGAGCTGTTCACCCCAGTATTGTTTGATTTTAGGAATTTGGTCCGGTCCGCCTGTAATGACAATCGCCTGTGGCGAGCGTGCTAACACCTGTTCGCGGCTAACTTGCGGCCAGGGAACCCGGCTGTCTTTAAAGATGTTTTCTCCGCCACAAACTTCGAGTACCTGGTTCTGAATCGACTCTTTTCCACTGGTAAATGGCGGATTAATGCCGAATTGCAGAAAAACACGTTTTTTAGGTTTATCAGCATATTGCGCTTTCAATTGCGCGTACTGATCCAGCAGGGATTGCGCGGCTTGTTCGGCCTTATCCGGTTGCGGACTCCAGGGGGCCAGTTGACGTAACGCATTGGCAATTTGTTCAATGCTTGTCGCATCGACCCACATCACTTTTATTCCCAGCGAAGCCAGCTGGTCAACCTGCCGCTCGGCATTACCTCCACGCCAGGCAATCACCAGATCGGGTTTCAGCGCGACAATGCGTTCCAGATTCATCCCCTGCCAGGTGGAAACCTGCTCAATCTTTTGCGCTTGTGGAGGATAGTCGGAATAGCTGCTGACCCCAACCGGCGTGATCCCGGCGGCAAAGGCAAGTTCAGTGTTGGCGGGAGAAAGCGTGATGACGCGCGGCGCGGCATTGAGCCACAGCGGCGCGAGAAAAGACAGGGCGACCAGCGCCCTGAACAGTGACTTAGCCATGTGCCAGTTTCTGCACCAGTGACTCAACCATCAGGCTGGACTGTTTAGCGGCAACAGCCAGGAACTCATCGAAGCTAAGATGAGACTGTTGATCGGCCACGTCGGAAATGGCGCGTACTACGACAAACGGGACGTTGAAATTGTGGCAGACATGGGCGATTGCCGTCGCTTCCATCTCTACAGCAATGGCCTGTGGGAAGTTGTGGCGGATTTTCGCCAGACCAACAGAACCGTTGATGAAAGCGTCGCCGCTAACAATCAGGCCACGTACAGCGTTAAGATTCAGTTCGGCAATGCAGGCCTCAGCGGCAGCGATCAGTTTATCGTCAGCTTTGAAGCCTGCCGGGCAGCCTGGTAACTGACCGTATTCATAACCAAATGCCGTGACATCCGCGTCGTGATAACGCGCTTCGTCCGAGACAACGATATCGCCCACTTTCAGCGTTGGTGCCAGGCCACCGGCAGAACCGGTGTTAATAATCACATCTGGCTTGCAGTGTTCCAACAGCAGAGTGGCACCCAGCGCCGCAGCGACTTTACCGATGCCCGATTTCAGAAGCGCAACCTCGGTTCCATTCAGTTGGCCGGTATAGATTTCGCAACCGCCCAGACTGATAGTTTGACGGTTTTCGATTTTGTCACGCAGCAGCGTAACTTCTTCTTCCATTGCACCAATGATGCCGATTTTCATAGATTTACTCGCGATAAGCCCGATTTGAAGGCATAGTTTACCATGCGCTTACGGGGAAGCGTATTTCTCACGCGGGAGAGGACATGGCACAGATTGATTTCCGAAAAAAAATAAACTGGCATCGTCGTTACCGTTCACCGCAGGGCGTTAAAACCGAACATGAGATTCTGCGGATCTTCGAGAGCGATCGCGGGCGTATCATTAACTCTCCGGCAATTCGTCGTCTGCAACAAAAGACCCAGGTTTTTCCACTGGAGCGCAATGCCGCCGTGCGCACGCGTCTTACCCACTCGATGGAAGTCCAGCAGGTGGGGCGCTACATCGCCAAAGAAATTTTAAGCCGTCTGAAAGAGCTTAAATTAGTGGAGGCGTATGGTCTCGATGAACTGACCGGGCCCTTTGAAAGCATTGTTGAGATGTCATGCCTGATGCACGATATCGGCAATCCGCCGTTTGGTCATTTTGGCGAAGCGGCGATAAATGACTGGTTTCGCCAGCGTTTGTACCCGGAAGATGCCGAAAGCCAGCCTCTGACTGACGATCGCTGCAGCGTGGCGGCACTACGTTTACGGGACGGGGAAGAACCGCTTAACGCGCTGCGGCGCAAGATTCGTCAGGACTTATGTCATTTTGAAGGTAACGCACAGGGTATTCGTTTGGTGCATACATTGATGCGGATGAATCTCACCTGGGCACAGGTTGGCGGTATTTTAAAATATACCCGTCCGGCGTGGTGGCGTGGCGAAACGCCTGAGACACATCACTATTTAATGAAAAAGCCGGGTTATTATCTTTCTGAAGAAGCCTATATTGCCCGGTTGCGTAAAGAACTTAATTTGGCGCTTTACAGTCGTTTTCCGTTAACGTGGATTATGGAAGCTGCCGACGACATCTCCTATTGTGTGGCAGACCTTGAAGATGCGGTAGAGAAAAGGATATTTACCGTTGAGCAGCTTTATCATCATTTGCACGAGGCGTGGGGCCAGCATGAGAAAGGTTCGCTCTTTTCGCTGGTGGTTGAAAATGCCTGGGAAAAATCACGCTCAAATAGTTTAAGCCGCAGTACGGAAGATCAGTTTTTTATGTATTTACGGGTAAACACCCTAAATAAACTGGTACCCTACGCGGCACAACGATTTATTGATAATCTGCCTGCGATTTTCGCCGGAACGTTTAATCATGCATTATTGGAAGATGCCAGCGAATGCAGCGATCTTCTTAAGCTATATAAAAATGTCGCTGTAAAACATGTGTTTAGCCATCCAGATGTCGAGCAGCTTGAATTGCAGGGCTATCGGGTCATTAGCGGATTATTAGAGATTTATCGTCCTTTATTAAACCTGCCGTTATCAGACTTTACTGAACTGGTAGAAAAAGAACGGGTGAAACGTTTCCCTATTGAAACGCGCTTATTCCACAAACTCTCGACGCGCCATCGGCTGGCCTATGTCGAGGCTGTCAGTAAATTACCGTCAGATTCTCCTGAGTTTCCGCTATGGGAATATTATTACCGTTGCCGCCTGCTGCAGGATTATATCAGCGGTATGACCGACCTCTATGCGTGGGATGAATACCGACGTCTGATGGCCGTAGAACAATAACCAGGCTTTTGTAAAGACGAACAATAAATTTTTACCTTTTGCAGAAACTTTAGTTCGGAACTTCGCGCTATAAAACGAATCTGAAGAACACAGCAATTTTGCGTTATCTGTTAATCGAGACTGAAATACATGAAAAAAACCACATTAGCACTGAGTGCACTGGCTCTGAGTTTAGGTTTGGCGTTATCTCCGCTCTCTGCAACGGCGGCTGAGACTTCTTCAGCAACGACAGCCCAGCAGATGCCAAGCCTTGCACCGATGCTCGAAAAGGTGATGCCTTCAGTGGTCAGCATTAACGTAGAAGGTAGCACAACCGTTAATACGCCGCGTATGCCGCGTAATTTCCAGCAGTTCTTCGGTGATGATTCTCCGTTCTGCCAAGAGGGTTCTCCGTTCCAGAGCTCTCCGTTCTGCCAGGGGGGCCTGGGCGGTAATGGCGGCGGCCAGCAACAGAAATTCATGGCGCTGGGTTCCGGCGTTATCATTGATGCCGATAAAGGCTATGTCGTCACCAACAACCACGTTGTTGATAACGCGACGGTGATTAAAGTCCAACTGAGCGATGGTCGTAAGTTCGACGCGAAGATGGTTGGCAAAGATCCGCGCTCTGATATCGCGCTGATCCAGATCCAGAACCCGAAAAACCTGACCGCAATTAAGATGGCGGATTCTGATGCGCTGCGCGTGGGTGATTACACCGTAGCAATTGGTAACCCGTTCGGCCTGGGCGAGACAGTAACTTCCGGGATTGTCTCTGCGCTGGGACGTAGCGGCCTGAACGCTGAAAACTACGAAAACTTCATCCAGACCGATGCAGCGATCAACCGGGGTAACTCAGGTGGTGCGTTGGTTAACCTGAACGGCGAACTGATTGGTATCAACACCGCGATCCTCGCACCGGACGGCGGAAACATCGGTATCGGTTTTGCTATCCCGAGCAACATGGTGAAAAACCTGACCTCGCAGATGGTGGAATACGGCCAGGTGAAACGTGGTGAGTTGGGTATTATGGGCACTGAGCTGAACTCCGATCTGGCGAAAGCGATGAAAGTTGACGCCCAGCGCGGTGCTTTCGTAAGCCAGGTTCTGCCGAATTCTTCCGCCGCGAAAGCGGGCATTAAAGCGGGTGATGTGATCACCTCACTGAACGGTAAGCCAATCAGCAGCTTTGCCGCACTGCGTGCTCAGGTGGGCACTATGCCGGTAGGTAGCAAACTGACCCTGGGCTTACTGCGCGACGGGAAGCAGGTTAACGTGAACCTGGAACTTCAGCAGAGCAGCCAGAATCAGGTTGATTCCAGCACCATCTTCAACGGCATTGAAGGCGCTGAGATGAGTAACAAAGGCAAAGATCAGGGCGTGGTGGTGAACAACGTGAAAACGGGCACTCCGGCTGCGCAGATCGGCCTGAAGAAAGGTGATGTGATTATTGGCGCGAACCAGCAGGCAGTGAAAAACATCGCTGAACTGCGTAAAGTTCTCGACAGCAAACCGTCTGTGCTGGCACTGAACATTCAGCGCGGCGACAGCACCATCTACCTGTTAATGCAGTAATCTCCCTCAACCCCTTCCTGAAAACGGGAAGGGGTTCTCCTTACAATCTGTGAACTTCACCACAACTCCATACATCTTCATCATCCTTTGGGCATTTGCACAATGCCGTACGTTACGTACTTCCTTATGCTAAGCCGTGCATAATGGAGGACTTATGGCTGGCTGGCATCTTGATACCAAAATGGCGCAGGATATCGTGGCACGTACCATGCGCATCATCGATACCAATATCAACGTAATGGATGCCCGCGGGCGAATTATCGGCAGCGGCGATCGTGAGCGTATTGGTGAATTGCACGAAGGAGCATTGCTGGTACTTTCACAAGGACGAGTCGTCGATATCGATGACGCGGTGGCACGTCATCTGCACGGTGTGCGGCAGGGGATTAATCTACCGTTACGGCTGGAAGGTGAAATTGTCGGCGTAATTGGCCTGACAGGTGAACCAGAGAATCTGCGTAAATATGGCGAACTGGTCTGCATGACGGCTGAAATGATGCTGGAACAGTCGCGGTTGATGCACCTGTTGGCGCAGGATAGCCGTTTGCGGGAAGAACTGGTGATGAACCTGATTCAGGCTGAGGAGAATACTCCCGCACTTACTGAATGGGCGCAACGGCTGGGGATCGATCTCAATCAACCGCGAGTGGTGGCTATTGTTGAGGTCGACAGCGGTCAGCTTGGTGTGGACAGCGCAATGGCGGAGTTACAGCAACTGCAAAATGCGCTGACTACACCCGAGCGTAATAATCTGGTGGCGATTGTCTCGCTAACCGAAATGGTGGTGTTGAAACCGGCGTTGAACTCTTTTGGGCGCTGGGACGCAGAAGATCATCGTAAGCGAGTTGAACAACTGATTACCCGCATGAAAGAGTATGGCCAGTTGCGTTTTCGCGTTTCGCTGGGCAACTATTTTACCGGTCCTGGCAGTATTGCCCGATCCTATCGTACGGCGAAAACGACGATGGTGGTGGGTAAACAGCGGATGCCAGAAAGTCGCTGCTATTTTTATCAGGATCTGATGTTACCTGTGTTACTCGACAGTTTGCGTGGCGACTGGCAAGCCAACGAACTGGCGCGACCGCTGGCGCGGCTGAAAGCGATGGACAATAACGGCTTGCTGCGGCGAACGCTGGCGGCGTGGTTTCGCCACAATGTGCAACCGCTGGCAACGTCAAAGGCGTTGTTTATTCATCGTAATACACTGGAATATCGGCTTAATCGTATATCGGAACTGACCGGGCTTGATTTGGGCAATTTTGATGACAGGTTGCTGCTGTATGTGGCGTTACAACTGGATGAAGAGCGGTAGGTCGATTACAAAATTACAGCCGAGTGAGACTTTACCCGGCCACAGAATGGCATTATTTACGCGTCAGTTTTTCCAGATCGGCTTCAATCTCGCTGATCTTATTGGTTACTACTGACTCCAGGTGACGTAAGTCGTCGAGGATCTTACGCTTAAGATCAACTTCGCTGCGGTCACGCTGGCAGATTTGATCAAGCTCATCAATGATATACCGTAGATTCGGGCTAATTTCCTGGACTTCTTTATAACCCTGACCCACACCATCAGCGACGACCGTTTTACGCTGACGCGGGTATTTAAACTTCACGCTCTTGGCGAAAAACTCGCCTTTGTCTTTCTGGAAATAGATTTTCAGAATATCGTTGTTGGCTTCCTGCCGGAGGCTGTAACGATCAATTTCTTCAGGATTGGTAATACCCAGACTTTTCAGATTGTCGTACATAGCGTTACCTCAAAATGAGTCAGTAAATTGTGCTTATTTTAGCATTTGGCCTGGCCCGCCCGGCTCGACTGTGATCGCAGAAAGCCTTTTTCTTCCAGACTTCTATCATGGCGTAAAAATCAAAAAATTACCTGCTTTATTGTGGTGATATTCCATGGGATGGATTAGCACATTTATCTTCATTTTGCGAATTACATGACAGTCCGAAACAAGATGAAAAAGTATTTAAAAAAAAGGGGGAAAATGAGTAGGACGAATTATTCTGAGCCAGAAAGCAATCGGGCAGCGTCGTGCTGCCCGTGTACATACTTTTAGTCGATGGTACGCAGCAGTTCGTTAATACCAACTTTACCGCGAGTTTTCGCGTCAACTTTCTTAACGATAACTGCACAGTAGAGGCTGTATTTGCCATCTTTCGACGGCAGATTACCTGAAACAACCACAGACCCCGCCGGAACGCGACCGTAGTGGATTTCGCCGGTTTCACGGTCATAAATACGGGTGCTCTGACCAATGTATACGCCCATAGAGATGACGGAACCTTCTTCGACAATCACCCCTTCAACCACTTCAGAGCGTGCGCCGATGAAGCAGTTATCTTCAATAATGGTCGGGTTAGCCTGCAGCGGCTCCAGCACGCCGCCGATACCCACGCCACCGGAAAGGTGGACGTTTTTACCAATCTGCGCACAGGAACCGACGGTCGCCCAGGTATCAACCATGGTGCCTTCATCAACATATGCGCCGATGTTGACGTAAGACGGCATCAGCACGGTGTTACGGGCAATGAACGCGCCCTGACGCACTGCCGCTGGTGGCACGACGCGGAAGCCTTCTTTCTGGAAACGTGCTTCATCGTAGTTAGCGAATTTCATCGGCACTTTGTCGAAGTAGCGGCTTTCTGCCCCTTCGATCACCTGATTATCATTAATACGGAAAGAGAGCAGCACCGCTTTTTTCAACCACTGATGCGTCACCCACTGACCGTCAATTTTTTCCGCTACACGCAGTGCGCCGGAATCCAGCAGGGCGATCACCTGATTTACCGCTTCGCGGGTAACGGTGTCTGCATTGGCTGGCGTGATCTCGGCACGGCGTTCAAAAGCGGTTTCAATAATGTTCTGTAACTGCTGCATTGTTAAACTCTTTTCATATCAGTAAACACATCACCCTTTATCGTTTGGATTGAGGGCCTCTGTCAACCGCTGATGCACTTCCTGCTGCAACTCGTTATTAAGCGCACGCCGGTCAGCGGTGGCAATTATGAATAAATCTTCTACTCGCTCGCCAATGGTTGTAATTCGGGCGCCATGAAGCGAAATTCCCAGATCGGCAAAAATTTTCCCGACTCGCGCCAGCAGTCCAGGTTGGTCGAGGGCGATCAGTTCGAGGAACGATTTGCGGTCGGTATGGGTCGGCAAAAACGTCACTTCGGTTTCAACAGTAAAATGGCGCAATTTGGCGGGTTGGCGACGGGGCTGCGGTGGCTGCCAGCTACTTTGTATCAGTACTTGCTCCAGACCAAACCGAATAACCTCATGACGATCTGCGGATAGCGGGCTACCATCGGGTTCCAGCACTATAAAGGTATCCATCGCCATACCGTCGCGAGTGGTGAAAATTTGTGCGTCGTGAACACTTAAATTGCGGCGGTCTAATTCGGCACAGACGGCGGCAAACAGATAGGGGCGGTCCGGGCTCCAGATAAAAATCTCGGTGCCTCCACGCGTAGCCTGCGGGCTAAGCAGTACCAGCGGTTTGCTTAAATCATGCTGTAATAAATGGCGTGCGTGCCAGGCCAGTTGATTTGGGCTATGGCGGACAAGATAGTTAGCGCGACAGCGTGACCAAATTTGGTGCAGCGCCTCTTCGTCGATGTTATCCATGCGCAGTAGCGCCAGCGCCTGGAGTTGGTGATGGCGAACCCGTTCGCGCATATCCGGCGTGTTTTGCATTCCGCGTCGTAGCTGCTTTTCGGTGGCAAAATAGAGTTCGCGCAACAGACTTTGCTTCCAGCTATTCCACAGTGTTTCGTTGGTGGCGCAAATGTCAGCCACTGTCAGGCATACCAGATAGCGCAGACGATTTTCCGTTTGAACTTCTTCGGCAAACTGCTTGATGACTTCCGGGTCCTGAATATCGCGGCGCTGAGCGGTCACCGACATCAGCAAGTGCTGGCGAACCAGCCAGGCGACCAACTGTGTTTCGCGTGAGTTCAGCCCGTGGAGTTCGGCAAAATGCACTACATCCTGAGCACCGAGAATGGAGTGGTCGCCGCCGCGTCCTTTGGCGATATCGTGAAACAGCGCGGCGATGAAAATCAGCTCAGTTGACGGCAGGCGCGGCCAGACGTCCACACACAACGGATGGCGCTGGCGCGTTTCTTCACTGGCAAAACTCTCCAGTTTCAGCATCACGCGGATAGTATGTTCATCCACCGTGTAGGCGTGGAACAGATCAAACTGCATCTGCCCGACGATATGCGACCATTGCGGCATATACGCGCCGAGTACGCTATGGCGATGCATTGGCAATAGCCCGCGCCGCACCGCTCCGGGGTGACGCAGAATGCTCAAAAACAGTTTTCGCGCTTCCGGAATATTACACAGAGGTTGTTGCAGGTGGCGACGGGCGTGGCGTAACTGGCGTAGTGTGGTGGAGTAAATGCCGGTGATCGCACTGTTGCGCACCATGGTGTAGAACATACGCAAGATGGCTTCTGGCTGGCGCATAAATAGTGTTTCATCACGCAGGTCGATCAGCGTTCCGCGTAGCTGAAACTCATCGTCGATTGGACGTGGTTTTTCGTCGGCGGGAAGGGCGAGGATGGCTTCATCGAACAGTTGCAGCAGCATCTGGTTGAGTTCACTGACGCGGCGTGTAACGCGGAAGTAATCCTTCATCATCCGCTCGACCGGTTCGTTACCTTCACCACTGTAATTCAAACGCTGGGCGACGCTAAGCTGGCGATCGAATAACAGGCGATTATCGTAACGACTGACGACCAGATGCAGGGCAAAGCGAATGCGCCACAATATATGCAGGCATTCGTTTAATTCCGCTCGCTCCGCAGAGGTTAAGAAGCCAAACCCTACCATTTCATCCAGCGATGTTGCGCCAAAATGACGGCGGGCCACCCATTGCAGAGTGTGGATATCGCGCAAGCCGCCGGGGCTACTTTTGATGTCTGGTTCAAGATTGTAGCTGGTGCCGTGGTAACGCTGATGGCGCTGGTTCTGTTCTTCAACTTTCGCCGCGTAGAACTTGTCGGAAGGCCAGAATCCTTCGCTAAAAATATGTTTTTGCAGTTCGAGGAACAGCGCAACATCGCCAATTAATAAGCGGGATTCGATTAAATTGGTGGCGACGGTTAAATCCGATAACCCTTCCAGCATGCACTCTTCAAGCGTGCGCACGCTATGACCTACTTCCAGCTTTACATCCCAGAGCAGCGTTAACAGCTCGCCCACTTTTTGCGCCTGATCGTCCGGGAGCTTTTTACGGCTTAAAATCAGTAAATCGATGTCAGAAAGTGGATGCAGCTCGCCACGACCGTAGCCACCGACGGCGACCAATGCCAGGTCGGCAATCTGGCTGAATCCCGCTTCAATCCATAATCGTTGAAGGAGCTGGTCGATAAACTCGGTACGCGCCTCAATCAACTGTTCTGCGGAGATACCATTGTCAAAGGCATCACCCAGCCAACGCTGGAAAGTATCGATATGGGCTTTTATCCCACCGACGGTTAATTCATCACGGGGCCAGGCGCATGGATTTTGCGGTTGACCGGGCAGGGTGGGGAGAGCGGTGTTTGCGTACTGTTCTGGAAGGGTATTCATTGTGCGCCACCCATAAGATTAAATTATTGCATTAAAAAAGCCGGCATTCGCCGGCTTCATTTTATTCGTCGTGCGAGATTATCGCCGGGATGGTGTCATCCTTGCGTAGCGTCAGAATTTCGCAGCCGTTATCAGTCACCACAATAGTATGCTCATATTGTGCAGACAAGCTGCGATCTTTGGTTTTTACCGTCCAGCCATCTTTCATGGTGCGGATCTCTTTTTTACCCGCGTTGACCATTGGCTCGATGGTGAACGTCATCCCCGGTTTCAGCACGACGTTGGTTTCACGGGAGTCATAGTGCAGCACCTGCGGTTCTTCGTGGAAGCCGCGACCAATACCGTGTCCACAATATTCACGAACGACGGAGAAGCCTTCTGCTTCGACAAATTTCTGAATTGCCGCACCGATTTCGCGCAGATTAATGCCAGGTTTTACCATGCGTAGCGCCAGGTACAGGCTTTCTTGCGTGATGCGGCACAGACGTTCGCCCATGATGGTTGGCTTACCGACGATAAACATTTTCGAGGTATCGCCGTGGAAACCATCTTTGATTACGGTGACATCAATGTTAACGATATCGCCATCTTTCAGCAGCTTGGCGTCGTCCGGGATACCGTGGCACACCACTTCATTAATAGAGATGCAAACGGATTTCGGATAGCCGTGATAGCCGAGGCAGGCAGAAACCGCGTGTTGTTCATTAACAATGTAATCATTACAGATGCGATCCAGCTCGCCGGTGCTGACGCCCGGTTTAACATACGGTTCGATCATCTCCAGCACTTCGGCAGCCAGTCGGCCAGCGACGCGCATTTTTTCGATATCTTCTGGGGTCTTGATTGAGATAGCCATTAATTCTGTCCATCAGCGTCGGTGATACCGACAATATATATGTAAGTGCCGTCAATGGTATCACACCCGGGCAAATTGAGAATCATTCTGAATTTCGCCAAACGTGCCACTGAAGGTTTTCTATAATAGAAAATTCAACGTCTGATGCTGTACACAGCGCCAACAATTATTGGTGTCCACGACGTATTTGTGGTATAAAGCGCGCCGGACTTCCGATCCATTTCGTATACACAGACTGGACGGAAGCGACAATCTCACTTTGTGTAACAACACACACGTATCGGCACATATTCCGGGGTGCCCTTTGGGGTCGGTAATATGGGATACGTGGAGGCATAACCCCAACTTTTATATAGAGGTTTTAATCATGGCAACTGTTTCCATGCGCGACATGCTCAAGGCTGGTGTTCACTTCGGTCACCAGACCCGTTACTGGAACCCGAAAATGAAGCCGTTCATCTTCGGTGCGCGTAACAAAGTTCACATCATCAACCTTGAGAAAACTGTACCGATGTTCAACGAAGCTCTGGCTGAACTGAACAAGATTGCTTCTCGCAAAGGTAAAATCCTTTTCGTTGGTACTAAACGCGCTGCAAGCGAAGCGGTGAAAGACGCTGCTCTGAGCTGCGACCAGTTCTTCGTGAACCATCGCTGGCTGGGCGGTATGCTGACTAACTGGAAAACCGTTCGTCAGTCCATCAAACGTCTGAAAGACCTGGAAACTCAGTCTCAGGACGGTACTTTCGACAAGCTGACCAAGAAAGAAGCGCTGATGCGCACTCGTGAGCTGGAGAAACTGGAAAACAGCCTGGGCGGTATCAAAGACATGGGCGGTCTGCCGGACGCTCTGTTTGTAATCGATGCTGACCACGAACACATTGCTATCAAAGAAGCAAACAACCTGGGTATTCCGGTATTTGCTATCGTTGATACCAACTCTGATCCGGACGGTGTTGACTTCGTTATCCCGGGTAACGACGACGCAATCCGTGCTGTGACCCTGTACCTGGGCGCTGTTGCTGCAACCGTACGTGAAGGCCGTTCTCAGGATCTGGCTTCCCAGGCGGAAGAAAGCTTCGTAGAAGCTGAGTAATAAGGCACGCTCGTACGAGCCCTTATAGACCAGGTAGTACACGTTTGGTTAGGGGGCCTGCATATGGCCCCCTTTTTCACTTTTATATCTGTGCGGTTTAATGCCGGGCAGATCACATCTCCGAGGATTTTAGAATGGCTGAAATTACCGCATCCCTGGTAAAAGAGCTGCGTGAGCGTACTGGCGCAGGCATGATGGATTGCAAAAAAGCACTGACTGAAGCTAACGGCGACATCGAGCTGGCAATCGAAAACATGCGTAAGTCCGGTGCTATTAAAGCAGCGAAAAAAGCAGGCAACGTTGCTGCTGACGGCGTGATCAAAACCAAAATCGACGGCAACTACGGCATCATTCTGGAAGTTAACTGCCAGACTGACTTCGTTGCAAAAGACGCTGGTTTCCAGGCGTTTGCAGACAAAGTTCTGGACGCAGCTGTTGCTGGCAAAATCACTGACGTTGAAGTTCTGAAAGCACAGTTCGAAGAAGAACGTGTTGCGCTGGTAGCGAAAATTGGTGAAAACATCAACATTCGCCGCGTTGCTGCGCTGGAAGGCGACGTTCTGGGTTCTTATCAGCACGGTGCGCGTATCGGTGTTCTGGTTGCTGCTAAAGGCGCTGACGAAGAGCTGGTTAAACACATCGCTATGCACGTTGCTGCAAGCAAGCCAGAATTCATCAAACCAGAAGACGTATCCGCTGAAGTGGTAGAAAAAGAATACCAGGTACAGCTGGATATCGCGATGCAGTCTGGTAAGCCGAAAGAAATCGCAGAGAAAATGGTTGAAGGCCGCATGAAGAAATTCACCGGCGAAGTTTCTCTGACCGGTCAGCCGTTCGTTATGGAACCAAGCAAAACTGTTGGTCAGCTGCTGAAAGAGCATAACGCTGAAGTGACTGGCTTCATCCGCTTCGAAGTGGGTGAAGGCATCGAGAAAGTTGAGACTGACTTTGCAGCAGAAGTTGCTGCGATGTCCAAGCAGTCTTAATTATCGAAAAGGAGCCGCCTGAGGGCGGCTTCTTTTTGTGCCCATCTTGTAAATTCAGCTAACCCTTGTGGGGCTGCGCTGAAAAGCGACGTACAATGTCGCTAGTATTAATTCATTTCAATCGTTGACAGTCTCAGGAAAGAAACATGGCTACCAATGCAAAACCCGTCTATAAACGCATTCTGCTTAAGTTGAGTGGCGAAGCTCTGCAGGGCACTGAAGGCTTCGGTATTGATGCAAGCATACTGGATCGCATGGCTCAGGAAATCAAAGAACTGGTTGAACTGGGTATTCAGGTTGGTGTGGTGATTGGTGGGGGTAACCTGTTCCGTGGCGCTGGTCTGGCGAAAGCGGGTATGAACCGCGTTGTGGGCGACCACATGGGGATGCTGGCGACCGTAATGAACGGCCTGGCAATGCGTGATGCACTGCACCGCGCCTATGTGAACGCTCGTCTGATGTCCGCTATTCCATTGAATGGCGTGTGCGACAGCTACAGCTGGGCAGAAGCTATCAGCCTGTTGCGCAACAACCGTGTGGTGATCCTCTCCGCCGGTACAGGTAACCCGTTCTTTACCACCGACTCAGCAGCTTGCCTGCGTGGTATCGAAATTGAAGCCGATGTGGTGCTGAAAGCAACCAAAGTTGACGGCGTGTTTACTGCTGATCCGGCGAAAGATCCAACCGCAACCATGTACGAGCAACTGACTTACAGCGAAGTGCTGGAAAAAGAGCTGAAAGTCATGGACCTGGCGGCCTTCACGCTTGCTCGTGACCATAAATTACCGATTCGCGTTTTCAACATGAACAAACCGGGTGCGCTGCGCCGTGTGGTAATGGGTGAAAAAGAAGGGACTTTAATCACGGAGTAATTCCCGTGATGGATAAATAAGGGTAAGATTCCGCGTAAGTATCGCGGGGGATCTTACCCGTAATATGTTTAATCAGGGCTATACTTAGCACACTTCCACTGTGTGTGACTGTCTGGTCTGACTGAGACAAGTTTTCAAGGATTCGTAACGTGATTAGCGATATCAGAAAAGATGCTGAAGTACGCATGGACAAATGCGTAGAAGCGTTCAAAACCCAAATCAGCAAAATACGCACGGGTCGTGCTTCTCCCAGCCTGCTGGATGGCATTGTCGTGGAATATTACGGCACGCCGACGCCGCTGCGTCAGCTGGCAAGCGTAACGGTAGAAGATTCCCGTACTCTGAAAATCAACGTGTTTGATCGTTCAATGTCTCCGGCCGTTGAAAAAGCGATTATGGCGTCCGATCTTGGCCTGAACCCGAACTCTGCGGGTAGCGACATCCGTGTTCCGCTGCCGCCGCTGACGGAAGAACGTCGTAAAGATCTGACCAAAATCGTTCGTGGTGAAGCAGAACAAGCGCGTGTTGCAGTACGTAACGTGCGTCGTGACGCGAACGACAAAGTGAAAGCACTGTTGAAAGATAAAGAGATCAGCGAAGACGACGATCGCCGTTCTCAGGACGATGTACAGAAACTGACTGATGCTGCAATCAAGAAAATTGAAGCGGCGCTGGCAGACAAAGAAGCAGAACTGATGCAGTTCTGATTTCTTGAACGACAAAAACGCCGCTCAGTAGATCCTTGCGGATCGGCTGGCGGCGTTTTGCTTTTTATTCTGTCTCAACTCTGGATGTTTCATGAAGCAACTCACCATTCTGGGCTCGACCGGCTCGATTGGTTGCAGCACGCTGGACGTGGTGCGCCATAATCCCGAACACTTCCGCGTAGTTGCGCTGGTGGCAGGCAAAAATGTCACTCGCATGGTAGAACAGTGCCTGGAATTCTCTCCCCGCTATGCCGTAATGGACGATGAAGCGAGTGCGAAACTTCTTAAAACGATGCTACAGCAACAGGGGAGCCGCACCGAAGTCTTAAGTGGGCAACAAGCCGCTTGCGATATGGCTGCGCTTGAGGATGTTGATCAGGTGATGGCAGCCATTGTTGGCGCTGCTGGGCTGTTACCTACGCTTGCTGCGATCCGCGCGGGTAAAACCATTTTGCTGGCCAATAAAGAATCACTGGTTACCTGCGGACGTCTGTTTATGGACGCCGTAAAGCAGAGCAAAGCGCAATTGTTACCGGTCGATAGCGAACATAACGCTATTTTTCAGAGTTTACCGCAACCTATCCAGCATAATCTGGGATACGCTGACCTTGAGCAAAATGGCGTGGTGTCCATTTTACTTACCGGGTCTGGTGGCCCTTTCCGTGAGACGCCATTGCGCGATTTGGCAACAATGACGCCCGATCAAGCCTGCCGTCATCCGAACTGGTCGATGGGACGTAAAATTTCCGTCGATTCGGCTACCATGATGAACAAAGGTCTGGAATACATTGAAGCGCGTTGGCTGTTTAACGCCAGCGCCAGCCAGATGGAAGTGCTGATTCACCCGCAGTCAGTGATTCACTCAATGGTGCGCTACCAGGACGGCAGTGTTCTGGCGCAGCTGGGTGAACCGGATATGCGTACGCCAATTGCTCACACCATGGCATGGCCGAATCGCGTGAACTCTGGCGTGAAGCCGCTCGATTTTTGCAAACTAAATGCGTTGACATTTGCCGCACCGGATTATGATCGTTATCCATGCCTGAAACTGGCGATGGAGGCGTTCGAACAAGGCCAGGCAGCGACGACAGCATTGAATGCCGCAAACGAAATCACCGTGGCTGCTTTTCTTGCGCAACAAATCCGCTTTACGGATATCGCTGCGTTGAATTTATCCGTACTGGAAAAAATGGATATGCGCGAACCACAATGTGTGGATGATGTGTTATCTGTTGATGCGAACGCGCGTGAAGTCGCCAGAAAAGAGGTGATGCGTCTCGCAAGCTGAGGATAATCCGGCTACAGAGAGTCGCGCTATTTGTTAGCGTAGGGCTTCAGTGATATAGTCTGCGCCATCTGATCGTAAGTAGTTGGCTTTATAAGGTCAGGTATGCCGTGGTTTTACACGGCTTTTTTTTGTATAGGCTTCAGTATTCCTGAGTACCGTAAACCCTGTCAGGGAATAAGAAACGCGTGATGTTGTCTGCTACTCAACCACTTAGCGAAAAATTGCCAGCGCATGGCTGTCGTCATGTTGCGATCATTATGGACGGCAATGGTCGCTGGGCAAAAAAGCAAGGGAAGATTCGTGCCTTTGGGCATAAAGCCGGGGCAAAATCCGTCCGCCGGGCTGTCTCTTTTGCGGCCAACAACGGTATTGAGGCGTTAACGCTGTATGCCTTTAGTAGTGAAAACTGGAACCGACCAGCGCAGGAAGTCAGTGCGTTAATGGAACTGTTTGTGTGGGCGCTAGATAGCGAAGTAAAAAGTCTGCACCGACATAACGTGCGTCTGCGTATTATTGGCGATACCAGTCGCTTTAACTCGCGTTTGCAAGAACGTATTCGTAAATCTGAAGCGCTAACAGCCGGGAATACCGGTCTGACGCTGAATATTGCGGCGAACTACGGTGGACGTTGGGATATAGTCCAGGGAGTCAGGCAACTGGCTGAAAAGGTGCAGCAAGGAAACCTGCAACCAGATCAGATAGATGAAGAGATGCTAAACCAGCATGTCTGTATGCATGAACTGGCCCCTGTAGATTTAGTAATTAGGACTGGGGGGGAGCATCGCATTAGTAACTTTTTGCTTTGGCAAATTGCCTATGCCGAACTTTACTTTACAGATGTTCTCTGGCCCGATTTCGATGAACAAGACTTTGAAGGGGCGTTAAATGCCTTTGCTAATCGAGAGCGTCGTTTCGGCGGCACCGAGCCCGGTGATGAAACAGCCTGATGGGGGTCGCTTTTGCTGAAGTATCGCCTGATATCTGCTTTTGTGTTAATACCCGTCGTCATCGCGGCGTTGTTTCTGTTGCCGCCGGTGGGGTTCGCC
Source organism: Escherichia sp. WS1118 (assembly GCF_046487695.1). NCBI lineage: Bacteria > Pseudomonadati > Pseudomonadota > Gammaproteobacteria > Enterobacterales > Enterobacteriaceae > Escherichia > Escherichia sp. WS1118. Next base: position 28,008 of record NZ_JBJQIZ010000012.1, on the reverse strand, counting down.
ATTGTAACGCTGGTGGTCTGTATGCTGGCAGCGTGGGAATGGGGACAGCTTAGCGGTTTTACCACTCGTTCGCAGCGAGTATGGTTGGCGGTGTTATGTGGGTTATTGTTGGCGCTGATGCTTTTTCTGTTGCCGGAATATCACCGAAATATTCATCAACCGCTGGTTGAAATCTCACTTTGGGCTTCGCTGGGTTGGTGGATTGTCGCGCTATTGCTGGTGCTGTTTTACCCAGGTTCCGCAGCAATCTGGCGTAACTCTAAAACATTGCGCATTATTTTTGGCGTGCTAACCATTGTTCCCTTCTTCTGGGGCATGCTGGCGTTACGGGCCTGGCACTACGGCGAGAATCATTACAGTGGCGCAATATGGCTGCTCTATGTCATGATCCTGGTATGGGGCGCTGACTCTGGCGCATATATGTTTGGCAAATTGTTTGGTAAACATAAACTGGCACCGAAGGTTTCTCCGGGTAAAACCTGGCAAGGCTTTATCGGTGGACTAGTGACCGCAGCGGTAATCTCATGGGGTTATGGCATGTGGGTGAATCTCGACGTCGCTCCCGTCACCTTACTCATTTGCTCTATTGTCGCAGCGTTAGCCTCAGTGCTCGGCGATCTGACCGAAAGTATGTTTAAGCGTGAAGCAGGAATTAAGGACAGCGGTCATTTAATTCCAGGACACGGTGGTATTTTAGATCGTATTGATAGCCTGACGGCTGCGGTACCGGTCTTTGCTTGCTTGTTGTTACTGGTATTCAGGACGCTTTAACGGAAGGTAATATGCTGAGTTTTCTCTGGGATTTGGCTTCGTTCATCGTTGCACTGGGTGTACTTATCACCGTGCATGAATTTGGTCATTTCTGGGTTGCCCGGCGTTGTGGTGTTCGCGTTGAGCGTTTCTCAATAGGGTTTGGTAAGGCGCTCTGGCGGCGAACTGATAAGCTCGGCACCGAATATGTTATCGCCCTGATCCCGTTGGGCGGTTATGTCAAAATGCTGGATGAGCGCGCAGAACCGGTCGTTCCGGAACTCCGCCACCATGCCTTCAATAATAAATCTGTCGGCCAACGAGCGGCGATTATTGCCGCAGGTCCGGTTGCAAACTTCATTTTTGCTATCTTTGCCTACTGGCTGGTTTTTATTATTGGTGTGCCTGGCGTACGTCCGGTGGTTGGTGAAATAGCAGCCAATTCGATAGCTGCGGAAGCACAAATTGCACCAGGTACGGAACTAAAAGCCGTAGATGGTATCGAAACGCCTGATTGGGATGCCGTGCGTTTGCAGTTGGTCGATAAAATTGGCGATGAAAGCACCACCATTACGGTAGCGCCATTTGGCAGCGACCAACGGCGGGATGTAAAGCTCGATTTACGTCACTGGGCGTTTGAGCCTGATAAAGAAGATCCGGTATCTTCGTTGGGGATTCGTCCTCGTGGGCCGCAAATTGAACCTGTACTGGAAAATGTGCAGCCAAACTCGGCGGCAAGCAAGGCAGGTTTGCAAGCAGGCGACAGGATCGTTAAAGTCGATGGTCAGCCCTTAACGCAGTGGGTGACCTTTGTGATGCTTGTCCGGGATAACCCGGGTAAATCCTTAGCGTTAGAAATCGAAAGGCAGGGGAGTCCCTTGTCTTTGACATTAATCCCGGAGAGTAAACCGGGTAAGGGTAAAGCGATTGGTTTTGTCGGTATTGAGCCGAAAGTCATTCCTTTGCCAGATGAGTATAAAGTTGTACGCCAGTATGGGCCGTTCAACGCTATCGTCGAAGCCACGGACAAAACGTGGCAGTTGATGAAGCTGACGGTCAGTATGCTGGGAAAATTGATCACCGGTGATGTGAAACTGAACAACCTCAGTGGGCCGATCTCTATCGCCAAGGGGGCTGGGATGACAGCGGAACTCGGGGTAGTTTATTACCTGCCGTTTCTTGCGCTTATTAGCGTGAACTTAGGGATAATTAACCTGTTTCCGTTGCCCGTACTTGACGGGGGGCATCTGCTGTTCCTTGCGATCGAAAAGATCAAGGGCGGACCGGTATCCGAGCGGGTTCAAGACTTTTGTTATCGCATTGGCTCGATTCTGCTGGTGCTGTTAATGGGGCTTGCACTTTTCAATGATTTCTCTCGGTTATGAGAGTTAGTTAGGAAGAACGCATAATAACGATGGCGATGAAAAAGTTGCTCATAGCGTCGCTGCTGTTTAGCAGCGCCACCGTATACGGTGCTGAAGGGTTCGTAGTGAAAGATATTCATTTCGAAGGCCTTCAGCGTGTCGCCGTTGGTGCGGCCCTCCTCAGTATGCCGGTGCGCACAGGCGACACGGTTAATGATGAAGATATCAGTAATACCATTCGCGCTCTGTTTGCTACCGGCAACTTTGAGGATGTTCGCGTCCTTCGTGATGGTGATACCCTTCTGGTTCAGGTAAAAGAACGTCCGACCATTGCCAGCATTACTTTCTCCGGTAACAAATCGGTGAAAGATGACATGCTGAAGCAAAACCTCGAGGCTTCTGGTGTGCGTGTGGGCGAATCCCTCGATCGCACCACCATTGCCGATATCGAGAAAGGTCTGGAAGACTTCTACTACAGCGTCGGTAAATATAGCGCCAGCGTTAAAGCTGTCGTGACCCCGCTGCCGCGCAACCGTGTTGACCTAAAACTGGTGTTCCAGGAAGGTGTGTCAGCTGAAATCCAGCAAATTAACATTGTTGGTAACCATGCTTTCACCACCGATGAACTGATCTCTCATTTCCAACTGCGTGACGAAGTGCCGTGGTGGAACGTGGTAGGCGATCGTAAATACCAGAAACAGAAACTGGCGGGCGACCTTGAAACCCTGCGCAGTTACTATCTGGATCGCGGTTATGCCCGTTTCAACATCGATTCTACCCAGGTCAGTCTGACGCCAGATAAAAAAGGTATTTACGTCACGGTGAACATCACCGAAGGCGATCAGTACAAGCTTTCTGGCGTTGAAGTTAGCGGCAATCTTGCCGGGCACTCCGCTGAAATTGAGCAACTGACTAAGATCGAGCCGGGCGAGCTGTATAACGGCACCAAAGTGACCAAAATGGAAGATGACATTAAAAAGCTTCTTGGTCGCTATGGTTATGCCTATCCGCGCGTACAGTCGATGCCTGAAATTAACGATGCCGACAAAACCGTTAAATTACGCGTGAACGTTGATGCGGGTAACCGTTTCTATGTGCGTAAGATCCGTTTTGAAGGTAACGATACCTCGAAAGATGCTGTCCTGCGTCGCGAAATGCGTCAGATGGAAGGTGCATGGCTGGGGAGCGATCTGGTCGATCAGGGTAAGGAGCGTCTGAACCGTCTGGGCTTCTTTGAAACTGTCGATACCGATACCCAACGTGTTCCGGGGAGCCCGGATCAGGTTGATGTAGTTTACAAGGTGAAAGAACGTAACACCGGTAGCTTCAACTTCGGGATTGGTTACGGTACTGAAAGTGGCGTGAGCTTCCAGGCTGGTGTGCAACAGGATAACTGGTTAGGTACGGGTTATGCTGTTGGTATCAACGGGACCAAAAACGATTACCAGACCTATGCTGAACTGTCGGTAACCAACCCGTACTTCACCGTAGATGGCGTAAGCCTCGGTGGTCGTCTCTTCTATAATGACTTCCAGGCAGATGACGCCGACCTGTCCGACTATACCAACAAGAGTTATGGTACAGACGTGACGTTGGGCTTCCCGATCAACGAATATAACTCGCTGCGTGCAGGTCTGGGTTATGTACATAACTCCCTGTCCAACATGCAGCCGCAGGTTGCGATGTGGCGTTATCTGTACTCTATGGGTGAACATCCGAGCACCTCTGATCAGGATAACAGCTTCAAAACGGACGACTTCACGTTCAACTATGGTTGGACCTATAACAAGCTTGACCGTGGTTACTTCCCGACAGATGGTTCACGTGTCAACCTGACCGGTAAAGTGACCATTCCGGGATCGGATAACGAATACTACAAAGTGACGTTAGACACGGCGACTTATGTGCCGATTGATGATGATCACAAATGGGTTGTTCTGGGTCGTACCCGCTGGGGTTATGGTGATGGTTTAGGCGGCAAAGAGATGCCGTTCTATGAGAACTTCTATGCCGGTGGTTCCAGCACCGTGCGTGGCTTCCAGTCCAATACCATTGGTCCGAAAGCAGTTTACTTCCCGCATCAGGCCAGTAATTATGATCCGGACTATGATTACGAATGTGCGACTCAGGACGGCGCGAAAGATCTGTGTAAATCGGATGATGCTGTAGGCGGTAACGCCATGGCGGTTGCCAGCCTCGAGTTCATCACCCCGACGCCGTTTATTAGCGATAAGTATGCTAACTCGGTTCGTACTTCCTTCTTCTGGGATATGGGTACCGTTTGGGATACAAACTGGGATTCCAGCCAATATTCTGGATATCCGGACTATAGTGATCCAAGCAATATCCGTATGTCTGCGGGTATCGCATTACAATGGATGTCCCCATTGGGGCCGTTGGTGTTCTCCTACGCCCAGCCGTTCAAAAAGTACGATGGAGACAAGGCAGAACAGTTCCAGTTTAACATCGGTAAAACCTGGTAAGTGTTCTCCACAAAGGAATGTAGTGGTAGTGTAGCGATGACTTTAGGCGATCAATATAAGATCGCCGGGCCACGCAAAGAACTGCACCCTCCGGTGCAAATGGGATGGTAAGGAGTTTATTGTGAAAAAGTGGTTATTAGCTGCAGGTCTCGGTTTAGCACTGGCAACTTCTGCTCAGGCGGCTGACAAAATTGCAATCGTCAATATGGGCAGCCTGTTCCAGCAGGTAGCGCAGAAAACCGGTGTTTCTAACACGCTGGAAAACGAGTTCAAAGGCCGTGCCAGCGAACTGCAGCGTATGGAAACCGATCTGCAGGCTAAAATGAAAAAGCTGCAGTCCATGAAAGCGGGCAGCGATCGCACTAAGCTGGAAAAAGACGTGATGGCTCAGCGCCAGACTTTTGCTCAGAAAGCGCAGGCTTTTGAGCAGGATCGCGCACGTCGTTCCAACGAAGAACGCGGCAAACTGGTTACTCGTATCCAGACTGCTGTGAAATCAGTTGCCAACAGCCAGGATATCGATCTGGTTGTTGATGCAAACGCCGTTGCTTACAACAGCAGCGATGTAAAAGACATCACTGCCGACGTACTGAAACAGGTTAAATAAGTAATGCCTTCAATTCGACTGGCTGATTTAGCGCAGCAGTTGGATGCAGAACTACACGGTGATGGCGATATCGTCATCACCGGCGTTGCGTCCATGCAATCTGCACAAACAGGTCACATTACGTTCATGGTTAACCCAAAATACCGTGAGCATTTAGGCTTGTGCCAGGCGTCCGCGGTTGTCATGACCCAGGACGATCTTCCTTTCGCGAAAAGTGCCGCGCTGGTAGTGAAGAATCCCTACCTGACTTACGCGCGCATGGCGCAAATTTTAGATACCACGCCGAAGCCCGCGCAGAACATTGCACCCAGTGCGGTGATTGACGAGACAGCGAAGCTGGGTAACAACGTATCGATTGGCGCTAACGCGGTGATTGAGTCCGGCGTTGAACTGGGCGATAACGTGATTATCGGTGCCGGTTGCTTCGTAGGTAAAAACAGCAAAATCGGTGCAGGTTCGCGTCTCTGGGCGAACGTAACCATTTACCATGAGATCCAGATCGGTCAGAATTGCCTGATCCAGTCCGGAACAGTGGTAGGCGCAGACGGCTTTGGTTATGCCAACGATCGTGGTAACTGGGTGAAGATCCCACAGATTGGTCGCGTAATTATTGGCGATCGCGTGGAGATCGGTGCCTGCACTACCATTGATCGTGGCGCGCTGGATGACACTGTTATTGGCAATGGTGTGATCATTGATAACCAGTGCCAGATTGCACATAACGTCGTGATTGGCGACAATACGGCAGTTGCCGGTGGCGTCATTATGGCGGGCAGCCTGAAAATTGGTCGTTACTGCATGATCGGCGGAGCCAGCGTAATCAACGGGCATATGGAAATATGCGACAAAGTGACGGTTACGGGCATGGGTATGGTGATGCGTCCCATCACTGAACCAGGCGTCTATTCCTCAGGCATTCCGCTGCAACCCAACAAAGTCTGGCGCAAAACCGCTGCACTGGTGATGAACATTGATGACATGAGCAAGCGTCTGAAATCGCTTGAGCGCAAGGTTAATCAACAAGACTAACGTTCCATCTTTTGTTCGCCAAACTTTACGGCCTGTCTCATTCTTACGATTGCGGCAGGCCGTGTTATTATTGTCGTTTCTTATATTTTGACAGGAAGAGTATCTTGACTACTAACACTCATACTCTGCAGATTGAAGAGATTTTAGAACTTCTGCCGCACCGTTTCCCATTCTTACTGGTGGATCGCGTGCTGGATTTTGAAGAAGGTCGTTTTCTGCGCGCAGTAAAAAATGTCTCTGTCAATGAGCCATTCTTCCAGGGCCATTTCCCTGGAAAACCGATTTTCCCGGGTGTGCTGATTCTGGAAGCAATGGCACAGGCAACAGGTATTCTGGCGTTTAAAAGCGTAGGAAAACTGGAACCGGGTGAGCTGTACTACTTCGCCGGTATTGACGAAGCGCGCTTTAAGCGCCCGGTCGTGCCTGGCGATCAAATGATCATGGAAGTCACTTTCGAAAAAACGCGCCGCGGCCTGACCCGTTTTAAAGGGGTTGCTCTGGTCGACGGTAAAGTAGTTTGCGAAGCAACGATGATGTGTGCTCGTAGCCGGGAGGCCTGATACGTGATTGATAAATCCGCCTTTGTGCATCCAACCGCCATTGTGGAAGAGGGCGCGTCGATTGGCGCGAACGCTCACATTGGTCCTTTTTGTATCGTTGGACCCCATGTCGAAATTGGTGAGGGTACCGTACTGAAATCTCACGTTGTCGTGAATGGTCATACTAAAATTGGCCGCGATAATGAGATTTATCAGTTCGCCTCCATCGGCGAAGTTAACCAGGATCTGAAATATGCTGGCGAACCGACCCGCGTGGAAATCGGCGATCGTAACCGCATTCGCGAAAGCGTCACCATTCATCGTGGCACAGTCCAGGGCGGTGGATTGACGAAGGTGGGCAGCGACAACTTACTGATGATCAATGCGCACATTGCGCACGATTGTACGGTAGGTAACCGCTGCATCCTCGCCAACAACGCAACGCTGGCGGGTCACGTATCGGTTGACGACTTCGCGATCATCGGCGGCATGACCGCAGTCCATCAGTTCTGCATCATTGGTGCGCATGTGATGGTTGGCGGCTGCTCCGGTGTGGCGCAGGACGTCCCTCCTTATGTCATTGCGCAGGGTAACCACGCAACGCCGTTCGGTGTCAATATCGAAGGGCTGAAGCGCCGCGGATTCAGCCGTGAGGCGATTACCGCTATCCGCAATGCGTATAAGCTGATTTATCGTAGCGGTAAAACGCTCGATGAAGTGAAACCGGAAATTGCTGAACTGGCGGAAACATATCCGGAAGTGAAAGCCTTTACCGATTTCTTTGCACGCTCAACGCGCGGTCTGATTCGTTAATGACTGAACAGCGTCCATTAACGATTGCCCTGGTCGCCGGAGAAACCTCCGGCGATATCCTGGGGGCCGGTTTAATCCGCGCTCTGAAAGAACGTGTGCCCAACGCCCGCTTTGTTGGTGTTGCCGGGCCACGAATGCAGGCTGAAGGCTGCGAAGCCTGGTACGAAATGGAAGAACTGGCAGTGATGGGCATTGTTGAAGTGCTCGGTCGTCTGCGTCGCTTACTACATATTCGTGCCGATCTGACAAAGCGTTTTGGCGAACTGAAGCCAGATGTTTTTGTTGGTATTGATGCGCCTGACTTCAATATTACTCTTGAAGGTAACCTCAAAAAGCAGGGTATCAAAACCATTCATTACGTCAGTCCGTCCGTCTGGGCGTGGCGACAGAAACGCGTTTTCAAAATAGGCAGAGCCACCGATCTGGTGCTCGCATTTCTGCCTTTCGAAAAGGCGTTTTATGACAAATACAACGTACCGTGCCGCTTTATCGGTCATACCATGGCTGATGCCATGCCATTAGAGCCAGATAAAAATGGTGCCCGTGATGTGCTGGGGATCCCTTACGATGCCCACTGTCTGGCATTGTTGCCGGGCAGCCGTGGTGCAGAAGTCGAAATGCTTAGTGCCGATTTCTTGAAAACGGCCCAGCTTTTGCGCCAGACATATCCGGATCTCGAAATCGTGGTGCCGCTGGTGAATGCCAAACGCCGCGAGCAGTTTGAACGCATCAAAGCTGCAGTCGCGCCAGACCTGTCGGTTCATTTGCTGGATGGAATGGGCCGTGAGGCGATGGTCGCCAGTGATGCGGCGCTACTGGCGTCGGGTACGGCAGCACTGGAGTGTATGCTGGCTAAATGCCCGATGGTAGTGGGATATCGCATGAAGCCTTTCACCTTCTGGCTGGCGAAGCGACTGGTGAAAACTGATTATGTCTCGCTGCCAAATCTGCTGGCGGGCAGAGAGTTAGTCAAAGAGCTATTGCAGGAAGAGTGTGAGCCGCAAAAATTGGCTGCGGCGCTGTTACCGCTGTTGGCGAACGGGAAAACCAGCCATGCGATGCACGACACCTTCCGCGAGCTGCATCAGCAGATCCGCTGCAATGCCGATGAGCAGGCGGCACAAGCCGTTCTGGAGTTAGCACAATGATCGAATTTGTCTATCCGCACACGCAGCTGGTTGCGGGTGTGGATGAAGTCGGACGCGGGCCGTTAGTTGGCGCGGTCGTCACCGCTGCGGTGATCCTTGACCCGGCGCGCCCAATTGCCGGGCTGAATGATTCCAAAAAGCTGAGCGAAAAACGCCGTCTGGCGCTCTGTGAAGAGATCAAAGAGAAAGCGTTGAGCTGGAGTCTGGGCCGCGCGGAACCTCACGAAATCGACGAACTGAATATTTTACATGCGACCATGCTGGCGATGCAGCGTGCCGTCGCTGGACTGCATATTGCGCCGGAATATGTGTTGATTGATGGTAACCGCTGCCCGAAATTACCGATGCCTTCGATGGCTGTGGTGAAAGGCGATAGCCGCGTACCGGAAATCAGTGCCGCGTCTATCCTGGCGAAAGTGACGCGTGACGCCGAAATGGCGGCGCTGGATATTGTTTTCCCGCAATATGGTTTTGCCCAACACAAAGGGTATCCAACCGCTTTTCATCTGGAAAAACTGGCTGAACACGGCGCGACCGAACACCATCGGCGCAGCTTTGGGCCTGTCAAACGCGCACTGGGACTTGCGTCCTGATTCTTGTGTCGAGATTAAGTAAACCGGAATCTGAAGATGTCTGAACCACGTTTCGTACACCTGCGGGTGCACAGCGACTACTCGATGATCGATGGCCTGGCCAAAACCGCACCGCTGGTAAAAAAGGCGGCAGCGTTGGGTATGCCAGCACTGGCGATCACCGATTTCACCAACCTTTGCGGTCTGGTGAAGTTCTACGGAGCGGGACATGGCGCAGGGATTAAGCCCATCGTCGGGGCGGATTTTAACGTCCAGTGCGACCTGCTGGGTGATGAGTTAACTCACCTGACGGTGCTGGCGGCGAACAATACCGGCTATCAGAATCTGACGTTGCTGATCTCAAAAGCGTATCAGCGCGGGTACGGTACCGCCGGGCCGATCATCGATCGCGACTGGCTTATCGAATTAAATGAAGGGTTGATCCTTCTTTCCGGCGGGCGCATGGGCGACGTTGGACGCAGTCTTTTGCGTGGTAACAGCGCGCTGGTAGATGAGTGTGTCGCGTTTTATGAAGAACACTTCCCGGATCGCTATTTTCTCGAGCTGATCCGCACCGGCAGGCCGGATGAAGAAAGCTATCTGCACGCGGCGGTGGAACTGGCGGAAGCGCGCGGTTTGCCCGTCGTGGCGACTAACGATGTGCGCTTTATCGACAGCAGCGACTTTGACGCACACGAAATCCGCGTCGCGATCCACGACGGCTTTACCCTCGACGATCCTAAACGCCCTCGTAACTATTCGCCGCAGCAATATATGCGTAGCGAAGAGGAGATGTGTGAGCTGTTTGCCGACATCCCCGAAGCCCTTGCCAACACCGTTGAGATCGCCAAACGCTGTAACGTGACCGTGCGCCTTGGTGAATACTTCCTGCCGCAGTTCCCGACCGGGGACATGAGCACCGAAGATTATCTGGTCAAGCGTGCAAAAGAGGGCCTGGAAGAGCGTCTGGCCTTTTTATTCCCTGACGAGGAAGAACGTGTTAAGCGCCGCCCGGAATATGACGAACGTCTGGATACTGAACTTCAGGTTATCAACCAGATGGGCTTCCCGGGTTACTTCCTCATCGTTATGGAATTTATCCAGTGGTCGAAAGATAACGGTGTACCGGTAGGGCCAGGCCGTGGTTCTGGTGCAGGGTCACTGGTGGCCTACGCGTTAAAAATCACCGATCTCGATCCGCTGGAATTTGACCTGCTGTTCGAACGTTTCCTTAACCCGGAACGTGTCTCCATGCCTGACTTCGACGTTGACTTCTGTATGGAGAAACGCGACCAGGTTATCGAGCACGTAGCGGACATGTACGGTCGTGATGCGGTATCGCAGATTATCACCTTCGGTACGATGGCGGCGAAAGCGGTGATCCGCGACGTAGGCCGCGTGCTGGGGCATCCGTACGGCTTTGTCGACCGTATCTCGAAACTGATCCCGCCCGATCCGGGGATGACGCTGGCGAAAGCGTTTGAAGCCGAGCCGCAGCTGCCGGAAATCTACGAAGCGGATGAAGAAGTTAAGGCGCTGATCGACATGGCGCGCAAACTGGAAGGGGTCACCCGTAACGCCGGTAAGCACGCCGGTGGGGTGGTTATCGCACCGACCAAAATTACCGATTTTGCGCCGCTTTACTGCGATGAAGAGGGCAAACATCCGGTCACCCAGTTTGATAAAAGCGACGTTGAATACGCCGGACTGGTGAAGTTCGACTTCCTTGGTTTGCGTACGCTCACCATCATCAACTGGGCGCTGGAGATGATCAACAAGCGGCGGGCGAAGAATGGCGAGCCGCCTCTGGATATCGCCGCGATCCCGCTGGATGACAAGAAAAGCTTCGACATGCTGCAACGCTCGGAAACCACGGCGGTATTCCAGCTTGAATCGCGCGGCATGAAAGACCTGATCAAGCGTCTGCAACCTGACTGCTTCGAAGATATGATCGCACTGGTGGCACTTTTCCGCCCCGGTCCGTTGCAATCAGGGATGGTGGATAACTTTATCGACCGTAAACATGGTCGCGAAGAGATCTCCTATCCGGACGTGCAGTGGCAGCATGAAAGCCTGAAACCGGTGCTGGAGCCAACCTACGGCATCATCCTGTATCAGGAACAGGTCATGCAGATTGCCCAGGTGCTTTCTGGTTATACCCTCGGTGGCGCGGATATGCTGCGTCGTGCGATGGGTAAGAAAAAGCCGGAAGAGATGGCTAAGCAGCGTTCTGTATTTGCTGAAGGTGCAGAAAAGAACGGAATCAACGCCGAACTGGCGATGAAAATCTTCGACCTGGTGGAGAAATTCGCGGGTTACGGATTTAACAAATCGCACTCTGCGGCCTATGCTTTGGTGTCATATCAAACGTTATGGCTGAAAGCGCACTATCCGGCGGAGTTTATGGCGGCGGTAATGACCGCCGATATGGACAACACCGAGAAGGTGGTGGGCCTGGTGGATGAGTGCTGGCGGATGGGGCTGAAAATCCTGCCACCAGATATAAACTCCGGTCTTTACCATTTCCACGTCAACGACGACGGCGAAATCGTGTATGGTATTGGCGCGATCAAAGGGGTAGGTGAAGGCCCGATTGAGGCCATCATCGAAGCCCGTAATAAAGGCGGCTACTTCCGCGAACTGTTTGATCTCTGCGCCCGTACCGACACCAAAAAGTTAAACCGGCGAGTGCTGGAAAAACTGATCATGTCCGGGGCGTTTGACCGTCTTGGGCCACACCGCGCGGCGCTGATGAACTCGCTGGGTGATGCGTTAAAAGCGGCAGACCAACACGCGAAAGCGGAAGCTATCGGTCAGGCCGATATGTTCGGCGTGCTGGCCGAAGAGCCGGAACAAATTGAACAATCCTACGCCAGCTGCCAACCTTGGCCGGAGCAGGTGGTGTTAGATGGGGAACGTGAAACGTTAGGTCTGTACCTCACGGGACACCCTATCAACCAGTATTTAAAAGAGATTGAGCGTTATGTCGGAGGCGTAAGGCTGAAAGACATGCACCCGACAGAACGTGGTAAAGTCATCACGGCTGCGGGGCTCGTTGTTGCCGCGCGGGTTATGGTCACCAAGCGCGGCAATCGTATCGGTATCTGCACGCTGGATGACCGTTCCGGGCGGCTGGAAGTGATGTTGTTTACTGACGCCCTGGATAAATACCAGCAATTGCTGGAAAAAGACCGCATACTTATCGTCAGCGGACAGGTCAGCTTTGATGACTTCAGCGGTGGGCTTAAAATGACCGCTCGCGAAGTGATGGATATTGACGAAGCCCGGGAAAAATATGCTCGCGGGCTTGCTATCTCGCTGACGGACAGGCAAATTGATGACCAGCTTTTAAACCGACTCCGTCAGTCTCTGGAACCCCACCGCTCTGGGACAATTCCAGTACATCTCTACTATCAGAGGGCGGATGCACGCGCGCGATTGCGTTTTGGCGCGACGTGGCGTGTCTCTCCGAGCGATCGTTTATTAAACGATCTCCGTGGCCTCATTGGTTCGGAGCAGGTGGAACTGGAGTTTGACTAATACAGGAATACTATGAGTCTGAATTTCCTTGATTTTGAACAGCCGATTGCAGAGCTGGAAGCGAAAATCGATTCTCTGACCGCGGTTAGCCGTCAGGATGAGAAACTGGATATTAACATCGATGAAGAAGTGCATCGTTTGCGTGAAAAAAGCGTAGAACTGACGCGTAAAATCTTCGCCGATCTCGGTGCATGGCAGATTGCGCAACTGGCACGCCATCCACAGCGTCCTTATACCCTGGATTACGTTCGCCTGGCATTTGATGAATTTGACGAACTGGCTGGCGACCGCGCGTATGCAGACGATAAAGCTATCGTCGGTGGTATCGCCCGTCTCGATGGTCGTCCGGTGATGATCATTGGTCATCAAAAAGGTCGTGAAACCAAAGAAAAAATTCGCCGTAACTTTGGTATGCCAGCGCCAGAAGGTTACCGCAAAGCACTGCGTCTGATGCAAATGGCTGAACGTTTTAAGATGCCTATCATCACCTTTATCGACACCCCGGGGGCTTATCCGGGCGTGGGCGCAGAAGAACGTGGTCAGTCTGAAGCCATTGCACGCAACCTGCGTGAAATGTCTCGCCTCGGCGTACCGGTAGTTTGTACGGTTATCGGTGAAGGTGGTTCTGGTGGTGCGCTGGCGATTGGCGTGGGCGATAAAGTGAATATGCTGCAATACAGCACCTATTCCGTTATCTCGCCGGAAGGTTGTGCGTCCATTCTGTGGAAGAGCGCTGACAAAGCGCCGCTGGCGGCTGAAGCGATGGGTATCATCGCTCCGCGTCTGAAAGAGCTGAAACTGATCGACTCCATCATCCCGGAACCGCTGGGCGGTGCTCACCGTAACCCGGAAGCGATGGCGGCGTCTCTGAAAGCGCAGCTGCTGGCGGATCTGGCCGATCTCGACGTGTTAAGCACTGAAGATTTAAAAAATCGTCGTTATCAGCGCCTGATGAGCTACGGCTACGCGTAATCGGCAAATGTTCTGAAAAGGGTCACTTCGGTGGCCCTTTTTTATCGCCACGGTTTGAGCAGGCTATGATTAAGGAAGGATTTTCCAGGAGGAACACATGAACATCATTGCCATTATGGGACCGCATGGCGTCTTTTATAAAGATGAGCCCATCAAAGAACTGGAGTCGGCGCTGGTGGCGCAAGGCTTTCAGATTATCTGGCCACAAAACAGCGTTGATTTGCTGAAGTTTATCGAACATAACCCACGAATTTGCGGCGTGATTTTTGACTGGGATGAGTACAGTCTCGATTTATGTAGCGATATCAATCAACTTAATGAATATCTCCCGCTTTATGCCTTCATCAACACCCACTCGACGATGGATGTCAGCGTGCAGGATATGCGGATGGCGCTCTGGTTTTTTGAATATGCGCTGGGGCAGGCGGAAGATATCGCCATTCGTATGCGTCAGTACACCAACGAATATCTTGATAACATTACGCCGCCGTTCACGAAAGCCTTGTTTACCTACGTCAAAGAGCGGAAGTACACCTTTTGTACGCCGGGGCATATGGGCGGCACCGCATATCAAAAAAGCCCGGTTGGCTGTCTGTTTTATGATTTTTTCGGCGGGAATACCCTCAAGGCGGACGTCTCTATTTCGGTCACCGAGCTTGGTTCGTTGCTCGACCACACCGGGCCACACCTGGAAGCGGAAGAGTACATCGCGCGGACGTTTGGCGCGGAACAGAGTTATATCGTTACCAACGGAACATCGACGTCGAACAAAATTGTGGGTATGTACGCCGCGCCATTCGGCAGTACGCTGTTGATCGACCGCAATTGTCATAAATCGCTGGCGCATCTGTTGATGATGAACGATGTAGTGCCAGTCTGGCTGAAACCGACGCGTAATGCGTTGGGGATTCTGGGTGGGATCCCGCGCCGTGAATTTACTCGCGACAGCATCGAAGAGAAAGTCGCTGCCACCACGCAGGCACAATGGCCGGTTCATGCGGTGATCACCAACTCCACCTATGATGGCTTGCTCTACAACACCGACTGGATCAAACAGACGCTGGATGTCCCGTCGATTCACTTCGATTCTGCCTGGGTGCCGTACACCCATTTTCATCCAATCTACCAGGGTAAAAGTGGTATGAGCGGCGAGCGTGTTGCAGGAAAAGTGATCTTCGAAACGCAGTCGACCCACAAAATGCTGGCGGCGTTATCGCAGGCGTCGCTGATCCACATTAAAGGTGAGTATGACGAAGAGGCGTTTAACGAAGCCTTTATGATGCATACCACCACCTCGCCCAGTTATCCCATTGTTGCTTCTGTTGAGACGGCGGCGGCGATGTTGCGTGGTAATCCGGGCAAACGGCTGATTAACCGTTCAGTAGAACGAGCTCTGCATTTTCGCAAAGAGGTCCAGCGGCTGCGGGAAGAGTCTGACGGCTGGTTTTTCGATATCTGGCAACCGCCGCAGGTGGATGAAGCCGAATGCTGGCCCGTTGCGCCTGGCGAACAGTGGCACGGCTTTAGCGATGCGGATGCCAATCACATGTTTCTCGATCCGGTTAAAGTCACTATTTTGACACCGGGGATGGACGAGCAGGGCAATATGAGCGAGGAGGGGAGCCCGGCGGCGCTGGTGGCAAAATTCCTCGACGAACGTGGGATCGTAGTAGAGAAAACCGGCCCTTATAACCTGCTGTTTCTCTTTAGTATTGGCATCGATAAAACCAAAGCAATGGGATTATTGCGTGGGTTGACGGAATTTAAGCGCTCTTACGATCTCAACCTGCGGATCAAAAATATGCTGCCCGATCTCTATGCAGAAGATCCCGATTTCTACCGCAATATGCGTATTCAGGATCTGGCGCAAGGGATCCATAAGCTGATTCGTAAACACGATCTTCCCGGTTTGATGTTGCGGGCATTTGATACCTTGCCGGAGATGATCATGACGCCACATCAGGCATGGCAGAGACAGATTAAAGGCGAAGTAGAAACCATTGCGCTGGAACAACTGGTCGGTAGAGTATCGGCAAATATGATCCTGCCTTATCCACCCGGCGTACCGCTGCTGATGCCGGGAGAAATGCTTACCGAAGAGAGCCGCACGGTACTCGATTTTCTACTGATGCTTTGTTCCGTAGGGCAACATTACCCCGGTTTTGAAACGGATATTCACGGCGCGAAACAGGACGAAGACGGTGTTTACCGCGTACGAGTCCTAAAAATGGCAGGATAACTTGCCAGAGCGGCTTCCGGGCGAGTAACGTGCTGTTAACAAATAAAGGAGACGTTATGCTGGGTTTAAAACAGGTTCACCATATTGCGATTATTGCGACGGATTATGCGATGAGCAAAGCTTTCTACTGCGATATTCTTGGTTTCACGCTGCAAAGCGAAGTCTATCGCGAAGCGCGCGACTCGTGGAAAGGGGATTTGGCGCTTAATGGACAATATGTGATTGAGCTTTTCTCATTTCCGTTCCCGCCGGAGCGCCCCAGCCGACCGGAAGCTTGCGGCCTGCGTCATCTGGCTTTTAGCGTTGATGATATCGATGCGGCAGTGGCGCACCTTGAAAGCCATAACGTGAAGTGTGAAGCCATCCGTGTCGATCCCTACACGCAAAAACGCTTCACGTTCTTTAACGATCCGGACGGGCTGCCGTTGGAACTGTATGAGCAGTAAGGCTTGTCATCGCCGCATTTGCCCGGTAACGTGCCCGGCATTGCTACTGTAAAATCGCACCATCATGACACTCACGCTCAATAGACAACTTCTCTCCTCACGCCAGATTCTGGTGGCCTTTAGCGGCGGCCTTGATTCTACTGTCTTACTGCATCAACTGGTGCAGTGGCGGACGGAAAATCCGGGCGTCACTCTGCGCGCTATCCATGTGCATCACGGTTTAAGCGCCAATGCTGATGCATGGGTGAAACATTGTGAAAACATCTGCCAACAGTGGCAGGTGCCGCTGGTGGTCGAACGTGTGCAGCTTGCGCAAGAGGGGCTAGGTATTGAGGCCCAGGCGCGGCAGGCACGTTATCAGGCATTTGCCCGCACCTTGTTGCCCGGTGAAGTGCTGGTTACAGCGCAACATCTCGACGATCAATGTGAAACCTTTCTGCTGGCGCTAAAACGCGGTAGCGGCCCTGCCGGGCTTTCGGCTATGGCGGAAGTTTCGGAGTTTGCCGGAACACAGCTTATCCGCCCGTTGCTTGCCCGCACGCGGGGAGAACTGGTGCAGTGGGCGTTGGCGCATGGTTTACGCTGGATTGAAGACGAAAGTAATCAGGATGATAGCTACGATCGTAACTTTCTGCGCCTGCGCGTAGTGCCGTTATTGCAGCAGCGTTGGCCGCATTTTGCCGAAGCAACAGCCCGCAGCGCCGCACTTTGTGCTGAACAAGAGAGCCTGTTAGATGAACTGCTGGCGGATGATTTAGCGCACTGTCAAACTCCGCAGGGGACGCTGCAGATTGCGCCAATGCTGGCGATGAGTGATGCCCGTCGCGCGGCGATTATCCGCCGCTGGCTGGCAGGGCAGAATGCACCGATGCCTTCCCGCGACGCGTTGGTGAGGATCTGGCAGGAAGTGGCGCTGGCGCGGGAAGATGCCTCCCCCTGTTTACGTTTGGGCGCGTTTGAAATCCGCCGCTATCAGTCGCAACTATGGTGGATTAAATCCGTTGCCGGGCAAAGCGAAACCATTGTGCCGTGGCAGACGTGGCTACAACCGCTGGAATTACCGGCGGGGCTGGGAAGTGTACAGCTTACTGCGGGAGGCGATATTCGCCCTCCGCGTGCAGATGAAGCGGTCAGCGTGCGTTTCAAAGCGCCAGGACTGCTGCATATTGTCGGGCGCAACGGCGGACGTAAGCTGAAGAAAATCTGGCAAGAGTTAGGCGTTCCGCCGTGGCTACGTGATACCACGCCACTGCTGTTTTATGGCGAAACGCTGATTGCGGCGGCAGGGGTATTTGTGACGCAAGACGGTGTGGCTGTAGGTGAGAATGGCGTCAGTTTTGTCTGGCAGAAAACGCTTAGTCAAGTGAAAGCCGGATAAGACGCATCAAACGTCGCATCCGGCGAAAGTCAATCAGGACTCGCTCACCACCACCGTACCGATTTCCGGGTGGCTAAAGCTGGTAATTTTATCCAGACGCAGCTCGCGGGTTGCACCAGCGGCCTCGACGACCAGATACTCCACATTTTTGCGGGAGACTAAATCGCTGGCCTTCGCCTGCAATTTTTCGCCATCTTTCAGCTCAAGTGTCAGCATTAAATGATGCTGGCAGGCGAGCTCAAGATTATCGTAATCATCACAATTGATTGGTTGATACGTATCATTCATTGACATAATCGCTCACCAGTAAGTTTGCCGCAGCGTATGCTGCTTTTTCCCTGACAGCCTCAGAAAGGGCGTCGTCGGCAGCCATTTCATTCAGCACTTTCAAAACGCAGCCCAGCGCGTCCGGAACGTATCCTAAGTCTCCGCTGGCGATTTCCGCGTACCGCTTGCGTATTAACTCACAATATTTTTCCACATGCCCTCCTGTCAGCACTCTGACTTAACCGTGGATGCAAGTCTAAGCCTACGAAGATAAACTCTGTTTCGCAAGGTGACTATACCACACTCATTTCTGCAATATCAGCGCCGCAACTGCACGTATTCCGTTACAATGGCCTCCTGATTCGAAAGGAGTTTTCTTATGGCGCTTAAAGCGACAATTTATAAAGCGACGGTTAATGTGGCCGATCTCGACCGCAACCAGTTTCTCGATGCCTCTCTGACGCTGGCGCGCCATCCTTCAGAAACCCAGGAGCGCATGATGCTGCGCCTGCTGGCGTGGCTAAAATATGCCGATGAACGTCTGCAATTTACCCGTGGTTTGTGTGCCGATGATGAGCCGGAAGCGTGGCTGCGTAACGATCACCTGGGCATTGATTTGTGGATTGAGCTGGGGCTGCCGGATGAGCGACGGATTAAGAAAGCCTGCACCCAGGCCGCAGAAGTGGCGCTGTTTGCCTATAATAGTCGGGCGGCGCAAATCTGGTGGCAGCAAAATCAGAGCAAATGTGCGCAGTTTGCCAATCTTTCCGTCTGGTATCTGGACGACGAGCAGCTGGCGAAAGTGAGCGCCTTTGCCGATCGTACTATGACGCTGCAGGCAACGATTCAGGATGGTGTTATCTGGTTATCGGATGATAAGAATAATCTGGAAGTGAACTTAACCGTCTGGCAACAACCTTCATGATTGTGATTTCCCGACATGTTGCTATCCCTGATGGCGAGTTTGAGATCACCGCCATTCGTGCGCAGGGCGCGGGCGGGCAGCATGTTAATAAGACCTCAACGGCTATTCATCTGCGTTTTGACATTCGGGCGTCCAGCCTGCCAGAGTATTACAAAGAGCGTCTGCTCGCCGCCAGCCATCATTTGATCAGCAGTGACGGAGTGATTGTCATTAAGGCACAGGAATACCGCAGTCAGGAACTGAACCGCGAAGCGGCGCTGGCCCGGCTGGTGGCAGTGATTAAAGATTTAACAACAGAACAAAAAGCCCGACGACCTACGCGGCCCACCCGTGCATCAAAAGAGCGCAGGCTGGCATCGAAAGCACAAAAATCAAGCGTGAAGGCGATGCGCGGCAAAGTGCGCAGCGGTCGGGAATAAAAAGAAGGAATGGATGGTGAAAAAAGCGATAGTGACAGCGATGGCTGTAATCAGCCTCTTTACTCTGATGGGATGTAATAATCGGGCCGAAGTCGATACGCTTTCTCCGGCGCAGGCTGCCGAACTGAAACCGATGCCGCAAAGTTGGCGTGGCGTGCTGCCGTGTGCTGATTGCGAAGGAATCGAAACCTCTCTGTTCCTCGAAAAAGACGGAACCTGGGTGATGAATGAGCGTTATCTGGGGGCTCGTGAAGAACCTTCCTCCTTCGCTTCCTACGGTACATGGGCGCGAACCGCTGACAAGCTGGTATTAACCGATAGCAAAGGTGAAAAGTCATATTATCGCGCGAAAGGAGATGCGCTGGAGATGCTCGATCGTGAAGGTAATCCGATTGAATCGCAGTTCAACTACACGCTGGAACCGGCACAATCCAGCTTACCCATGACGCCGATGACCCTGCGGGGCATGTATTTTTATATGGCTGATGCGGCGACCTTCACTGATTGCGCGACCGGAAAACGTTTCATGGTGGCGAATAACGCAGAGCTGGAGCGTGGCTACCTGGCTGCGCGCGGTAACAGTGAAAAACCAGTGTTACTGTCAGTTGAAGGTCACTTTACGCTGGAGGCTAATCCCGATACCGGTGCGCCGACTAAAGTATTAGCGCCCGATACGGCAGGTAAATTTTACCCAAACCAGGATTGCAGTAGTTTGGGGCTGTAACCCGTCTTGAGACAGAAACAAATGAAATATTGCCTCATGCGCTGCGCTTATCAGGCCTAAAGCATACAATGCAATATTTTGAATTAGCACGATTTTGTAGGCCGGATAAGGCGTTCACGCCGCATCCGGCATTTTGCGCACGAGGCTGGCTTTTATCACTGAGTCAGCCCAACAAAGCGGCCTGCCTTGATATAAATCCCAGGCTTCATGTGCCCAACATACTGTAACTGCGTTTCTGGCTTAAACGCAGAGATATCGCCAGTACGCATATGCATCAGATCGGCAGGGCTAATCCAGCCTGATTGCGCCAGCGTAAGCGGATGCCCGGCTTTGGCAAATGCATCAGTGACAAATTCCGAACAAAACCACGACTTTTTGTCTCCTTCGCCCACACTGCTTAACTGCGCTTTCGCCAGGCCGCTGACGCACTGTTGACGAAAATCCTCGGAGAACGGATTTAGTGAGCACATCTGGCGAGTCACCATAAATGGAATAAATTCGACAATGCCGCGATAGTTGTAACCGCTATCTTTAATTTTGTTGGCGAACGCGGTGATTTCTGTGGCTTGTTGCGGGGTAAGATCCGGGACTCGTAAGACGAAAAGCTTATCACTATGCTTTATGGCTTTTTTAAGGGAAACAATCTGGACGCCAGCGCCTGTCGCTTCGGCAACGTTGTTATCTCCCAAATAGATTGCAACGTGACTCACAGAGGAAGTGCTGAATACGCGGATACCAAATGAGGTTACCCCAAGGCTTGAGGAGAAAAGCAAATCGCCGGGTTTGAGATCTGGTTCCGTTATTTCTTTTATTGATTGTTCGGTGAAAGAGCTTTGATGCTGGAATTTAACAGCCCATGTTTTCGCCTCGGCATTTACCACTGTGGCTGATGAGTCTGGCTGGCTGATATCAACGGTACAGGCCGAAAGTAAAAGAAAGCAGGGGAGAAGCAGGCGGCAGTACGCCTTTGGTTTATCCATTTTATACAATCCATGTAAAAAAGGGCCCCGAAATTCAGGACCCTTTCTGGCATCAGCCTTTAATCTGTTTCACCAGATAATCGACGATGTCACCAGTCTTAATTAACTGTTTCTCGCCGTTACGACGATATTTATATTCGATATCATCGTTGTCGAGGTTACGGTCGCCCAGCACAATAGTGTGCGGAATACCGATCAGTTCCATATCAGCAAACATCACGCCCGGACGCTCTTTGCGGTCATCCAGCAGCACTTCGATACCTTGTGCACGCAGTTCGCTGTACAGTTTCTCGGCCAGCTCCTGTACGCGGAAGGATTTATGCATGTTCATCGGCAGAATCGCCACCTGGAACGGCGCGATAGCGTCAGGCCATACGATGCCGCGTTCGTCGTAGTTCTGCTCGATCGCCGCAGCTACTACACGCGTTACCCCGATACCGTAGCAACCCATCGTCAGGATTTGGTTACGGCCATCTTCACCCTGTACGGAGGCTTTCAGTGCTTCGGAGTACTTGGTACCCAGCTGGAAGATGTGACCGACTTCGATACCACGTTTGATCAGCAGCGAACCCTGACCATCCGGGCTTGGATCGCCAGCCACCACGTTGCGGATATCAGCAATTTCCGGGGTAGCGGCATCGCGATCCCAGTTGATACCGAAGTAGTGTTTACCATCGATGTTAGCACCAGCAGCGAAATCACTCATCGCCGCAACGGTACGGTCAATCACCACCGGAATCGGCATGTTTACCGGACCCAGTGAACCCGGACCGGCTTTAACCACGGCACGAATTTCTTCTTCGGTCGCAAAAGTCAGTGGGCTGGCAACCTGCGGCAGTTTTTCTGCTTTAACTTCGTTCAGCTCGTGGTCACCACGCACCAGCAGCGCAACCAGCGGGAAGCTACTGCCTTCAACCGCTTTAACCAGCAGAGTCTTCACCGTTTTCTCAATCGGCAGATTGAACTGTTCAACCAGTTCCGCGATGGTTTTCGCGTTCGGCGTATCAACCAGCGTCATTTCCTGGGTAGCAGCAGCGCGCGGTTCTTTCGGCGCGATAGCTTCTGCCAGCTCAATGTTCGCTGCATAGTCAGAGGTGTCGGAGAAGACCACATCGTCTTCACCGCTCTGCGCCAGCACCTGGAATTCGTGAGAGGCGCTACCGCCGATAGAACCGGTGTCGGCCTGTACGGCGCGGAAATCCAGCCCCATGCGGCTGAAGATTTTGCTGTAGGCCGCATACATTGCATCGTAGGTTTCCTGCAGGGATTCCTGAGAAGTATGGAAAGAGTAAGCATCTTTCATCAGGAATTCGCGGGAACGCATGACGCCGAAACGCGGACGCACTTCGTCGCGGAACTTGGTCTGGATCTGATAGAAGTTCAGCGGCAGCTGTTTGTAAGAGCTCAGCTCGTTACGAATCAGGTCGGTAATCACTTCTTCATGAGTTGGGCCAAGTACGAACGGACGGTCACCACGGTCAGCAATACGCAGCAATTCCGGGCCATACTGTTCCCAACGACCACTCTCTTGCCACAGTTCAGATGGCTGAACCACCGGCATTAACACCTCGATCGCACCGGCGTTGTTCATCTCTTCACGCACGATGTTTTCGACTTTTTTCAGAACGCGCACGCCGGTCGGCAGCCAGGTATATAACCCGGAGGCCAGCTTGCGGATCATCCCGGCGCGTAACATCAGCTGATGGCTGATCACCTCGGCGTCGGCAGGTGTCTCCTTGAGAGTGGAGAGCAGGTATTGGCTAGTACGCATGTTGTTACGGTTCCAGTTGGAAGGTAGAACAGGCTCAAGGCGAGCCTGGGACAAAAAAAGTGATTTAGTTTACCAGTGCAAAAGAAATGTCAAAAGAGAAGGGCGTGAATTTAACGCGGTTCCAGCGCAAAGACTTCAAAACCTGCGTCGGTGACGCGCCAGCGAACGTTAAAATCATGCAGCCAGACGGCATAGGTTTTGCCCGTTTCCTCACCTTTACGATAGGCCGGGCGCGGGTCCTGCGCCAGTACTTCGCGGATAAACAGCGTTAACTGCGGATAACGCTTCTCCAGCGTCAAAAGCTGCTTTTCGACCTCTGCGGTAAAACACACCGCCATTTCTGCCGCTGGCGCACTTTGCGCATAGCTGGCACTGGCATCGGGAAGCGATTCGGCAAAGGGGAGATACGGTTTGATATCCACCACCGGCGTACCATCGACCAGATCCAGACTGCCGAGCTTCAGAATCACGCTGTCTTTATGGCAAACAACCTCTTTCAGCTCTACCAGCGACATACCAATTGGGTTAGGGCGAAAAGTGGAGCGCGTAGCGAAAACACCCATTCTGGCATTACCGCCAAGACGAGGCGGACGCACAGTCGGACGCCAGCCGCCTTCCATCGTTTGATGAAAGACGAAAAGGATCCATAAATGGCTGAATGCTTCCAGGCCGCGAACGGCGTCGGCCTGGTTGTAGGGAGCAATGAGATGCAGTTCGCCGTTGGCGCTTTTTACCAGACCTGGCTGGCGCGGAACGGCGAACTTTTCTTTATAGGGCGAGCGAATAACGCCTATTTGCTCGAACTGGAAACTGCTCATTTCGCCGTAATGTTAAGCGCAGAACCGATACATACAGCCTGACGATAGCAGCCTGGCGTACCGCTGGTGACTTCGCAGCTATGCAGTAATACCGCATTGGCTTTCATTTTCGAGGCGTTGATTTGCATCCGCTTACGTGCGGTTGGAATGCTCGGCGGAGAGTCCTGATTAGAGGCCTGGCAAGAGTCGCCACTGACTTCGCCGAGATCGCGGAACGGTTTGCCGACTAATTCTTCTGCATTGGTATAAATTCGGACCGGCGTGGCGCGCGGCGCTTTCGGTTTTGCAGGCTCCGCTTTCGGCTGGGGTGCAGTGCTTTGAACGGGTTCGACAGGGGATCTGCTTAACATGGAACAGCCGCTTAGCATGAGTGCTACTAAACAGATCGGTAAAGCACGCATAGTATTTCCTCAATGTATGATCAAAACGTCAATATTGAATCAGGAGCTTGTAAAAATGACAAGACGGGCAAGCGCCCGTCCTGAATGATATTACAAATTGTGGAAACAGCCTAAAAATTACCAGCCTTTAACAGCGCCGCCGTTAAACACTTTGTTTGCTGCTTCGTAAACTTCATCAGACTGATAAGCCTGGACGAATTTCTTCACGTTCTCGGCGTCTTTGTTATCTTCACGCGTTACGATCAGGTTTACGTACGGGGAGTCTTTATCTTCGACAAAGATACCGTCTTTCGCTGGAGTCAGGCCAATCTGGCTGGCATAGGTGGTATTGATAACTGCCAGAGCGATTTGCGCGTCGTCCAGAGATCGAGGCAGCTGCGGTGCTTCCAGCTCAACAATTTTCAGATTTTTTGGGTTCTCAACAACATCAAGAACGGTCGGCAGCAGGCCAACGCCATCTTTCAGTTTGATCAAGCCCACTTTTTGCAGCAGCAGCAGTGAACGACCAAGATTAGTTGGATCGTTTGGCACGGCAACCTGCGAACCATCCTGCAGTTCATCCAGTGATTTGATTTTCTTGGAGTAACCAGCAATCGGATAAACAAAAGTGTTGCCTACTGCGACCAGTTTGTAGCCACGATCTTTCAGTTGCTGATCAAGGTACGGTTTATGCTGGAAGGCGTTGGCGTCGATATCGCCTTTGCTCAATGCTTCGTTTGGCAGAACATAGTCGTTGAAGGTTACCAGCTCAACGTCCAGGCCATATTTGTCTTTCGCAACTTTCTGCGCGACTTCTGCTACCTGCTGTTCGGCACCAACAATCACGCCGACTTTAATGTGGTTTGGATCTTTTTCATCCTGACCGCAGCCTACCAGTGCCAGTGATCCAATCAGGGCTCCCACTGCCGCAAAGGTTTTGAATTTGAACGCCATACCTTATTCCTTCTTCAATTATTTATGTTGTGTTGAACGTTACTTGCGAGTGACAGCCCGGACGATGCGGTCGCCTGCGAACTGAATTAAATAAACCAGAATGACCAGCAATACCAGTACCGTATTCATCACCGTCGCGTTATAGCCGATGTAGCCATACTGATAGCCAATCTGACCTAAACCACCGGCACCGACTGCACCACCCATCGCGGAATAACCGACCAGGGTAATCAGGGTGATAGTTGCCGCATTCACCAGACCCGGCAGTGCTTCCGGTAACAGCACCTTACGGACGATCTGCATCGGCGTGGCACCCATTGCGCGGGAAGCTTCAATTAACCCGGTTGGGATCTCCAGCAGAGCGTTCTCGACCATACGGGCAATAAACGGTGCTGCACCAACGGTTAACGGAACAATCGCTGCCTGCAAACCAATCGATGTACCGACAATAACGCGGGTAAACGGAATCATCCATACCAGCAAGATAATGAACGGGATGGAACGGAAAATGTTCACAATCGCAGAAACGGTACGATACAGCTTCGCGTTAGCAATAATTTGCCCCGGGCGCGTAACATAAAGCAGGACGCCGACCGGCAGACCAATCACAAAGCCAAAAAATCCGGATACGAAGGTCATTGCCAGCGTTTCCCATACGCCACGAACCAGCAACCACATCATCGGCTCAGACATAACCCAGTACCTCTACTTTTACATGGTGTTCCTGCAGCCAGGCAATGGCGGCTTGCGTATCTTGTTGTGTGCCGTGCATTTCAGTCAGCATGATGCCGAACTTAACGCCACCGGCGTAATCCATCTGCGCGCTAATAATGTTGTTGTTGACGTTGAAACGACGCGCGGTTTCAGAAAGCAGCGGGGCATCGACCGATTGACCGGTAAACTCCAGGCGCAACATCGGCACGCAGTCAGTAAATGGCTCCGCTTGCAGACGTTCCTGGTAATCTTCCGGGATATCCAGATGCAGGGTCGACTGAATAAACTTCTGCGCCAGCGGCGTTTTCGGATGCGAGAACACTTCACTTACCGTGTCCTGCTCGATCAGTTCGCCATTGCTGATGACCGCCACGCAATCACAAATACGCTTCACAACGTCCATTTCGTGGGTGATCAACAGAATCGTCAAACCCAGACGGCGGTTAATGTCTTTCAGCAGTTCGAGAATAGAACGTGTCGTTGCCGGGTCCAGCGCGCTGGTGGCTTCATCACACAGCAATACTTTGGGATTGCTGGCTAATGCACGGGCAATCGCCACACGTTGTTTCTGCCCACCGGAAAGATTCGACGGGTAGCTATCATGCTTATCGCCAAGACCAACCAATGACAGCAATTCCGTCACGCGACGTTTGATCTCGTCTTTCGGTGTGTTGTCCAGCTCCAGCGGCAGAGCCACGTTGCCAAAAACAGTACGCGAAGAGAGCAGGTTAAAATGCTGGAAAATCATACCAATCTGGCGGCGAGCTTTGGTCAACTCGGATTCTGACAGCGTGGTCAGTTCCTGGCCATCGACCAGCACGCTACCCTCGGTTGGGCGCTCCAGCAGGTTTACACAACGTATAAGCGTACTCTTACCCGCGCCAGAGGCACCGATAACGCCATAAATTTGTCCAGCTGGCACATGCAGGCTGACGTTGTTCAACGCCTGGATGGTGCGGGTGCCCTGGTGGAACACTTTGGTGATATTCGAAAGTTTTATCATTGATTATTTATTATCGTCATTAAGTTAGTCGTGGCATTTCGAATGCCTGGAACGGGCAACGCCGTCAATGAAATGGATGTTAAGGCATCCAGACGTCTAAATCAATCAGGTTTATGCGAAGAGCACTTTCTTGCTGGTCGAAACATGCGATACTAGCGTCACATGCCTTATTAAGGAGCTATAAAAGGTGGCGAAGAGCGTACCCGCAATTTTTCTTGACCGTGATGGCACCATTAATGTCGATCACGGCTATGTCCATGAGATCGACAACTTTGAATTTATCGACGGTGTTATTGACGCCATGCGCGAGCTAAAAAAAATGGGCTTTGCGCTGGTGGTAGTAACCAACCAGTCTGGCATTGCTCGCGGTAAATTTACTGAAGCACAGTTTGAAACGCTGACCGAGTGGATGGACTGGTCGCTGGCGGACCGCGATGTCGATTTGGATGGCATCTATTATTGCCCGCATCATCCGCAGGGTAGTGTTGAAGAGTTTCGCCAGGTCTGCGACTGCCGCAAACCACATCCGGGGATGCTTTTGTCGGCACGCGATTATTTGCATATTGATATGGCCGCTTCTTATATGGTGGGCGATAAATTAGAAGATATGCAGGCAGCGGCTGCGGCGAACGTGGGAACAAAAGTGCTGGTGCGTACGGGTAAACCTGTTACGCCTGAAGCAGAAAACGCGGCGGATTGGGTGTTAAATAGCCTGGCAGACCTGCCGCAAGCGATAAAAAAGCAGCAAAAACCGGCGTAATGATTAAAAGATGAGCGGTTGAAATAAAAATGCATTTTTCCGCTTGTCTTCCTGAGCCGACTCCCTATAATGCGCCTCCATCGACACGGCGGATGTGAATCACTTCACACAAACAGCCGGTTCGGTTGAAGAGAAAAATCCTGAAATTCAGGGTTGACTCTGAAAGAGGAAAGCGTAATATACGCCACCTCGCGACAGTGAGCTGAAAGCCGCGTCGCAACTGCTCTTTAACAATTTATCAGACAATCTGTGTGGGCACTCGAAGATACGGATTCTTGACGTCGCAAGACGAAAAATGAATGCCAAGTCTCAGGAGTGAACACGTAATTCATTACGAAGTTTAATTCTTTGAGCATCAAACTTTTAAATTGAAGAGTTTGATCATGGCTCAGATTGAACGCTGGCGGCAGGCC
>NZ_JBJQIZ010000011.1:0-131717 GCF_046487695.1 Escherichia sp. WS1118 | reverse complement strand
GAAAAAGATTAATCCAGTGTGAGAGGCTGGTGTGAGAAAGTTGAAAGAGTTTTGCCGTAGAAATGATGCCTGCATGACCAGCCAGGTAATGATTTACAGCGGCAAGTTTTACTTCAAATGAATGTTTCATAAACTGCACCTTCAGATGTCAGATTATGTCCAACATTTGGGGTGCAGTTCAAAACGCCTTATCCGGCCTACAAGATTCAAAGAAATCAGTAAATTGCAGCACACATTGTAGGCCTGATAAGCGTAGCGCATCAGGCAATATCACTTGTGAAATCAAACTTGACGATTAACGCTTCTCCCAGCCACCCTGTTGTGCCGTAAATCCCAGTGCTCGCATAAACGCCGTCATCACGCCGCGATCTTCCACGCCAGCATCCGCCATCCACCAACATGAAACGCCAGGATTGTTACGCAAAACCTCTTCCAGCAGATATTGCCCCACACCGCGACGGCGGGTGACTTCCCTCACACGCAGGGAATCCAGTGCCCCCTCGGTGCCGCTTAAGGTTACCCGCACGGCCGCGAGAAGGCGCTCGTTAAAACGCGCGGCGTAGATACGGTGGTTATCGTCAACCTGTAAAGAGGAAGGGGAATACTCCGGCCAGATCTTTTGCAGGTCAATCCGGTCCTGGTCGCTAAAGTTTTCTAATCGAATGATGGTCAGCTTCATGGGTAACCCGTGTAAATCACAAAAGTGGAACCAGTGTAGCGAAATAATTTAATCGGAGGCTTTCTCTTTTTTAATTCTTTTGGCAGGTGATTAATTTTTTAACAGCAATAATTACAAAGTTAAAACATTAGAGAATGAAAAATACCCAGCATAATCCCCTGAATGGTAGTGAATTATTCCGCCCTTTATGCCGTTATTTTATGCTGACAAAGGCACTTTTTTCTGTTTATCTATCAATAAATTCAGAATATTATCTGTTCTTAATCGACTGAAAAATAGGGATTTTAATCGCTATCATCACAAAATACTGCGCTAAACCCTTAATCAGACAGGTAAAAACAGTGCAGTATAAAAAAAGAACAGTCTGATTTGTTAACACATAAAAACAAAGCAACACAACATCACGAATGGGGATTTTTGACTATGAAACGGAATGCGAAAACTATCATCGCAGGGATGATTGCACTGACAATTTCACACACCGCTATGGCTGACGATATTAAAGTCGCCGTTGTCGGCGCGATGTCCGGCCCGATTGCCCAGTGGGGCGATATGGAATTTAACGGCGCGCGTCAGGCAATTAAAGACATTAATGCCAAAGGGGGAATTAAGGGCGATAAACTGGTTGGCGTGGAATATGACGACGCCTGCGACCCGAAACAAGCCGTTGCGGTCGCCAACAAAATCGTTAACGACGGCATTAAATATGTTATTGGTCATCTGTGTTCCTCCTCTACCCAACCTGCATCAGATATCTATGAAGACGAAGGTATTCTGATGATCTCGCCGGGAGCGACCAATCCGGAGCTGACCCAACGCGGTTATCAATACATCATGCGTACTGCCGGGCTGGACTCTTCCCAGGGGCCAACGGCGGCAAAATACATTCTTGAGACGGTGAAGCCCCAGCGCATCGCCATCATTCACGACAAACAACAGTATGGCGAAGGGCTGGCACGTTCGGTGCAGGACGGGCTGAAAGCGGCTAACGCCAACGTCGTCTTCTTCGACGGCATTACCGCTGGAGAGAAAGATTTCTCCGCGCTGATCGCCCGCCTGAAAAAAGAAAACATCGACTTCGTTTACTACGGCGGTTACTACCCGGAAATGGGGCAGATGCTGCGCCAGGCCCGTTCCGTTGGCCTGAAAACCCAGTTTATGGGGCCGGAAGGTGTCGGTAATGCGTCGCTGTCGAACATTGCCGGTGATGCCGCTGAAGGCATGTTGGTCACCATGCCAAAACGCTATGACCAGGATCCGACAAACCAGGGCATCGTTGATGCGCTGAAAGCCGACAAGAAAGATCCGTCCGGGCCCTATGTCTGGATCACCTACGCGGCGGTGCAATCTCTGGCAACTGCCCTTGAACGTACCGGCAGCGATGAGCCGCTGGCGCTGGTGAAAGATTTAGAAGCTAACGGTGCAAACACCGTAATTGGGCCGCTGAACTGGGATGAAAAAGGCGATCTTAAGGGATTCGATTTTGGTGTCTTCCAGTGGCATGCCGACGGTTCATCCACGGCAGCCAAGTGATCATCCCACCGTTCGTGAAAAACGGGCGGGTTTAGAAAGGTTACCTTATGTCTGAGCAGTTTTTGTATTTCTTGCAGCAGATGTTTAACGGCGTCACGCTGGGCAGTACCTACGCGCTGATAGCCATCGGCTACACCATGGTTTACGGCATTATCGGCATGATCAACTTCGCCCACGGCGAGGTTTACATGATTGGCAGCTACGTCTCCTTTATGATCATCGCCGCACTGATGATGCTGGGCATTGATACCGGCTGGCTGCTGGTGGTGGCGGGATTCGTCGGCGCAATCGTCATTGCCAGCGCCTACGGCTGGAGTATCGAACGGGTAGCCTATCGCCCGGTGCGCAACTCTAAGCGCCTGATTGCACTCATCTCGGCAATCGGTATGTCTATCTTCCTGCAAAACTACGTTAGCCTGACCGAAGGTTCGCGCGACGTGGCGCTGCCCAGCCTGTTTAACGGTCAGTGGGTAGTGGGTCATAGCGAAAACTTCTCTGCCTCTATTACTACCATGCAGGCGGTTATCTGGATTGTCACCTTCCTCGCCATGCTGGCACTGACGATTTTCATTCGCTATTCCCGTATGGGGCGAGCCTGCCGTGCCTGCGCGGAAGATCTGAAAATGGCGAGCCTGCTTGGCATCAACACCGATCGGGTGATTGCGCTGACCTTTGTGATTGGCGCGGCGATGGCGGCAGTGGCGGGCGTGCTGCTCGGTCAGTTCTACGGCGTAATTAACCCTTACATCGGCTTTATGGCCGGGATGAAAGCCTTTACCGCTGCGGTGCTCGGTGGGATTGGCAGCATTCCGGGGGCGATGATTGGCGGGCTGATCCTGGGGATTGCGGAGGCGCTCTCTTCTGCCTATCTGAGTACGGAATATAAAGATGTGGTCTCATTCGCCCTGCTGATCCTGGTGCTGCTGGTGATGCCGACCGGTATTCTGGGTCGCCCGGAGGTAGAGAAAGTATGAAACCGATGCATATTGCAATGGCGCTGCTCTCTGCCGCTATGTTCTTTGTGCTGGCGGGCGTCTTTATGGGCGTGCAACTGGAGCTGGATGGCACCAAACTGGTGGTCGACACGGCTTCAGACATCCGTTGGCAGTGGGTGTTTATCGGCACTGCGGTGGTCTTTTTCTTCCAGCTTTTGCGACCTGCTTTCCAGAAAGGGCTAAAAAGCGTTTCCGGGCCGAAGTTTATTCTGCCCGCGATTGATGGCTCCACGGTGAAGCAGAAACTGTTCCTCGTGGCGCTGCTGGTGCTTGCGGTGGCGTGGCCGTTTATGGTGTCGCGTGGGACGGTGGATATCGCCACTCTGACCATGATCTACATTATTCTCGGTCTCGGGCTGAACGTGGTTGTTGGTCTTTCTGGTCTGCTGGTGCTGGGATACGGCGGCTTTTACGCCATCGGCGCTTACACTTTTGCGCTGCTCAATCACTATTACGGTCTGGGCTTCTGGACCTGTCTGCCGATTGCCGGGTTGATGGCGGCGGCGGCGGGCTTCCTGCTCGGTTTTCCGGTGCTGCGTCTGCGCGGTGACTATCTGGCGATCGTTACCCTCGGGTTCGGCGAAATTGTGCGCATATTGCTGCTCAATAACACCGAAATTACCGGCGGACCGAACGGTATCAGTCAGATTCCGAAACCGACGCTCTTCGGACTCGAGTTCAGCCGTACCGCCCGCGAAGGCGGCTGGGACACGTTCAGCAATTTCTTTGGCCTGAAATACGATCCCTCCGATCGCGTCATCTTCCTCTACCTGGTGGCGTTGCTGCTGGTGGTGTTAAGCCTGTTTGTCATTAACCGCCTGCTGCGGATGCCGCTGGGGCGTGCGTGGGAAGCGTTGCGTGAAGATGAAATCGCTTGTCGTTCGCTGGGCTTAAGCCCGCGTCGTATCAAGCTGACTGCCTTTACCATCAGCGCTGCGTTTGCCGGTTTTGCTGGAACGTTGTTTGCTGCGCGCCAGGGCTTTGTCAGCCCTGAATCCTTCACTTTTGCCGAATCGGCGTTTGTGCTGGCGATAGTGGTGCTCGGCGGTATGGGCTCGCAATTTGCAGTGATTCTGGCGGCTGTTTTGCTGGTGGTATCGCGCGAGTTGATGCGTGATTTCAACGAATACAGCATGTTAATGCTCGGTGGTTTGATGGTGCTGATGATGATCTGGCGTCCGCAGGGCTTGCTGCCCATGACGCGCCCGCAACTCAAGCTGAAAAACGGCGCAGCAAAAGGAGAGCAGGCATGAGTCAGCCATTATTATCTGTTAACGGCCTGATGATGCGCTTCGGCGGCCTGCTGGCGGTGAACAACGTCAATCTTGAACTGTACCCGCAGGAGATCGTCTCGTTAATCGGCCCTAACGGTGCCGGAAAAACCACGGTCTTCAACTGCCTGACCGGATTCTATAAACCCACCGGCGGTACCATTTTACTGCGCGATCAGCACCTGGAAGGTTTACCGGGGCAGCAAATTGCCCGCATGGGCGTGGTGCGCACCTTCCAGCATGTACGTCTGTTCCGTGAAATGACGGTGATTGAAAACCTGCTGGTGGCACAGCATCAGCAACTGAAAACTGGGCTGTTCTCCGGCCTGTTGAAAACCCCCTCTTTCCGTCGCGCCCAGAGCGAAGCGCTCGACCGCGCCGCTACCTGGCTTGAGCGCATTGGTTTGTTGGAACATGCCAACCGTCAGGCGAGTAACCTGGCCTATGGTGACCAGCGTCGTCTGGAGATTGCCCGCTGTATGGTGACGCAGCCGGAGATTTTAATGCTCGACGAACCGGCAGCAGGTCTTAACCCGAAAGAGACGAAAGAGCTGGATGAGCTGATTGCCGAACTGCGTAACCATCACAACACCACTATCTTATTGATTGAACACGATATGAAGCTGGTGATGGGGATTTCAGACAGAATTTACGTGGTCAATCAGGGGACGCCGCTGGCAAACGGTACACCGGAGCAGATCCGTAATAACCCGGACGTGATCCGTGCCTATTTAGGTGAGGCATAAGATGGAAAAAGTCATGTTGTCCTTTGACAAAGTCAGCGCCCACTACGGCAAAATCCAGGCGCTGCATGAGGTGAGCCTGCATATCAATCAGGGCGAGATTGTCACCCTCATTGGCGCGAACGGGGCGGGGAAAACCACCTTGCTCGGCACGTTATGCGGCGATCCGCGCGCCACCAGCGGGCGAATTGTGTTTGATGATAAAGACATTACCGACTGGCAGACGGCGAAAATCATGCGCGAAGCGGTAGCGATTGTCCCGGAAGGGCGTCGTGTCTTCTCGCGGATGACGGTGGAAGAGAACCTGGCGATGGGCGGCTTTTTTGCCGAACGCGACCAGTTCCAGGAGCGCATAAAGTGGGTCTATGAACTGTTTCCACGTCTGCATGAGCGCCGTGTTCAGCGAGCGGGCACTATGTCTGGCGGTGAACAGCAGATGCTGGCGATTGGTCGCGCGCTGATGAGCAACCCGCGTTTGTTGTTGCTTGATGAGCCATCGCTCGGGCTGGCACCGATTATCATCCAGCAAATTTTCGACACCATCGAACAACTGCGCGAGCAGGGGATGACCATCTTCCTTGTCGAGCAGAACGCCAACCAGGCGCTAAAGCTGGCGGATCGCGGCTACGTGCTGGAAAACGGTCATGTAGTGCTCTCCGATACCGGCGACGCGCTGCTGGCGAATGAAGCGGTGAGAAGTGCGTATTTAGGCGGGTAATAACACGTTGATTGATAAGGAGTCAAAAGACTCCTTTGAGACAGGTGACAAATGTAAAATTGCCTGATGCGCTGCGCTTATCAGGCCTACTGGGTGAGTTGCAATATATTGAATTTGCACGATCTTGTAGGCCGGATAAGGCGTTTACGCCGCATCCGGCATGAAACGATGAGTAATCTGTAGAGTTTGATTCAGACCTTCTATTTTTCCGCTTATCCGTGCCCCATCTCCCATTTTCCCTCGCCCGCGCCGTCACCGCCTTGTCATCTTTCTGACACCTTACTATCTTAAAAATGTAACAAAATAGTTATTTTTCTGTAATTCGAGCATGTCATGTTACTCCGCGAGCATAAAACGCGTGAATTCGCGCATTCGGTACAACAAGAGAGATAATCAATGAAACCGTTACGTTATACAGCTTCAGCACTGGCGCTCGGACTGGCTTTAATGGCAAATGCGCAGGCAGTGACGACCATTCCGTTCTGGCATTCTATGGAAGGGGAACTGGGTAAAGAGGTGGATTCTCTGGCCCAACGTTTTAACGCCGAAAACCCGGATTACAAAATTGTACCGACCTATAAAGGCAACTACGAACAGAATTTAAGCGCGGGGATTGCCGCATTTCGTACCGGCAACGCTCCGGCTATTTTGCAGGTTTATGAAGTTGGCACCGCCACCATGATGGCGTCGAAAGCCATTAAACCGGTGTATGACGTATTTAAAGAGGCAGGGATTCAATTCGATGAGTCGCAGTTTGTGCCGACGGTTTCAGGCTATTACTCCGACAGCAAAACCGGCCACTTACTCTCCCAGCCGTTCAACAGCTCGACTCCCGTTCTCTATTACAACAAAGACGCCTTCAAGAAAGCAGGATTAGACCCGGAACAGCCGCCGAAAACCTGGCAGGATCTGGCGGACTATGCCGCAAAACTAAAAGCCTCCGGCATGAAGTGCGGCTACGCCAGCGGCTGGCAGGGCTGGATCCAACTGGAAAACTTTAGCGCCTGGAACGGTCTGCCGTTTGCCAGCAAAAACAACGGCTTTGACGGCACAGACGCGGTGCTTGAGTTCAACAAGCCGGAGCAGGTGAAACACATCGCCATGCTCGAAGAGATGAACAAGAAGGGCGATTTCAGCTACGTTGGGCGTAAGGATGAATCCACCGAGAAGTTCTATAACGGTGATTGCGCGATGACTACCGCCTCTTCCGGTTCTCTTGCCAACATTCGCGAGTACGCCAAATTTAACTATGGCGTAGGCATGATGCCTTACGACGCCGATGCGAAAGACGCGCCGCAAAACGCCATTATCGGCGGAGCCAGTCTATGGGTAATGCAGGGTAAAGATAAAGAAACCTACACCGGCGTGGCGAAGTTCCTCGACTTCCTCGCAAAGCCAGAAAACGCTGCCGAGTGGCATCAGAAAACCGGCTATCTGCCAATCACTAAAGCGGCGTATGACCTGACCCGTGAGCAGGGCTTTTACGAGAAAAACCCAGGAGCGGATATTGCCACGCGTCAGATGCTGAACAAGCCACCGTTGCCGTTCACCAAAGGTTTGCGTCTGGGCAACATGCCGCAGATCCGCGTGATTGTGGATGAAGAGCTGGAGAGCGTGTGGACCGGTAAGAAGACACCACAGCAGGCGCTGGATACTGCCGTTGAGCGTGGGAACCAGTTACTGCGCCGCTTTGAGAAATCGACGAAGTCTTAATCAGTGTAATGTCGGATGCGTTTCGCTTATCTGACCTGGCATCGCGTGTAGGCCGGATAAGCGAAGCGCATCCGGCACAGTTCAGGAATTAACTGTAATGTCATCATCCCGTCCGGTGTTCCGCTCGCGCTGGCTGCCTTATTTGCTGGTCGCGCCGCAGCTCATCATCACCGTTATCTTTTTTATCTGGCCTGCGGGCGAAGCGTTGTGGTACTCGCTACAAAGCGTCGATCCGTTTGGTTTCTCCAGCCAGTTTGTCGGCCTGGATAATTTCGTCACGCTGTTTCACGACAGCTACTATCTCGACGCCTTCTGGACGACGATAAAATTCAGCACCTTTGTCACCGTCAGCGGTTTGCTGGTATCGCTGTTCTTCGCAGCGCTGGTGGAGTACATCGTGCGCGGCAGCCGTTTCTATCAAACCTTGATGTTGCTACCGTATGCCGTGGCTCCCGCCGTTGCCGCGGTATTGTGGATCTTTCTGTTTAACCCTGGTCGCGGGCTGATCACCCATTTTCTCGCTGAGTTCGGCTACGACTGGAACCACGCGCAAAACAGCGGTCAGGCGATGTTCCTGGTGGTGTTTGCCTCAGTGTGGAAGCAAATCAGCTACAACTTTCTGTTCTTCTATGCCGCGCTGCAATCCATCCCCCGTTCGTTGATCGAAGCCGCAGCCATTGATGGGGCTGGCCCGATTCGCCGCTTCTTTAAGATTGCGCTGCCGCTTATCGCTCCGGTGAGTTTCTTCCTGCTGGTGGTGAACCTGGTGTATGCCTTCTTCGACACCTTCCCGGTGATCGACGCCGCCACGTCCGGCGGGCCAGTACAGGCCACCACGACGCTGATTTATAAGATTTACCGTGAAGGCTTTACCGGACTGGATTTGGCTTCGTCTGCCGCGCAGTCGGTGGTGTTGATGTTCCTCGTCATCGTGCTGACGGTGGTGCAGTTCCGCTATGTTGAAAGCAAGGTACGTTACCAATGATTGAGAACCGTCCGTGGCTGACAATATTCAGCCATACCATGCTGATCCTCGGGATCGCGGTGATCCTCTTCCCGCTGTACGTGGCGTTTGTCGCGGCGACGCTGGATAAACAAGAAGTCTATGCCGCACCGATGACGCTAATCCCCGGCACACATCTGCTGGAAAACATCCACAACATCTGGGTAAACGGGGTAGGCACGAATAGCGCGCCGTTCTGGCGGATGTTGCTTAACAGCTTTGTGATGGCGTTCAGCATTACGCTCGGCAAAATTACCGTCTCGATGCTCTCGGCATTTGCCATTGTCTGGTTTCGTTTTCCGCTACGTAACCTCTTCTTCTGGATGATTTTTATCACCCTGATGCTGCCGGTTGAAGTGCGTATCTTCCCGACGGTGGAAGTCATCGCCAACCTGAAAATGCTCGACAGCTACGCAGGTTTAACGCTGCCGCTGATGGCCTCGGCGACCGCCACGTTTCTGTTTCGCCAGTTCTTTATGACCCTACCGGATGAACTGGTGGAAGCCGCGCGGATCGACGGCGCGTCGCCAATGCGTTTCTTTTGCGACATCGTTTTTCCGCTGTCCAAAACCAATCTGGCGGCGCTGTTTGTGATCACCTTTATTTACGGCTGGAACCAGTATTTGTGGCCGTTGTTGATTATTACCGACGTTGATCTCGGCACCACCGTGGCAGGGATTAAAGGGATGATCGCCACAGGCGAAGGCACAACGGACTGGAACTCGGTGATGGCGGCGATGTTGTTAACCCTGATCCCACCAGTAGTGATTGTTTTAGTGATGCAGCGTGCCTTCGTGCGCGGCCTGGTCGATAGTGAGAAATAAGATGGCAGGACTGAAATTACAGGCAGTAACCAAAAGCTGGGATGGCAAAACCCAGGTCATTAAACCGCTGACCCTTGATGTGGCGGATGGCGAATTTATCGTGATGGTCGGGCCGTCTGGCTGCGGGAAATCGACGTTATTGCGAATGGTTGCCGGACTGGAGCGGGTAACGACGGGCGATATCTGGATCGACCGCAAGCGTGTCACCGAAATGGAGCCGAAAGATCGCGGGATTGCGATGGTGTTCCAGAACTACGCGCTCTATCCGCATATGAGCGTAGAGGAGAACATGGCGTGGGGGCTGAAAATTCGCGGCATGGGCAAGCAACAAATTGCCGAACGTGTTAAAGAAGCGGCGCGCATTCTGGAGCTGGACGGCCTGCTTAAGCGCCGCCCGCGTGAGCTATCCGGCGGTCAGCGTCAGCGTGTGGCGATGGGGCGTGCGATTGTGCGTGAGCCGGCAGTGTTCCTGTTTGATGAGCCGCTCTCTAACCTCGATGCCAAGTTGCGTGTGCAGATGCGTCTTGAACTGCAACAGCTGCACCGTCGCCTGAAAACGACTTCACTCTACGTTACCCACGATCAGGTTGAGGCGATGACGCTCGCCCAGCGAGTAATGGTGATGAACGGCGGCGTCGCCGAACAGATTGGCACGCCAGTTGAAGTGTACGAAAAGCCCGCCAGCCTGTTTGTGGCGAGTTTTATCGGCAGCCCGGCGATGAACCTACTGGCTGGCCGCGTGAATAACGAAGGTACGCATTTCGAACTGGATGGTGGTATTACGCTGCCGCTAAACGGTGGCTACCGTCAGTATGCCGGGCGTAAAATGACCCTCGGCATTCGCCCGGAACATATAGCGCTAAGCTCGCAGGCAGAAGGTGGTGTGCCGCTGGTGATGGACACGCTGGAGATCCTCGGCGCAGATAACCTGGCGCACGGACGTTGGGGCGAACAGAAGCTGGTGGTGCGACTGGCGCATCAGGAGCGCCCGACGGCAGGCAGCACGCTGTGGCTGCATCTGCCGGAAAATCAGCTGCATCTTTTTGATGGTGAAACAGGACAACGAGTATGAGTAACTGGCCTTATCCCCGCATCGTCGCCCATCGTGGTGGCGGTAAGCTGGCCCCGGAAAACACCCTGGCAGCAATCGACGTCGGGGCAAGATACGGTCATAAGATGATCGAATTTGACGCAAAGTTATCGAAAGATGGCGAGATCTTCCTGCTCCATGACGATAATCTCGAACGTACCAGCAACGGTTGGGGCGTTGCGGGCGAGCTGAACTGGCAGGATTTACTGCGCGTGGATGCAGGCAGTTGGTACAGCAAAGCGTTTAAAGGTGAGCCGCTGCCGTTGCTTTCGCAGGTGGCGGAACGCTGCCGCGAACACGGGATGATGGCGAATATCGAAATCAAACCCACCACTGGCACTGGACCATTAACGGGCAAAACGGTGGCGTTGGCGGCACGCGAACTGTGGACCGGTATGACGCCGCCGCTGCTGTCATCGTTTGAGATTGATGCTTTAGAAGCCGCGCAACAGGCAGCACCGGAACTGCCGCGTGGTTTATTGCTTGATGAATGGCGCGACGACTGGCGAGAATTGACCGCGCGACTGGGCTGCGTCTCTATTCATCTCAATCATAAGTTGCTCGATAAAGCGCGAGTGATGCAGTTGAAAGATGCCGGATTACGGATTCTGGTTTATACCGTCAATAAACCCCAGCGCGCGGCAGAGTTGCTGCGCTGGGGCGTGGATTGCATCTGTACCGATGCGATTGACGTGATTGGTCCGAACTTTACGGCCCAATAGTTTTCAACGGAATGTCAGGCTGCGGCGTGCTGGGCTGATTCAGCATGTCGCCGTTTCTCCTCTCCGGCAGAATATGCTGCTGATTCAACGAACTATCCGGATTACGGTTGCTGTTTAACATCCCGCCGTTGGTGTTGGGCAGCATTTGCTGCCGGGCGGGATTTCGCTCCCCCGGCTGTGACTGCAACACCCGCTGAGAATTATTGTTTATCTGGTTTTCTAAATGCTGCTGTTGCAGCTGCGTTTGCGTTTTCAGTTGCTGGTTCAGCATCCCTTTTTGCTGGATTTGCTGCGTCTGCATTTGAGTTTGCATCCGCTGCTGGCTGGGGATCTGATATCCCGGCTGGTTAGGGTTGTTCAGAGTATTAATGGGCTGTGCAAAGCCGACAAACGGCAGGAGTGCCGTCAAAAGCAGAAGTCGTTTCATCGCGTATCCTCCTCTGAAGATATTCTTTAAGTTTACTCGCTTCCCGGCAAAACGATGATTAATTCAGAGTTATATACCAGGCTTAGCTGGGGTTGCCCCTTAATCTCTGGAGAATAACGATGATAAAACCGACGTTTTTACGCCGGGTGGCCATTGCTGCTCTGCTCACAGGAAGTTGTTTTAGTACGGTAGCCGCGCCACCTGTTTCTTATGGTGTGGAGGAAGATGTCTTCCATCCGGTACGCGCTAAGCAGGGAATGGTGGCGTCTGTAGATGCTACTGCCACTCAGGTGGGGGTGGATATCCTCAAGGAGGGCGGGAATGCCGTTGATGCTGCCGTGGCGGTGGGCTACGCGCTGGCAGTAACGCATCCGCAGGCAGGGAATCTGGGCGGCGGTGGTTTTATGCTGATCCGCTCGAAAAATGGCAATACCACGGCTATCGATTTCCGCGAAATGGCACCCGCCAAAGCGACCCGCGATATGTTCCTCGATGATCAGGGCAACCCGGACAGCAACAAATCACTCACTTCGCATCTGGCTTCCGGCACACCCGGTACGGTAGCGGGTTTCTCGTTGGCGCTGGATAAATACGGCACCATGCCGTTGAATAAAGTGGTGCAACCGGCGTTTAAACTGGCACGCGATGGTTTTATCGTTAACGACGCGCTGGCTGACGATCTCAAAACCTACGGCAGTGAAGTGCTGCCGAACCACGAAAACAGCAAAGCTATCTTCTGGAAAGAGGGCGAACCGCTGAAAAAGGGCGACAAGCTGGTGCAGGCGAACCTGGCAAAGAGCCTGGAGATGATTGCCGAAAACGGCCCGGATGAATTCTACAAAGGCACGATAGCGGAACAGATTGCCCAGGAGATGCAGAAAAACGGTGGCTTGATCAGCAAAGAAGATTTAGCGGCATATAAAGCGGTCGAACGCACACCGATAAGCGGCGATTATCGCGGGTATCAGGTTTACTCCATGCCACCGCCATCTTCCGGCGGTATTCATATCGTACAAATCCTCAATATTCTGGAAAACTTCGATATGCAGAAGTACGGCTTTGGCAGCGCCGACGCGATGCAAATCATGGCAGAAGCTGAGAAATACGCCTATGCCGACCGCTCGGAATATCTTGGCGACCCGGATTTTGTCAAAGTACCGTGGCAGGCGCTGACCAATAAAGCCTATGCCAAATCTATTGCCGATCAAATCGATATCAATAAAGCGAAGCCATTCAGCGAAATTCGTCCTGGCAAGCTTGCGCCTTATGAGAGTAATCAAACTACCCATTACTCAGTAGTGGATAAAGACGGTAACGCCGTGGCGGTGACCTATACGCTGAACACCACCTTCGGTACGGGCATTGTCGCGGGCGAGAGCGGTATTTTGCTCAATAACCAGATGGATGATTTCTCCGCCAAACCAGGCGTACCGAACGTTTACGGGCTGGTGGGCGGCGATGCCAACGCCGTCGGGCCGAATAAACGCCCTCTGTCGTCGATGTCACCAACCATTGTGGTCAAGGATGGTAAAACCTGGCTGGTCACCGGAAGCCCAGGCGGTAGCCGGATTATCACCACTGTGCTGCAAATGGTGGTGAATAGCATCGATTATGGAATGAACGTCGCCGAAGCGACCAATGCGCCGCGTTTCCACCATCAGTGGTTGCCGGACGAGCTGCGTGTCGAAAAAGGGTTTAGCCCGGATACGATCAAGCTGCTGGAAGCAAAAGGTCAGAAAGTGGCGCTGAAAGAGGCGATGGGCAGTACACAAAGCATTATGGTTGGGCCGGACGGTGAGCTGTACGGTGCATCCGACCCGCGCTCGGTGGATGATTTAACGGCGGGGTATTAAGGTTAGCGGCCCTCTTAGTGGGAAGAGGGCCGTATTGTCAGGGCAAGCCGAAGGTAGCCTTTTTTATTTCATAATCCTGTAGATATTCTTCCAGTGGCTTTGTCGTTCCCAGAGAATGAATTTCACCACTGCCTTTATCAACAATAAAAGGTGCGTTACCAGCTAAGCGCGCGGCCTCATCTCCAGTTTCGAGAAATTCTCGTGCTTCGAAACAGAAATACCAGCCCTGGCTAAAGCGTCCATGTAGAGTAATGACGACCGGGAGATTTGCATCATCGAGGTAATTGTTCGCTTCCGCGAATGCGTCGTGATAAGTAATCATAATTATAATAAATATTATTGTTTAGCGTTATATTATTATTCCTGCGTTATACATTGAGCAAAGACGCGTTCATCTTCGTCAAAGATATTATTAAATGCTGGTTTTGAAAAGAGTTCATCGGATAAGGTATAGTCACAAAATAAGTATCTGCTAATATTTTGTGATTTATTTTCCAGAACGTCGAACCGGATTTGCTCATTTAAGATATCAGAATCTTATGATTCGGGTAAAAGTCTAACCAAATCAACATGTCACTAAGATCATCATCGCCATTAGCTATTTCAGTTTAAATAGCGACTACATGTCTTCGGTCCATCTCACTTAAGGAGTGTAGTTCCGTTGTAAGTTTTTCTATAGCTTGTATTGATAAATTTCGATCAAGAAATTTACTGCTGGTAAACTCTAAAAAGATGGCATGGTTTACAATGATTTTGGTTACCTTTTTATTATTATGAACAACTGTCCATGATTTCGTTTAAGAATGAAGAGAAATCACTAAACGAACTGAATATATTTTCTGTGCCAATATTATCTCTAATTTCAAAAAAGTTACTTTTAATGTCATAAGTAAATATTGAAATGCTATCATCCCCGATCACTAACCGTTCTTGTAAGTCAGGATTTATGAAATCATCATTATCTCTATAAAATTCATTTACGGCAAAAAGGTTTTTAACTGAAGGTTCTGGAATCGAGAGGCTAAATAATCGTAATCCATTAACTTCGAATCCATCCATTGCTCTTAAAAAAGTAAGATAATCAGGTTGATTATTAAAGAGAATACTAACTTCATTACATAACTTCTCCAGGCAATTAGTTGAGTTAGAATTAAATTTTATTTGGATTATACTTTCAATAAATGATTCCTTGAGCGGTGCTTCAAATGGATAGTCTAAATCATTCATCATTTTTTTTAATTTACTTATTTGGGTTTTAGTCATCATTTTGTGGGTTCCATAATATTTTTCATGGGAGGATAAATTGAGCCAGATGGAATGGCCCAGGGAGTGATTTTGCTTTCACCCACTAATATTCTCTTAGCTATTCGTGATTGCATGTTAGTAAAAACCTTATGATATGGTTCGTTTTCGATTAATACTAAATTTTCCAAATCATTAGTACCACCATCATCTAGAGATAGTTTATGGTGTACATTATAATTTAGAGGAACATTGCCCTTTCTCATTCTTAAAAGGTCTTCGGCGTTGAATCTTCCAGATGCTTCGGAGGTTTTTGCAAGTTTGATAAGAAAATTTTTTCTTACATTTTTATTAAACTCCTTTCGTAAGTTAGCTAAGTCTTTTGAAGGTCTCTTAATGTATATTATTTCTATTATGTCTATACTATCAAGAAGTTTTTGTTGGCCTCTAAGTTTGCCTAAGTAACTATTTATTTCTGTATATGTATCAACATTAGAACGCTTTGTTAAAAGAATAGATGCTGTTGCTATCGCTATGCCCGCTGTTTTTTCATTTAGTATTTGATCATAGCCTTTGATTGCATCTCCACCCAGTTTTTCCGCAGTATCTCTGAATCCTTCAATGTTCCCATTGTATACGCCACCAGCAGCAAGTAGCCTGCCAACAGCTTCGCTGTTTAACGTTTTTAAACCATTATTTGTTTTGTTTTTTGAATTTGGTAAAAACAAGCGGTTATAATTTTCAGGGAGTGCCAAATAGCTGAACTCGGTGTTAGTGATAAGATGTTGGCAGAGGATAAATTCATAACTAACAGTTATTGTTTCTGTATCCAGTTGGTTTTCAAAGATCTGGTGATGAATAGCCGATAAAAAAGCGCCTCTTAGTTGTATATAATAATACTTTTCCCATCTACCAAATCTA
The DNA here is from genome assembly GCF_046487695.1 of Escherichia sp. WS1118. Lineage (NCBI taxonomy): Bacteria > Pseudomonadati > Pseudomonadota > Gammaproteobacteria > Enterobacterales > Enterobacteriaceae > Escherichia > Escherichia sp. WS1118. The sequence goes on along the minus strand of NZ_JBJQIZ010000011.1, from coordinate 115,983 downwards.
TTTATTCGATAGAAGTCAAATTCCATAAATAATTGTTCATTATTGTTAATGGAATTAATAAATAATGGAGTGCTTTTATCAATTAATTTACAAAATGTTATACCATGGAACTGTGAACCAAGCCCCGTATTAGTAATACTATTTAAGAGTGAGAATGTAAATATTTCATCCTCATGCCCGCTCTGCCAGCGATTACCTATAGATTCAGTAGTCCCACAACCTGCGGAGATGCTTCCTTGTTGTTCTCCCGTTACTGTCAGATAAACAATATTACTCATCCCTGAAAAGTCCTTTTATGGCATGCTATTTTATCAATGGCAATATTATGCTTGTTAATTGTTATTTATTTACTCCAGGAAATTGTAGGCGTATATATTAAAAAATAAAATATTACACTTTAGGAAGTAATTATGAGGTAAATCTCATATATTTATTGGGAAAATAAATACCTTAAAGGAAGGTATGCCGATTTTGAATGACACCCTTTTTCCATCTCAGAAAAAGGGCACTATCTTACTTCACCCGCGCCATATAATACGCATCGACATATTCACCATTACGCAGCGCGTACTTCTTGCCAGTCCCTTCAATCTCAAAGCCAAATTTTTTATAGACCTTAATTGCTGGCGCGTTATCGACGAACACCGTTAGCTCAATACGATCTACCCGCAACCAGTTGTCGCACATTTCAATCATCTCTCGCATCAGGGCGCTGGCGACGCCGTGGTTCTTCCAACGGGAGTCGACACAGATACCAAAATCGGCAACATGACTGCGGCGTGGGCGTTGTTGCACGTCAATGGTGAGATGGCCTACGACGATTCCATCAATACAGGCGACTAACTGCTTGATGCCAGGGCGAGCGGTGAGTCGTTCCAGCCACATTTGTTCTGAAGGATGAGGCACCTGTAGCGTGTTGTAATACACCTCCGGCTGGGCGTGAATCTGCCTGATGGCCTCGTAATCGCGTGTTTCTGCGTGGCGTATTACTATCTCACTCATTCCTTTGTCCTCTTTGGGGTAAATGTCCCTTTCAACATCATTGACTTTCAAATGCGAGTCAAATGCATTTTTTTGCAAAAAGTGTTGGACAAGTGCGAATGAGAATGATTATTATTGTCTCGCGATCAGGAAGACCCTCGCGGAGAACCTGAAAGCACGACATTGCTCACATTGCTTCCAGTATTACTTAGCCAGCCGGGTGCTGGCTTTTTTTTTGATCTTTCGTTCTCAATTTATCCCCGGGAAGTGCTTGTGTTCGTTATGCGCACTCCAGTAGGAACCACGTCCGCTTTGCGCTAAGGTGTAAATAACCACCTTAAAAAGGACGAAATCATGGTCATTAACTGCGCCTTTATTGGCTTCGGCAAAAGCACCACCCGTTACCATCTGCCGTATGTACTTAACCGCAAGGATAGCTGGCATGTCGCGCATATTTTTCGCCGCCATGCGAAGCCGGAAGAACAGGCCCCCATTTATTCCCATATCCATTTCACCAGCGATCTCGACGAAGTGCTAAACGATCCCGATGTTAAGCTGGTTGTCGTCTGCACCCACGCGGACAGCCACTTCGAGTACGCGAAGCGCGCGCTGGAAGCCGGGAAAAATGTGCTGGTCGAAAAACCGTTCACTCCGACAATTGCGCAGGCGAAAGAGCTGTTTGCACTGGCGAAAAGCAAAGGGCTGATCGTTACGCCGTATCAGAATCGTCGCTTTGATTCCTGCTTCCTGACAGCGAAAAAAGCGATTGAAAGCGGCAAGCTGGGAGAGATTGTCGAAGTGGAAAGCCATTTTGACTATTACCGCCCGGTGGCAGAAACCAAACCGGGGCTGCCGCAGGATGGCGCGTTCTATGGCCTTGGTGTGCATACGATGGACCAGATTATTTCTCTGTTCGGTCGCCCGGATCACGTCGCTTATGACATCCGCAGCCTGCGTAATAAAGCCAATCCGGACGACACCTTTGAAGCGCAGCTGTTTTATGGCGATCTAAAAGCCATCGTCAAAACCAGCCATCTGGTGAAAATCGATTATCCGAAATTTATCGTTCACGGTAAGAAAGGTTCGTTTATTAAATACGGTATCGACCAGCAGGAAACCAGCCTGAAGGCTAATATTATGCCGGGCGAACCAGGATTCGCAGCGGATGATTCGGTCGGTGTGCTGGAGTATGTCAATGACGAGGGCGTGACGGTAAGAGAAGAGATGAAGCCAGAGATGGGCGATTATGGGCGCGTTTATGATGCGTTGTATCAAACCATCACCAACGGTGCGCCAAATTACGTCAAGGAATCTGAAGTTCTTACGAATCTGGAAATCCTTGAACGCGGTTTTGAGCAAGCTTCTCCCTCCGCAGTGACTCTCGCGAGGTAAGTTTGATGGCCCCTCGAATAGTTCAATTTTTTTGAACAGAGGGGTCAATTTTCACCCTCTATCATCCCAGGCGGATCGGGTCCACACTAAGCCCATCGAAATCATTCAGGGGGCGAATACAAATGATCTACTTACGCAAAGCAAATGAACGCGGTCATGCAAATCATGGCTGGCTGGACTCCTGGCATACTTTCTCTTTTGCCAACTATTACGATCCGAATTTTATGGGCTTCTCTGCGCTGCGCGTGATTAACGACGACGTGATTGAAGCAGGGCAGGGCTTCGGCACTCACCCGCATAAAGATATGGAAATTTTGACCTACGTGCTGGAAGGTACTGTTGAGCACCAGGACAGCATGGGCAATAAAGAGCAGGTTCCGGCGGGTGAGTTCCAGATTATGAGTGCGGGTACGGGTATTCGTCACTCAGAGTACAACCCAAGCAGCACCGAGCGTCTGCATCTGTATCAGATCTGGATCATGCCTGAAGAAAACGGTATTACGCCGCGTTATGAACAGCGTCGCTTCGATGCCGTGCAGGGCAAACAACTGGTGCTTTCGCCGGATGCGCGAGATGGTTCATTGAAAGTGCATCAGGATATGGAACTGTATCGTTGGGCGCTGGTGAAAGATGAGCAGTCGGTGCATCAGATTGCCGCTGAACGCCGCGTCTGGATCCAGGTGGTGAAAGGTAATGTCACCATTAACGGCGTAAAAGCTTCGACCAGCGATGGTCTGGCAATCTGGGATGAGCAGGCGATTTCCATCCATGCTAATAGCGACAGCGAAATCCTGCTGTTCGATTTACCGCCAGTCTAAATTTATCTCACAAACCTTCCTGAGGAATCAGGAAGGTTGTGATGCGTCCGTGTTAAACTAAGAGAATCTATCTCTTTTGTACCTTCAGGACGATGAAAAAGAAAAGACCCGTACTTCAGGATGTGGCTGACCGTGTAGGCGTGACTAAAATGACGGTCAGCCGTTTTTTACGCAACCCGGAGCAGGTTTCCGTCGCTCTACGCGGCAAGATTGCCGCCGCTCTTGATGAACTGGGTTATATTCCCAATCGCGCGCCCGATATACTCTCTAACGCCACCAGCCGGGCGATTGGCGTCCTGTTACCTTCTCTCACCAACCAGGTTTTCGCGGAAGTATTACGCGGAATCGAAAGCGTCACCGACGCGCACGGTTATCAAACCATGCTGGCGCACTACGGTTATAAACCGGAAATGGAGCAAGAACGCCTCGAATCAATGCTCTCATGGAATATCGACGGCCTGATCCTCACCGAACGTACCCACACGCCGCGTACCTTAAAGATGATTGAAGTGGCGGGGATTCCGGTGGTGGAGTTGATGGACAGTAAGTCGCCGTGCCTCGATATCGCCGTCGGTTTTGATAACTTTGAAGCGGCACGCCAGATGACCACCGCCATTATTGCTCGCGGGCATCGTCACATTGCCTATCTCGGCGCACGCCTCGACGAACGTACTATCATCAAACAGAAGGGATACGAACAGGCGATGCTGGATGCAGGCCTGGTGCCGTATAGCGTGATGGTTGAGCAATCTTCTTCTTACTCTTCCGGTATTGAACTGATTCGCCAGGCGCGGCGGGAATATCCGCAGCTGGATGGCGTGTTCTGTACTAATGATGACCTGGCGGTCGGCGCGGCGTTTGAATGTCAGCGTCTGGGGTTAAAAGTTCCTGACGATATGGCGATTGCCGGTTTCCACGGTCATGACATTGGTCAGGTGATGGAGCCACGGCTGGCGAGTGTGCTGACGCCGCGTGAGCGGATGGGCAGCATTGGCGCTGAGCGCCTGCTGGCGCGTATTCGTGGCGAATCTGTGACACCGAAAATGTTAGATTTAGGTTTCACCTTGTCACCGGGCGGATCTATTTAAGCCTACAAATTTGAAGTAGCTCACACTTATACACTTAAGGCACGGATGGATATTGCTTCTGATATTGTCCGGCTGGACAATGTTACCGATAACAGTTACCCGTAACATTTTTAATTCTTGTATTGTGGGGGCACCACTTTGAGCACGACTAACCATGATCACCACATTTACGTCTTGATGGGCGTATCGGGCAGCGGCAAATCTGCGGTCGCCAGTGAAGTGGCGCATCAACTTCATGCCGCGTTTCTTGATGGCGATTTCCTCCATCCGCGCTGCAATATCGAAAAAATGGCGTCTGGCGAACCGCTGAATGACGACGATCGCAAACCGTGGTTGCAGGCGCTGAACGACGCCGCGTTTGCTATGCAGCGCACCAATAAAGTATCGCTGATCGTCTGTTCTGCACTGAAAAAACACTATCGCGACTTGCTGCGTGAAGGTAATCCTAATCTCTCTTTCATCTACCTGAAAGGCGATTTTGATGTGATTGAAAGCCGCCTGAAAGCGCGCAAAGGCCATTTCTTTAAAACCCAAATGCTGGTGACGCAGTTTGAAACGCTGCAGGAGCCGGGTGCGGACGAAACCGATGTACTGGTGGTGGATATTGATCAACCGCTGGAAGGTGTTGTGGCAAGCACCATTGAGGTTATTAAAAAAGGCAAATAAGTAGTGACTACATTAACGCTTGTTTTAACAGCAGTAGGGTCTGTTTTACTGCTGCTGTTTTTAGTCATGAAGGCGCGTATGCACGCTTTCCTGGCTTTAATGGTGGTGTCCATGGGGGCTGGCCTTTTTTCCGGTATGCCGCTCGATAAAATCGCAGCGACGATGGAAAAAGGGATGGGAGGCACCCTCGGCTTCCTGGCGGTGGTTGTCGCTCTGGGAGCCATGTTTGGTAAGATCTTACATGAAACCGGCGCGGTCGATCAGATTGCCGTCAAAATGCTCAAATCCTTCGGTCACAGCCGCGTGCATTATGCCATCGGCCTTGCGGGGCTGGTTTGTGCGCTACCGCTGTTCTTTGAAGTGGCGATTGTTCTGCTGATTAGCGTTGCTTTCTCAATGGCGCGCCACACCGGCACGAACCTGGTGAAGCTGGTAATCCCATTATTCGCCGGCGTGGCGGCAGCGGCTGCGTTCCTGGTGCCTGGGCCAGCGCCAATGCTGCTGGCATCGCAGATGAATGCCGATTTTGGCTGGATGATCCTGATTGGCCTGTGCGCGGCAATTCCGGGAATGATTATTGCCGGGCCGCTGTGGGGTAATTTCATCAGCCGCTACGTGGAGTTGCATATTCCTGACGACATCAGCGAACCGCATCTCGGCGAAGGCAAAATGCCGTCCTTCGGATTCAGCCTGTCGCTGATCCTGTTGCCACTGGTGCTGGTGGGGCTGAAAACCATTGCCGCGCGTTTTGTGCCAGAAGGCTCTACTGCTTACGAATGGTTCGAGTTTATCGGCCATCCGTTTACCGCGATTCTGGTTGCTTGCCTGGTGGCGATTTACGGTCTGGCAATGCGTCAGGGTATGCCAAAAGACAAAGTGATGGAGATTTGCGGTCACGCGCTGCAACCGGCGGGGATCATTCTGCTGGTGATTGGTGCGGGCGGCGTGTTCAAACAGGTGCTGGTTGACTCTGGTGTCGGTCCGGCACTGGGCGAAGCGTTAACCGGCATGGGCCTGCCGATTGCCATCACCTGCTTCGTGCTGGCAGCTGCAGTGCGCATCATTCAGGGTTCTGCTACCGTTGCCTGTTTAACGGCGGTGGGATTGGTAATGCCGGTCATTGAACAACTGAACTACTCCGGTGCGCAAATGGCGGCGCTGTCGATTTGTATCGCCGGTGGTTCGATTGTTGTCAGCCACGTTAACGACGCGGGTTTCTGGTTGTTCGGTAAATTTACCGGCGCGACCGAAGCCGAAACGCTTAAAACCTGGACCATGATGGAAACCATCCTCGGCACTGTCGGTGCCATCGTTGGGATGATTGCGTTCCAGCTGTTGAGTTAAGTTTGTTTACCCGGTAGTTCTGACGCTACCGGGCTCTTTTCGAAAAACTCTCCTCGTTACCCCTTCATCCACATTCGAATGCCGTCGAGGAACATCTGAGTTGCCATCATCACCAGAATCAATCCCATCAGGCGTTCAAGTGCATTCACCCCTTTCTCGCCCAGCAGACGTAAAAATAGCGAAGACTGTAGCAGGATGACAAAGGTGCCACCCCAGGCCAGCAGCAGAGCAATTACCAGATGTCCCATCTGATTCGGGTACTGATGAGACAACAACATCAGCGTGGCGAGAATAGTCGGCCCGGCGACTAACGGAATTGCCAACGGCACGATAAACGGCTCTTCACCTGCCGGAAGCCCGCTGCTATTTCCTGAAGCGCTGGGGAAAATCATCTTAATGGCGATCAGAAACAGAATGATGCCGCCAGAAATGGAGACGGTTTCTGCTCGCAGGCTGAGAAATGCCAGAATTTTCTCACCCGCAAACAGGAACACCAGCATCACCAGGAGAGCAATAAGCAACTCCCGCACCATGATTGCCCGCCGTCTTTTCGGTTCAGTATGTTTCAGTACGGACATGAAAATAGGTAGGTTTCCGAGCGGATCCATAATCAGGATCAATAAAACTGCTGCAGAAATGATTTCATTCATAACTCAAATTCCCTGATAATTGCCGCGGACTTTCTGCGTGCTAACAAAGCAGGATAAGTCGCATTACTGATGGCTTCGCTATCATTGATTAATTTCACTTGCGACTTTGGCTGCTTTTTGTATGGTGAAAGATGTGCCAGGAGGAGACCGGCACATTTATACAGCACACATCTTTGCAGGAAAAAACGCTTATGAAAAATGTTGGTTTTATCGGCTGGCGCGGTATGGTCGGCTCCGTTCTCATGCAACGCATGGTTGAAGAGCGCGACTTCGACGCCATTCGCCCTGTCTTCTTTTCTACTTCTCAGCTTGGTCAGGCTGCGCCGTCTTTTGGCGGAACCACTGGCACACTTCAGGATGCCTTTGATCTGGAGGCGCTAAAGGCCCTCGATATCATTGTGACCTGTCAGGGCGGCGATTATACCAACGAAATCTATCCAAAGCTTCGTGAAAGCGGATGGCAAGGTTACTGGATTGACGCAGCATCATCTCTGCGCATGAAAGATGACGCCATCATCATTCTTGACCCCGTCAATCAGGACGTCATTACCGACGGATTAAATAATGGCATCAGGACTTTTGTTGGCGGTAACTGTACCGTAAGCCTGATGTTGATGTCGCTGGGGGGTTTATTCGCCAATGATCTTGTTGATTGGGTGTCCGTTGCAACCTACCAGGCCGCTTCCGGCGGTGGTGCGCGACATATGCGTGAGTTATTAACCCAAATGGGCCATCTGTATGGCCATGTGGCAGATGAACTCGCGAACCCGTCCTCTGCTATTCTCGATATCGAACGCAAAGTCACAACCTTAACCCGTAGCGGTGAGCTGCCGGTAGATAACTTTGGCGTGCCGCTGGCGGGTAGCCTGATTCCGTGGATCGACAAACAGCTTGATAACGGTCAGAGCCGCGAAGAGTGGAAAGGGCAGGCGGAAACCAACAAGATCCTCAACACATCTTCCGTAATTCCGGTAGATGGTTTATGTGTGCGTGTCGGGGCATTGCGCTGCCACAGCCAGGCATTCACTATTAAATTGAAAAAAGATGTGTCTATTCCGACCGTGGAAGAACTGCTGGCTGCGCACAATCCGTGGGCGAAAGTTGTTCCGAACGATCGGGAAATCACTATGCGTGAGCTAACCCCAGCTGCCGTTACCGGCACGCTGACCACGCCGGTAGGCCGCCTGCGTAAGCTGAATATGGGACCGGAGTTCCTGTCAGCCTTTACCGTGGGCGACCAGTTGCTGTGGGGGGCCGCGGAGCCGCTGCGTCGGATGCTTCGTCAACTGGCGTAATCTTTATTCATTAAATCTGGGGCGCGATGCCGCCCCTGCTAGTGCGTAATACAGGAGTAAGCGCAGATGTTTCATGATTTACCGGGAGTTAAATAGAGCATTGGCTATTCTTTAAGGGTGGCGGAATACACGAGTATTCACAGCCTTACCTGAAGTGAGGACGACGCAGAGAGGATGCACAGAGTGCTGCGCCGTTCAGGTCAAAAAAATGTCACAACCAGAAGTCAAAAATTCAGTTGGATGGGGTGACACAATAAAACAGGAAGACAAGCATGTCCGATCGTATCGATAGAGACGTGATTAACGCGCTAATTGCAGGCCATTTTGCGGATCCTTTTTCCGTACTGGGGATGCATAAAACCACCGCGGGACTGGAAGTCCGTGCCCTTTTACCCGACGCTACCGATGTGTGGGTGATTGAACCGAAAACCGGGCGCAAACTCGCAAAACTGGAGTGTCTCGACTCACGGGGATTCTTTAGCGGTGTCATTCCGCGACGTAAGAATTTTTTCCGCTATCAGTTGGCTGTTGTCTGGCATGGTCAGCAAAACCTGATTGATGATCCTTACCGTTTTGGCCCGCTAATCCAGGAAATGGATGCCTGGCTATTATCTGAAGGTACTCACCTACGTCCGTATGAAACCTTAGGCGCGCATGCAGATACTATGGATGGCGTCACAGGTACGCGTTTTTCTGTCTGGGCTCCAAACGCCCGTCGGGTCTCGGTGGTTGGGCAATTCAACTACTGGGACGGTCGCCGTCATCCGATGCGACTGCGTAAAGAGAGCGGAATCTGGGAACTGTTTATCCCCGGGGCGCATAACGGTCAGCTCTATAAATACGAGATGATTGATGCCAATGGCAACTTGCGTCTGAAGTCCGACCCTTATGCCTTCGAAGCGCAAATGCGCCCGGAAACCGCGTCTCTTATTTGCGGGCTGCCGGAAAAGGTTGTGCAGACTGAAGAGCGCAAAAAAGCGAATCAGTTTGATGCGCCAATCTCTATTTATGAAGTTCACCTGGGCTCCTGGCGTCGCCACACCGACAACAATTTCTGGTTGAGCTACCGCGAGCTGGCCGATCAACTGGTGCCTTATGCTAAATGGATGGGCTTTACCCATCTCGAGCTACTGCCCATTAACGAGCATCCCTTCGATGGCAGTTGGGGTTATCAGCCAACCGGCCTGTATGCACCGACCCGCCGTTTTGGTACTCGCGACGACTTCCGTTATTTCATTGATGCCGCACACGCAGCTGGTCTGAACGTGATTCTCGACTGGGTGCCAGGCCACTTCCCGACCGATGACTTTGCGCTTGCCGAATTTGATGGCACGAACTTGTATGAACACAGCGATCCGCGCGAAGGCTATCATCAGGACTGGAACACGCTGATCTACAACTATGGTCGCCGTGAAGTCAGTAACTTCCTTGTCGGTAACGCACTTTACTGGATTGAACGTTTTGGTATTGATGCGCTGCGCGTCGATGCGGTGGCGTCAATGATTTATCGCGACTACAGCCGTAAAGAGGGGGAATGGATCCCGAACGAATTTGGCGGTCGCGAGAATCTTGAAGCGATTGAATTCTTGCGTAATACCAACCGTATTCTTGGTGAGCAGGTTTCCGGTGCAGTGACAATGGCGGAGGAGTCTACCGATTTCCCTGGCGTTTCTCGTCCGCAGGATATGGGCGGTCTGGGCTTCTGGTACAAGTGGAACCTCGGCTGGATGCATGACACCCTGGACTACATGAAGCTCGACCCGATTTATCGTCAGTATCATCACGATAAACTGACCTTCGGGATGCTCTACAACTACACTGAAAACTTCGTCCTGCCGTTGTCGCATGATGAAGTGGTCCACGGTAAAAAATCGATTCTCGACCGGATGCCGGGCGACGCATGGCAGAAATTCGCTAACCTGCGCGCCTACTACGGCTGGATGTGGGCATTCCCGGGCAAGAAACTACTGTTCATGGGGAACGAATTTGCCCAGGGCCGCGAGTGGAACCATGACGCCAGCCTCGACTGGCATCTGTTGGAAGGCGGCGATAACTGGCACCACGGTGTCCAGCGTCTGGTGCGCGATCTGAACCACACCTACTGCCACCATAAAGCAATGCATGAACTGGATTTTGACCCGTACGGCTTTGAATGGCTGGTGGTGGATGACAAAGAACGCTCGGTGCTGATCTTTGTGCGTCGCGATAAAGAGGGTAACGAAATCATCGTTGCCAGTAACTTTACACCGGTGCCGCGTCATGATTATCGCTTCGGTATTAACCAGCCGGGTAAATGGCGTGAAATCCTCAATACCGATTCCATGCACTATCACGGCAGTAATGCAGGCAATGGCGGCGCAGTACACAGCGATGAGATTGCCAGCCACGGTCGTCAGCATTCACTGAGCCTGACGCTACCACCTCTGGCCACTATCTGGCTGGTTCGGGAGGCAGAATGACACAACTCGCCATTGGCAAACCCACTCCCCTCGGCGCGCATTACGACGGTCAGGGCGTCAACTTCACACTTTTCTCCGCTCATGCCGAGCGGGTAGAGCTGTGTGTCTTTGATGCCAATGGCCAGGAACATCGCTATGACTTGCCAGGGCACAGTGGCGACATTTGGCACGGTTATCTGCCGGATGCGCGCCCGGGTTTGCGTTATGGTTATCGCGTTCATGGCCCCTGGCAACCTGCCGAGGGGCATCGCTTTAACCCGGCGAAGTTGTTGATTGATCCTTGCGCGCGGCAAATTGACGGGGAGTTTAAAGATAACCCGCTGCTGCACGCCGGTCATAATGAACCTGACTATCGCGACAACGCCTCCATTGCGCCGAAATGCGTAGTGGTGGTTGATCACTATGACTGGGAGGATGATGCCCCGCCGCGCACGCCGTGGGGCAGCACCATCATTTATGAAGCCCATGTCAAAGGATTAACGTATCTGCACCCGGAGATCCCGGTCAATATCCGCGGCACTTATAAAGCCCTGGGGCATCCGGTGATGATCAACTATTTGAAACAGTTGGGCATTACCGCGCTGGAACTGCTGCCGGTGGCACAATTTGCCAGCGAACCACGTCTGCAACGTATGGGGCTTAGTAACTACTGGGGTTATAACCCGGTGGCGATGTTTGCGCTGCATCCGGCGTATGCCTGCTCCCCAGAAACGGCGCTGGATGAGTTTCGCGATGCAATCAAAGCACTGCATAAAGCGGGTATCGAAGTCATTCTTGATATCGTGCTCAACCATAGTGCGGAACTGGACCTCGACGGCCCGTTATTCTCGCTGCGTGGGATCGACAACCGTAGCTATTATTGGATAAGAGAAGACGGCGATTATCACAACTGGACCGGTTGTGGTAACACGCTCAATTTGAGTCATCCGGCGGTGGTAGATTATGCCAGCGCCTGCCTGCGTTATTGGGTAGAAACCTGCCACGTCGATGGTTTCCGCTTTGATCTGGCGGCAGTCATGGGCCGTACGCCAGAGTTTCGTCAGGATGCGCCGTTGTTTACCGCTATCCAGAACTGCCCGGTGCTCTCGCAGGTGAAGTTAATTGCTGAACCGTGGGATATCGCTCCTGGTGGTTATCAGGTGGGAAATTTCCCGCCGCTGTTTGCCGAGTGGAACGATCATTTCCGCGATGCAGCCCGTCGTTTCTGGCTGCATTATGATTTACCTCTGGGAGCGTTTGCCGGGCGTTTTGCTGCCTCCAGCGATGTTTTTAAACGTAATGGTCGTCTGCCGAGTGCCGCGATTAATCTCGTCACCGCGCATGACGGTTTTACGCTTCGCGACTGCGTTTGCTTCAACCATAAACACAATGAAGCAAACGGAGAAGAAAATCGCGACGGGACCAACAACAATTACAGTAACAATCATGGTAAAGAAGGGTTAGGCGGTACTCTTGATCTGGTTGAACGGCGGCGCGACAGCATTCACGCCCTGTTAACAACGTTGTTGCTCTCCCAGGGTACGCCGATGTTACTGGCCGGTGACGAACATGGTCACAGCCAGCGTGGCAATAACAATGCCTACTGTCAGGATAACCAATTAACCTGGTTGGACTGGTCGCAGGCAAGCAGTGGTTTAACCGCATTTACCGCCGCGTTAATCCATCTGCGCAAGCGCATTCCCGCTTTGATGGAGAATCGCTGGTGGGAAGAAGGCGACGGCAATGTCCGTTGGCTAAATCGATATGCTCAACCTTTAAGCACGGATGAGTGGCAAAACGGGCCGAAACAGCTGCAAATTCTGCTCTCGGATCGCTTTTTGATCGCAATTAACGCCACGCTTGAGGTAACAGAGATTGTTTTACCTGCTGGGGAGTGGCACGCCATTCCCCCATTCGCTGGAGAGGATAACCCAGTGATTACGGCTGTCTGGCAGGGACCTGCACACGGATTGTGTGTGTTCCAGAGATGATAAAAAAGGAGTTAGTCATGGTTAGTTTAGAGAAGAACGATCACTTAATGTTGGCGCGCCAGCTGCCATTGAAATCTGTTGCCCTGATACTGGCGGGAGGACGTGGTACCCGCCTGAAGGATTTAACCAATAAGCGAGCAAAACCGGCCGTACACTTCGGCGGTAAGTTCCGCATTATCGACTTTGCGCTGTCTAACTGCATCAACTCCGGGATCCGTCGTATGGGCGTGATCACCCAGTACCAGTCCCACACTCTGGTGCAGCACATCCAGCGCGGCTGGTCATTCTTCAATGAAGAAATGAACGAGTTTGTCGATCTGCTGCCAGCACAGCAGAGAATGAAAGGGGAAAACTGGTATCGCGGCACCGCAGATGCGGTCACCCAAAACCTCGACATTATCCGCCGTTATAAAGCGGAATACGTGGTGATCCTGGCGGGCGACCATATCTACAAGCAAGACTACTCGCGTATGCTTATCGACCACGTCGAAAAAGGTGCACGTTGCACCGTTGCTTGTATGCCAGTACCGATTGAAGAAGCCTCCGCGTTTGGCGTTATGGCGGTTGATGAGAACGATAAAATTATCGAATTCGTTGAAAAACCAGCTAACCCGCCGTCAATGCCGAACGATCCGAGCAAATCTCTGGCGAGTATGGGTATTTACGTCTTTGACGCCGACTATCTGTATGAACTGCTGGAAGAAGACGATCGCGATGAGAACTCCAGCCACGACTTTGGCAAAGATTTGATTCCCAAGATCACCGAAGCCGGTCTGGCCTATGCGCACCCGTTCCCGCTCTCTTGCGTACAATCCGACCCGGATGCCGAGCCGTACTGGCGCGATGTGGGTACGCTGGAAGCTTACTGGAAAGCGAACCTCGATCTGGCCTCTGTGGTGCCGGAACTGGATATGTACGATCGCAATTGGCCAATTCGCACCTACAATGAATCATTACCGCCAGCGAAATTCGTGCAGGATCGCTCCGGTAGCCACGGGATGACCCTTAACTCACTGGTATCCGGCGGTTGTGTGATCTCCGGTTCGGTGGTGGTGCAGTCCGTTCTGTTCTCGCGCGTTCGCGTGAATTCATTCTGCAACATTGATTCCGCCGTATTGTTACCGGAAGTATGGGTAGGTCGCTCGTGCCGTCTGCGCCGCTGCGTCATCGATCGTGCTTGTGTTATTCCGGAAGGCATGGTGATTGGTGAAAACGCAGAGGAAGATGCACGTCGTTTCTATCGTTCAGAAGAAGGCATCGTGCTGGTAACGCGCGAAATGCTACGGAAGTTAGGGCATAAACAGGAGCGATAATGCAGGTTTTACATGTATGTTCAGAGATGTTCCCGCTGCTTAAAACCGGCGGTCTGGCTGATGTTATTGGGGCATTACCCGCAGCACAAATCGCAGACGGCGTTGACGCTCGCGTACTGTTGCCTGCATTTCCCGATATTCGCCGTGGCGTGACCGATGCGCAGGTAGTATCCCGTCGTGATACCTTCGCCGGACATATCACGCTGTTGTTCGGTCATTACAACGGGGTTGGCATATACCTGATTGACGCGCCGCATCTCTATGATCGTCCGGGAAGCCCGTATCACGATACCAACTTATTTGCCTATACCGACAACGTATTGCGTTTTGCGCTGCTGGGGTGGGTTGGGGCAGAAATGGCCAGCGGGCTTGACCCATTCTGGCGTCCTGATGTGGTGCATGCGCACGACTGGCATGCAGGCCTTGCGCCTGCGTATCTGGCGGCGCGCGGGCGTCCGGCGAAGTCGGTGTTTACTGTGCACAACCTGGCCTATCAAGGCATGTTTTATGCACATCACATGAATGACATCCAATTGCCATGGTCGTTCTTTAATATTCATGGGCTGGAATTCAACGGACAAATCTCTTTCCTGAAGGCCGGTCTGTACTATGCCGATCACATTACGGCAGTCAGCCCAACCTACGCTCGCGAGATCACCGAACCGCAGTTTGCCTACGGTATGGAAGGTCTGTTGCAACAGCGTCACCGTGAAGGGCGTCTTTCCGGCGTACTGAACGGCGTGGACGAGAAAATCTGGAGTCCAGAGACGGACTTACTGTTGGCCTCGCGTTACACCCGCGATACGTTGGAAGATAAAGCGGAAAATAAGCGCCAGTTACAAATCGCAATGGGGCTTAAGGTTGACGATAAAGTGCCGCTTTTTGCAGTGGTGAGCCGTCTTACCAGCCAGAAAGGTCTCGACCTGGTGCTGGAAGCCTTACCTGGTCTTCTGGAGCAGGGCGGGCAGTTGGCGCTACTCGGCGCGGGCGATCCGGTGCTGCAGGAAGGTTTCCTTGCGGCGGCAGCGGAATACCCCGGCCAGGTGGGCGTTCAGATTGGCTATCACGAAGCATTTTCGCATCGCATTATGGGCGGCGCGGACGTCATTCTGGTGCCCAGCCGTTTTGAACCGTGCGGCTTAACGCAACTTTATGGATTGAAGTACGGTACGCTGCCGTTAGTGCGGCGCACCGGTGGGCTTGCTGATACGGTTTCTGACTGTTCTCTTGAGAACCTTGCAGATGGCGTCGCCAGTGGGTTTGTCTTTGAAGATAGTAATGCCTGGTCGCTGTTACGGGCTATTCGACGTGCTTTTGTACTGTGGTCCCGTCCTTCACTGTGGCGGTTTGTGCAACGTCAGGCTATGGCAATGGATTTTAGCTGGCAGGTCGCGGCGAAGTCGTACCGTGAGCTTTACTATCGCTTGAAATAGTTTTCAGGAAACGCCTATATGAATGCTCCGTTTACATATTCATCGCCCACGCTTAGCGTAGAAGCTCTTAAGCACTCTATCGCTTACAAGCTGATGTTTACGATTGGCAAGGATCCGGTCGTCGCCAATAAACATGAATGGCTGAACGCAACGTTATTTGCTGTGCGCGATCGTCTCGTGGAGCGCTGGTTACGCTCAAACCGTGCCCAGTTGTCGCAAGAAACTCGTCAGGTTTACTACCTGTCGATGGAGTTTTTGATTGGCCGTACGCTTTCCAACGCCATGTTGTCGCTAGGAATTTACGAAGATGTACAGGGCGCACTGGAAGCGATGGGATTAAATCTCGAAGAGCTGATTGATGAAGAAAATGACCCGGGCCTCGGTAACGGTGGCCTGGGCCGTCTGGCGGCTTGCTTCCTCGATTCTCTGGCGACGTTAGGGTTGCCGGGGCGCGGTTACGGCATCCGCTATGACTACGGTATGTTCAAGCAGAACATCGTTAACGGTAGCCAGAAAGAGTCGCCTGACTACTGGCTGGAATACGGTAACCCGTGGGAATTCAAACGCCACAACACGCGCTATAAAGTCCGTTTTGGCGGTCGCATTCAGCAGGAAGGTAAAAAAACGCGCTGGATTGAAACCGAAGAGATTCTGGGAGTAGCTTACGATCAGATAATCCCAGGTTACGACACCGACGCGACCAACACGTTGCGTTTGTGGAGTGCCCAAGCCAGTAGCGAAATTAACCTCGGTAAATTCAACCAGGGCGACTACTTCGCGGCAGTGGAAGATAAAAACCACTCCGAGAACGTATCTCGCGTACTGTATCCGGACGACTCCACCTACTCCGGGCGTGAGCTACGACTGCGTCAGGAATACTTCCTGGTTTCCTCGACCATTCAGGACATTTTAAGCCGCCATTATCAGTTGCATAAAACCTACGATAACCTGGCGGATAAAATTGCGATTCACCTCAACGATACTCATCCGGTGCTGTCGATTCCTGAGATGATGCGTCTGCTGATCGATGAGCACCAATTTAGCTGGGACGACGCGTTTGAAGTGTGTTGTCAGGTCTTCTCCTACACCAACCACACGCTAATGAGCGAGGCGCTGGAAACCTGGCCAGTCGATATGCTGGGTAAAATTCTGCCGCGTCACCTGCAGATCATCTTTGAAATCAACGACTATTTCCTGAAAACCTTGCAGGAACAGTATCCGAACGATACCGATCTGCTGGGACGGGCGTCGATCATTGATGAATCCAACGGTCGTCGTGTGCGTATGGCCTGGCTGGCGGTTGTGGTGAGCCACAAAGTTAACGGTGTATCGGAGCTGCACTCTAACCTGATGGTGCAATCGCTATTTGCCGACTTTGCGAAAATCTTCCCGGGTCGTTTCACCAACGTCACCAACGGTGTGACGCCGCGTCGCTGGCTGGCGGTAGCGAACCCATCGCTTTCAGCCGTGTTGGACGAACACCTGGGCCGCAACTGGCGCACCGACCTTAGCCTGCTTAATGATCTGCAACAACACTGTGATTTCCCAATGGTTAATCACGCGGTGCATCAGGCGAAGCTGGAGAACAAAAAGCGTCTGGCGGAGTATATCGCCCAGCAGCTGAATGTGGTGGTAAATCCGAAAGCGCTGTTCGATGTGCAAATCAAACGTATTCACGAATACAAACGTCAATTGATGAATGTGTTGCACGTGATCACCCGCTATAACCGCATCAAGGCCGACCCGGATGCGAAGTGGGTACCGCGCGTGAATATTTTTGGCGGTAAGGCGGCTTCGGCCTATTACATGGCGAAGCACATTATTCATTTGATCAATGACGTAGCGAAAGTGATCAACAACGATCCGCAGATTGGCGACAAGCTGAAAGTCGTGTTCATCCCGAACTACAGTGTTAGCCTGGCGCAGTTGATCATTCCGGCGGCCGATCTGTCTGAACAGATTTCGCTGGCGGGGACGGAAGCTTCCGGCACCAGTAACATGAAGTTTGCGCTTAACGGCGCGCTGACTATCGGTACGCTGGACGGTGCGAATGTCGAGATGCTGGATCATGTCGGTGCTGACAATATCTTTATCTTTGGTAACACAGCGGAAGAAGTGGAAGAACTGCGTCGTCAGGGCTACAAACCGCGTGAATACTACGAGAAAGATGAGGAGCTGCATCAGGTGCTGACGCAAATCGGCAGCGGTGTATTCAGTCCGGAAGATCCGGGTCGCTATCGCGATCTGGTCGATTCGCTGATCAACTTCGGCGATCACTACCAGGTACTGGCGGATTATCGCAGCTATGTCGATTGTCAGGATAAAGTCGACGAACTCTACGAGCGTCAGGAAGAGTGGACCGCAAAAGCGATGCTGAACATTGCCAATATGGGCTACTTCTCTTCTGACCGTACGATCAAAGAGTACGCCGATCATATCTGGCATATTGATCCGGTGAGATTGTAAGTTCAAATACGGCTAAATACCGTGTGTTCCGCTGAAGTAATACAGCGTGGAACTCACGGTATTTCTATACACAATAAACAATAACTTTGATGTATGTTATTCTATTTAATATATACCATTAATATATATTAAATAACGATTGATGATAATGTTTTTGGTGTTTTGTTATTTCAAATAATATTAATTTATTATGAATGCATTAATATTATTCATGTTATTTATGTTTTATTGCCCCTATTACAACCCCACGTAAAAATAAATTTTATCATTATCAGTGTGTTATATGTGAGTATAAACTCACTTATTGCGGCTTTGGATTATTTTAGGTACATTACTAAGCAGCATATATAATATTATTCACTCAATTACTCTTCTAAAGAACCTTCTGGAATTAGCCAACGTCAGCTTCTTTTTTGTGAGATATAACTTATTAACGCAGAATGTAAAAACACCAATGTTGCTTGGATTTTTTAACAAAAGGAAAGGTATAAATGAAATTCAATTTATCTAATTTATCCGCAGTATTACTGGCATCAGGTATGCTGATGTCTACTGCGGTAACCGCAGCACCCGGCGATGCAACACAATTTGGTGGGGCGGATACTGACTGGAGCACCGTTGATTATCCCAGGCTCACTGATATGGATGACAACGTTGATTCAATGGGGGGGAAAATCCGCTTTACTGGCCGTGTAGTGAAAGCTACCTGTAAGGTCGCAACCGATTCAAAACAGATTGAAGTTGTCCTGCCGGTTGTGCCTTCCAACCTTTTCACTGGTATCGACGTAGAAGCACAGGGGGCGAGCAACCAGACCGATTTCAATATTAATCTGACCGAATGTAGCAATACAGAGGATCAGAAAATTGAGTTCCGTTTTACCGGTACTGCAGATAGCGCTAATAAAACGCTCGCTAACGAAGTAGAAGGATCAACGGATGCTGACAACAGCGGCAATGCGGGGGCGACTGGTGTAGGGATTCGAATTTACTCCAAAGGTACGACGAATAATGGTCTGATTAACCTGAATACTACTGCGGCAGAGGGTAGCGCCTCCACCGCCGCTTATACAATTCCAGGAAATGCTACGACCCATGATTTCAGCGCGGCCTTTACTGCAGGTTATGCTCAAAACGGTAGCACTGTTGCACCTGGTGTAGTTAAGTCAACAGCAAGTTTTGTGGTGCTGTACGAGTAAATATAAATACGATTTCAGGTTACAAAAAGTTGTAACCTGAGATTGAAATTATTTAATAGAGTATGAATAACAGGTGTTATTTCATCAACAAGGATGCTGTATGAAATGTATTATTGGAAATAAAAAATGGGTTTATGGATTCAGGGATGAATTAAAAGTATCACAAAATATTATACGCTCAGGGATTCTTTTTTTACTATCGATATTATTTATTAATAATGCGTCCGCGGGCGGGTTTGGCCTTGGCGTAACGCGATTGATTTATCCGGCAGAAAGTAAGCAAATAACACTCAGTGTGCAAAATAGCGGTGACAACACCAGTTATTTAATTCAATCATGGGTTGATGACAGTAAAACGGAAAAAAAGAGCCAGGATTTTGTTATCACTCCTCCCCTCTTTATGTTACCAACGCGTAAAGAAGCTTCATTACGTATCATGTTTCTTGGTAAGACTAATTTGCCGACCGATCGTGAAACTTTGTATTGGATGAATGTTAAAGCAATTCCGCCAACAGATGAGAAAAATACACAGAAGAATACCTTACAGTTGGCATTACAAAACAAAATCAAGCTATTTTATCGCCCGGAAAATCTACCTGTGCAACCAGGAAAAGCACGAAATATGTTGCGGTTTAAGTATGAGGGCAAACAACTAAAAGTTATCAATCCTTCGCCTTATTACCTGACACTGACAGGAATTAAAGTACAAGGGAGTAAATTGCCCAATATGTTTGTACCACCGAAAAGTGATATTACGGTCTCGTCGCCAGTGACGTTGGCTGGTGAAATTACTTATCAAACAATTAATGACTTTGGCGCTACGACGGAGCGGCAGAAAGGAATAATGCAGTAACAACGGAATAGTTCAGATGCAACACAGGTCAGGGATATGAACCTAAAGCTCAAAAGATGCGAATATTGGATGGCGGCACAAAAGCAGATGAAACGGGTTGTGCCGCTTCTTCTGGTTATTATGCCTGCATGTTCAATCGCGGGAATGCGCTTTAACCCTGCTTTTCTGTCGGGTGATACTGAAGCTGTTGCTGACTTATCCCGCTTCGAGAAAGGGATGACTTATCTTCCTGGTAGCTATGAAGTCGAAGTTTGGGTCAATGATTCCCCTTTACTCTCTCGTACTGTAACTTTTAAAGCAGACGATGAGAATCAACTGATTCCCTGCCTTTCACTTGCTGACTTATTAAGCCTTGGAATTAACAAAAATGCGCTGCCAGAGCAGGCTTTGGCTTCATCTGAAAATAGTTGCCTTGATTTGCGTATCTGGTTTCCCGATGTGCATTACATGCCGGAGCTGGATGCACAGAGACTTAAACTGACCTTTCCACAGGCGATAATAAAACGTGACGCTCGCGGATATATTCCACCAGAACAGTGGGATAACGGTATTACAGCTTTTTTGCTGAATTATGACTTTTCTGGTAATAACGATCGTGGTGATTACTCTTCAAATAACTATTATTTAAATCTTCGCGCTGGGATCAATATTGGTGCATGGCGTTTTCGCGATTATTCAACCTGGAGTCGTGGGAGTAATTCAGCAGGTAAACTGGAGCATATCAGTAGTACGTTGCAGCGAGTTATTATTCCTTTCAGAAGTGAATTAACGCTAGGAGATACATGGTCATCATCAGATGTTTTCGACAGTGTTAGTATTCGTGGCATAAAACTGGAATCTGACGAAAATATGTTGCCCGATAGTCAAAGTGGTTTCGCTCCCACGGTGCGCGGAATTGCGAAAAGTCGCGCTCAGGTAACAATCAAACAGAATGGTTATGTCATTTATCAAACCTATATGCCGCCGGGACCGTTTGAGATTAGCGATCTTAACCCGACATCATCTGCGGGAGATCTGGAAGTTACCATCAAAGAGTCTGATAATTCAGAAACTGTCTATACCGTACCTTATGCCGCTGTCCCCATCCTGCAACGAGAAGGTCATTTAAAATATTCTACTACGGTTGGCCAATATCGAAGCAATAGCTATAACCAGAAAAGTCCTTATGTATTTCAGGGGGAATTAATTTGGGGTTTACCCTGGGATATTACGGCTTATGGTGGGGCACAATTCTCTGAGGATTACCGGGCGTTGGCGCTCGGCCTTGGCCTGAATCTGGGTGTATTTGGTGCAACATCGTTTGATGTGACTCAGGCTAACAGTTCGCTTGTGGATGGGAGCAAACATCAAGGGCAATCTTATCGTTTTCTTTATTCCAAATCGTTAGTTCAGACAGGAACAGCATTCCATATTATTGGCTATCGTTATTCAACCCAGGGCTTTTACACTTTAAGTGATACGACATACCAACAAATGTCAGGGACTGTTGTTGATCCAAAAACGTTAGATGATAAAGATTACGTTTATAACTGGAATGATTTTTATAACTTGCGTTATAGCAAACGTGGAAAATTTCAGGCTAGTGTATCGCAACCTTTCGGTAACTACGGGTCTATGTATTTATCGGCTAGTCAGCAAACATACTGGAATACTGATAAAAAAGATTCTTTATACCAAGTTGGTTATAACACCAGTATTAAGGGTATCTATCTAAATGTTGCGTGGAATTACAGTAAATCACCAGGGACAAATGCGGATAAAATTGTCTCGCTAAATGTCTCATTACCTATAAGTAATTGGTTATCTTCCACGAATGATGGGCGCTCATCATCGAATGCCATGACTGCAACGTATGGTTATAGTCAGGATAACCACGGACAGGTAAACCAATATACGGGGGTATCTGGTTCTCTGTTGGAGCAGCATAATCTCAGTTATAACATACAACATGGTTTTGCTAATCAGGATAATAGCAGTAGTGGTTCTGTTGGTGTTAATTATCGTGGGGCATATGGTTCCTTGAATTCCGCCTACAGTTACGATAATGAAGGTAATCAACAAATAAACTATGGCATCAGTGGTGCTCTTGTTGTACATGAAAATGGTCTTACGTTGAGTCAACCATTAGGTGAAACTAATGTTTTGATAAAAGCGCCTGGAGCGAATAATGTGGATGTTCAGCGGGGGACAGGAATATCCACTGACTGGCGTGGATATGCAGTTGTTCCTTATGCAACAGAATATAGACGTAATAATATTTCATTAGATCCTATGTCAATGAATATGCATACTGAACTGGATATCACTTCCACTGAAGTTATTCCGGGAAAAGGTGCGTTAGTTCGTGCAGAGTTTGCTGCTCATATCGGTATTCGTGGTTTGTTCACAGTTCGTTATCGTAATAAATCAGTCCCATTCGGTGCTACAGCCAGCGCTCAGATTAAAAACAGTAGTCAAATTACCGGGATTGTCGGCGATAATGGACAACTTTATCTCTCAGGATTGCCTTTAGAAGGTGTTATTAATATCCAGTGGGGAGACGGTGTTCAGCAAAAATGTCAGGCTAATTACAAGCTCCCTGAAACAGAACTGGATAATCCTGTTAGCTATGCAACTCTGGAGTGCCGCTAATGAATTTAATATTCTCTAAATATTCTGTATTTTTTATTTTTTTCGCTTTTTTTGCTTTTCCGCTCTCAGGGCAGGCCAATGATTCAGTTGTTGTTACATTTACTGGGATTTTGTTGGCAAAAAGCTGTGACATTACTACCGGAAGTAAAGATCAGTCGGTAAAAATGGGCACTTATGATGCTAATGAATTTTTAAATGTAGGTGATGTTTCTCCGAGTCAAACGTTTACGATTAATGTACAAGGATGCCCGACTGCAAAAAGTACTGTTTATAGTTCTGGTGTGAGCGCCAATGTGCGGTTTACTGGTGATGCAGATGCCATTAATAGCGCATTACTGCGTCTCTCCGCCGGTGCAGATAGTGCGACTGGACTGGGAATAGAAATATTGGATAACAATGATGTGGCGATTGCCATTAATGGTGAATCAGGTTTTCGTGATTTAGTGTTAAATGAAAACGGTGATGCTAATTTGACGTTTAAACTTCGCTATAAATCAACTCAGGAAAATGTACATGCCGGGCAAGCAAATGCTCTGTTGTATTTTGATATCGATTATCAGTGAGGGAGATATGAAGATATTCATTAGTTTATTTTTGTTTATAATATCAACAAATTCTTTTGCTGATGATATCACTCATGCCGGAGTGGTTCGTATTGAAGGGTTAATTACCGAAAAAACCTGCATTATTTCTGATGAGTCAAAAAATTTTACAGTTAATATGCCAGACGTACCCAGTAGTTCGGTAAGGAGTGCAGGGGATGTTACTGAAAAGGTTTATTTTTCCATAACGTTAACCCGCTGTGGTAGTGATGTTGGCAACGCGTATATAAAGTTTACCGGCAATACAGTTTCTGAAGATGCCAGTTTATATAAGCTGGAAGATGGCTCGGTAGAGGGGCTTGCACTTACGATTTTTGATAAGAACAAAGGCAGTATTAGTAATGATGTTAAAAGCATGGGTTTTTCACTTACATCATCAGTTGATAATATATTGCATTTTTTTGCGGCTTACAAAGCATTAAAAAATAATGTCCAACCAGGGGATGCAAATGCGTCAGTATCGTTTATTGTCACCTATGATTAAGGTAGTCATAGTATTATTTTCCCTTTTATTCTCTACAGCACAAGCAGGCTTAGTGATCGGTGGAACGCGTTTTGCGTATCCGGAAAATCAGTCCTCAATATCTGTTGAACTCAAAAACACTTCAGACAGAGATATGTTAGTCAAGGTTGCAGTCTCCCCTGATGATGCTCGTCAGTTGACGGGAACGGTTGAATCTTTGCCCTCATATTCTGAAACGGTATTTATCGCAACTCCGCCACTGTTTATTTTGAAGCCTGACAAAAATACAAAAATAAGAATTAATCGTGTTGGTGGCAGTTTACCTGCCGACCGGGAAAGTTTATTTATACTGAATGTTGCAGCATTACCAACGTTGGAAAATAGTCATTCAGTCAAAACTGATAATCAATTGCAAATAGCAGTCCGCAATCGTATGAAAATATTCTATCGGCCATCAAATTTGTCTGAAGACCCGAATATGTCATATCAAAAATTACGCTGGGCACGAAAAAATGAAATTGTTACCGTTTATAATCCAGGCCCCAGATATGTGACACTCTATAACCTACATGTTGATGGTAAAGTTATAGATGGTGGTATGGTCGCACCATTTAGCCATCGCCAACAATCATGGTGTAAATCGCAAGGGGTTTGTGAAATAGCATGGCAGACATTGGACATTTATAATAATGTATTGCCAATTTTGAAAGTAAAATTAAATCCTTCACAGTTGGATGTTACTGGCTTTGCATTTAGTCAATAATATATCTGAGGACATGATATGCGTATACATACTTATTGGTATAGAAGATATTTCATTTTATTGATTATTATATTTTCAAATGTTCTTTCTTCTATTGCTAATGCTGAAGATATGGGGCGAGAACGTGCATATTGTTATCCGGGTTCACCGAGTAATAATACTACGCCTGCATCCTTTTCTTATAATTTTGGTACTATAGTGGTTTCTGATGTCAACAAAAATGCGCCTGGCACTGTATTGCCATCACAAATCTGGAAGGTTGGAACCTATAAGGCTTATTGTAATTCTCTTGATGATTATGAAATTTACTTCAGTGCTGTCTCTGGAATAGATCCGTCTGGTGCCAGTGGTGATCATCAAGGGAGTGATGTATTTATTCCACTCACCCATGAAATATCTGTCTCTACTCATATAAAACTTTATAATCAAAATGGCACAATGACAGATAAAATTGTGCCATTCGAAAATTATAATACCAATTATCCGGGGGACAGAAGCAAACCATCTAATTGGGCATCAGGTACTGAAGGATATATTAAAATCAGGATTGATAAAAAAATTATATCTGATGTTTCATTAAGTAACGTATTATTGGTGTCATTATATGTCAGCCAGATCCCTACCGAACATGGTCCTATCCCTGTCTTTAATGCCTACATAGGAAACTTAAATATTCAGGTTCCGCAAGGTTGCACTATTAATGAGGGTACGAGTTTTACTGTTAATATGCCGGATGTGTGGGCCAGTGAATTGAGCCGGGCTGGTGCCGGAGCGAAGCCCGCTGGTGTTACTCCTGTAGCAACAACTATTCCGATTAATTGTACGAATAAAGATACAGATGCGGTAATGACGTTGGTATTCGACGGTAACATTTCCGCCACACGTGATACCAATGGGAAACAAAGTATTATTCAGGCACAAGATAATCCTGATGTTGGTATTATGATTATGGATAGTCAGCAAAACTCCGTAGATTTAAATGCCCTGGCAACATCAGTAGGCGTTCCGTTCAGATTGGTGGAAAACCAGGCTGCTTCTGCGCAAACTGCTGATGTTACTTTTCTGACTTTACCTGTTAGTACAACTGGAAAAGTGCCTGCGGCAGGTCGTTATAATGCACTGGCTATATTGCGAGTGGAATATCAGTAATTTTTGAGCCAGTACAGAGTCGGTTTAGCTATCACCGCAAAATAAAATGCAATAATAGGGATGAACAGAATGTAAAACAAAAAAATATTTTTAATTCTACAGGGGAAAAACCTGGTGGAAAATGTAGGTTATGTGCCGATGAATAAAATGTTGCATTAAGCCGGATAATAAAAATGGAATTAGTTGATACGTTATTTGCAAGCCTCTCCGGTACTGATCCATTCACTGGCGTGGATATTACGATTGCCAACTGCAAATCAACATACTGGGATGAAGGCATTGTTCAGCAACTCATTAACCAGGTCCTGGATGAAGGGGAAAAGTTCGCCGGTGCTGCCGGTCTTGAGGGATTATCTCGATATGATGTCACATTAAATATTGGTTTAACGTCCAGCAATGTATGGCCGGGATTTTCCCTCGATACCGCCACCATTAGCCGTCTTTGTGCCTGTGGTGCTGACTTTGGATTTGACCTCTATATCAGTGATGTACCAGATGTTCAATGTGATCTGAACACGACAAATGACTTCACCGTACAATTTACGGCGATGCTCAACCCGGATGAGCGGGTGATCATAGCAAAGCGTCCGCTTAAAAAATGTGACGCCTGGATTGAGGATGTTTATATCTTTCAAGTGTTTAAAGAAGCCTGGCAATTTCAAAACGATAACAGTTTACGCGGATTTCGCGATAAGCAGGCTGAACTGAAACTCTACGCGCGTCATTACTCAGTGGAAAATTGCACAGAGGAAAGCTGTTGGGACTGTAATTATTGCATTCGGCCCAGCTTTTCCCTCTCTCGTAGTGCCATTATTCGCCTGAATGCGGCGAATGCTCGTTTTGTCTATCAACCCTTTACACGCGATCAGCGGGCGAGGGGGTAATTATGCACCCCACTCCTGCCATGCAGGCATTAATTGAGCAGATATATCATATTTTTCGTCGTTATCCGGCGCCGAAGCAATTTGTGGTTTGTTGTGAATATTGTCTGAGTCAACAGGAACAAAAAGCATTACGGAATACATCGTTGCGAGCGATTCCTTATTCCTTAATCAATGCCTGGAATAGTAGTCCAGGACCTGATCCGCAAAACAGCGATGAGGTTCGTTATTTTCTGCCTCGTTTACTGGAGTTTGTTGCGCAGGGGCAATTTGACAATATTCACGAAGTATTTTCTCTACGGCGTATAAACCTTGCCAGTAAAGAAAACTGGCGTGAGGATGAACGGGAAATATTGCAGCAATTTGCTTGCCAGTATATGACTGATTGGGTATCTGGGGATGAGGCTGTCGAATTACAGTACAAGCTGGAAATGTTTTTCCGTGCCGATATCGCTCTTTCGCCATTGCTTGATGCCATTATTTCAGTTCCCGGATTTTGGTCGGCAGCGTCTCTTGCCTGTTTATTGAATACGTATCGTGACGGTTATATCAGAGATAACCAGGACGATATCGATAAAGCCATTACCGCCCAAATCAATGCCTGGGCCTTCAACAATCAATCCATCCTGAAAGAACGCGCGCGGCAGGCGATTGAGAACCCGCTTAAGCAGCCCGAACAGGGCACACAGTATCAGATCTGGGAAGACGACTGGATGATTGATGAGTGTTTATGCGCGATGTATGACGCATCATCCGAATCACCAGGAAAATAAAAATGATTAAATTCCGGCTTTATATTCCCCCTGTAATTCTCGGTTTTGTTATCGTACCATTATTGGTATGGCCGACGGTTATTGCCTTAGCCGTACTTATATTCACGTTAACTTTTCTGGCGGAAATAATATTCTCCTTTCCGCTCCTGGTTGTGCGTATTTCTCTTCAGGAATTACAACTTGAGTTATTGGTTGAATATGCACTTTTTTTCAGTGTAATGGGTGGCATCGGTTGGCAATTCTCCCGCAGAACGCCTCCTGAATTAAAAAACAGGCTACATTGCTGGCTGGTCTTTTCTCCGGTCTATTTCTGGTTAATTCTCTCGAATTTCATTCTTTATATTTCTCCAGAGAAATCAGCGTTGCTGGAAAATATCCGAAATTTCTTTCTGACATTTGTCTGGCTTCCCCTGAATTTTTCCCCTTTTTGGCCGCAGCCGTGGACTGATTTTGTCGGCCCGATTAGTGCCCAGCTTGGTTTTGCGTTGGGATATTATTGCCAGTGGCGTAGCAAAAATAGAAGCCATAGGAAGAAGTGGGGCGATTGGGTAACGTGCTTAAGTTTGGCGATTTTAGCTCTGGGGCCGTTCTTCAATTATTTACAATGAATAGTCTAAGGAATTCAAATAGCCCGGTTGCACTTCACAACCGGGCATCATCCTTACGACGCCAGCGACAACCTCTGCTGCGTATATTCCACCAGCCACTGACTCACACGAGATTGTTGATCCGCATTTAGCCACATGCCTTGTTTCGTGCGACGCCACAGGGCATCGTCGGCGCGGCGGACCCATTCGTGGTCGACCAGATATTTCAGCTCCGCTTCGTAGAACTCATGACCGAAATCTTCACCGAGGTCGCTTATCGCCCCTGCATTGCCGAGCAGCAGTTCGCTGTTGCTGCCGTAAGTGCGCGCGTAGTGACGTGCCAGCGATTCAGTCAGGAACGGGTAACGGCGGCGCAGGTGGGCGGCGTAATCGTCACGGTCGCCTTCAATGGCACCACCCGGCAGCACGCTCTCTTTCGTCCACGCCGGACCAATGCCCTGATAATATGGCGTCAGTTTTTCCAGCGCGTGCTCCGCCAGTTTGCGGTAGGTGGTCAGCTTACCGCCGAATACCGACAGCAGCGGGGCTTTGCCGTCTTCATCATGGATATCAAGGGTGTAATCACGGGTAATGGCCTGTGGCGAGTCGGACTCATCATCACATAGCGGACGCACGCCGGAGTAGGTCCAGACGATATCGTCCCGGTTTAACTGCTTTTTAAAGTGCGTGTTATACACTTTCAACAGGTAATTGATTTCACTCTCTTCAATCTTCACTGCTTTTGGATCGCCTTTGTATTCCACATCGGTGGTGCCGATGATGGAAAACTCGTCCATCCACGGGATCACGAAGACAATACGTTTATCTTCGTTTTGCAGAATGTAGGCTTGCTTCTGGGTATGCACACGCGGCACCACAATATGGCTGCCTTTGATCAGGCGAATGCCATAAGGCGAAGGCAGATGCATCCCGTCGTCGAAAAATTGTTTCACCCACGGGCCGGTAGCATTAACCAGGCCGCGCGCCTGCCATGTATATTTTTTGCCGGTATCGATATCTTCCGCCTCCACAATCCACAGGCCGTTTTCGCGGCGAGCAGACGTGGCACGAGTACGAGTAAGCACTTCACCGCCTTTACGCACCACCATCTGGGCGTTGGCGAGTACCAGACGGGCGTCGTCTACCCAACAGTCAGAATATTCGAATCCGCGCTTAATTTCCGGTTTTAACACTGAGTTTGCGCCAAAACGCAAACCGGTTGATCCCGGCAGGCTGGTGCGTTTACCCAGATGATCGTACATAAACAGACCAATGCGAATCATCCACGCCGGGCGTAGATGCGGACGATGCGGCAGGCGAAAACGCATCGGGAAAGCGATATGCGGGGCCATTTTCAGTAGCACTTCACGTTCAGCCAGCGCCTCGCTGACCAGGCGGAATTCATAGTGCTCAAGGTAGCGCAGGCCACCGTGAATGAGTTTTGAACTGGCGGAAGAGGTCGCGCAAGCGAGATCCTGCGCCTCCAGCATCAGCACGGATAAACCGCGTCCAGCGGCGTCTGCCGCGATACCAGCACCATTGATGCCGCCACCTATCACAATCAGATCTTTGGTTTCCATGCTGCCCTCATTCACTTTCGTTAAAGTTCATAAATGTTCGTTATCGAACATATTAGCAAAGAATCGCGCTTTGGGTAACATTGAAAAAACATTTTAGAGTGATATGTATAACATTATGGCGTTTATCTGCCGCTTCGACGTAAACTGTGCGGTAAATTTGCCCACTTGTTTGTAAAGAAAGAGAGACGCATGGATCAGTTCGAATGTATTAACGTTGCCGACGCGCACCAGAAGTTGCAGGAAAAAGAGGCGGTGCTGGTCGATATTCGCGATCCACAGAGTTTCGCAATGGGGCATGCGGTGCAGGCTTTCCATTTAACCAACGACACGCTGGGCGCGTTTATGCGTGATAACGACTTTGACACTCCGGTGATGGTGATGTGTTATCACGGCAATAGCAGCAAAGGCGCGGCGCAGTATCTGCTGCAACAGGGCTACGATGTGGTCTACAGCATTGATGGCGGTTTTGAAGCCTGGCAGCGCCAGTTTCCCGCAGAGGTGGCGTACGGCGCGTAACGCTTTATACTGTCCCCTTTTGTGTGGAATAAGCGACAGCAACGATGTTGATGATTACCTCTTTTGCTAACCCCCGCGTGGCGCAGGCGTTTGTTGATTACATGGCGACGCAGGGTGTTATCCTCACGATTCAACAACATAACCAAAGCGATGTCTGGCTGGCGGATGAGTCCCAGGCCGAGCGCGTGCGGGCGGAGTTGGCGCGTTTTCTCGAAAACCCGGCAGATCCGCGTTATCTGGCGGCCAGCTGGCAGGCGGGCCATACCGGCAGTGGCCTGCATTATCGCCGTTATCCTTTCTTTGCCGCCTTGCGTGAACGCGCAGGTCCGGTAACCT
This sequence comes from Escherichia sp. WS1118, assembly GCF_046487695.1. NCBI lineage: Bacteria > Pseudomonadati > Pseudomonadota > Gammaproteobacteria > Enterobacterales > Enterobacteriaceae > Escherichia > Escherichia sp. WS1118. Next base: position 85,778 of record NZ_JBJQIZ010000011.1, on the reverse strand, counting down.
GGGTGATGATGATCGCCTGCGTGGTGGTGTTTATCGCCATGCAAATTCTCGGCGATCAGGAAGTGATGTTATGGCTGGCCTGGCCATTCGATCCGACGCTGAAATTTGAGTTCTGGCGTTACTTCACCCACGCGTTAATGCACTTCTCGCTGATGCATATCCTCTTTAACCTGCTCTGGTGGTGGTATCTCGGCGGTGCGGTGGAAAAACGCCTCGGTAGCGGTAAGCTAATTGTCATTACTCTCATTAGCGCCCTGTTAAGCGGCTATGTGCAGCAAAAATTCAGCGGGCCGTGGTTTGGCGGGCTTTCTGGCGTGGTGTATGCGCTGATGGGCTACGTCTGGCTACGTGGCGAACGCGATCCGCAAAGTGGCATTTACCTGCAACGTGGGTTAATTATCTTTGCGTTGATCTGGATTGTCGCCGGATGGTTTGATTTGTTTGGGATGTCGATGGCGAACGGAGCACACATCGCCGGGTTAGCCGTGGGTTTAGCGATGGCTTTTGTTGATTCGCTCAATGCGCGAAAACGAAAATAATTCCAGGGATTTATCAATGAAACAAACACAACGTCACAACGGTATTATCGAACTGGTTAAACAGCAGGGTTATGTCAGCACCGAGGAACTGGTAGAGCATTTCTCCGTTAGCCCGCAGACTATTCGCCGCGATCTCAACGAGCTGGCAGAGCAAAACCTGATCCTGCGCCATCATGGCGGTGCGGCGCTGCCTTCCAGTTCGGTTAACACGCCGTGGCACGATCGCAAGGCCACCCAGACCGAAGAAAAAGAGCGCATCGCCCGCAAAGTGGCGGAGCAAATTCCCAATGGCTCGACGCTGTTTATCGATATCGGCACCACGCCGGAAGCGGTGGCGCACGCGCTGCTTAATCACAGCAATTTACGCATTGTGACCAACAATCTCAACGTCGCTAACACGCTGATGGTAAAAGAGGATTTCCGTATCATTCTTGCCGGTGGCGAATTACGCAGCCGTGATGGCGGGATCATTGGCGAAGCAACGCTCGATTTTATCTCCCAGTTCCGCCTTGATTTCGGCATTCTGGGGATAAGCGGCATCGATAGCGACGGCTCGCTACTGGAGTTCGATTACCACGAAGTTCGCACCAAACGCGCCATCATTGAGAACTCGCGCCACGTTATGCTGGTTGTCGACCACTCAAAATTTGGCCGTAACGCAATGGTCAATATGGGTAGCATCAGCATGGTCGATGCTGTCTACACCGACACGATGCCGCCTGCGAGCGTGATGCAGGTGCTGAAGGACCATCATATTCAACTGGAGCTGTGCTGATCCTGCATTGCTTCCCATGTCAGACCAAAACGCGCCAGGTATTTGCGTAGCCGATCCGCGTCATTGACGCTGGCTTTACCCTGGCGCGAAATGTCAAACAGTTCACGTCCGGCAGCTGAAAGCGACTTTGCCTGGCGGCAGATAGCGATAACGTGTTCCAGTTGCATACGGTCGAAGAGATCGATGTTTTCTGCCTCTGCGCCCAGCAACGCCGTAAGCGCGGAGGGGCGACTCTCCTGCCAGTTATAGCGCAGACGGTTGATCTCATCTTCCACCGTATCCAGTGTGATGCGTCCGCTAGTGGCAAAGGTGGCCATCCGCGTGACGCTGGCAGAAAGTTCGCGAAAGTTACCGCGCCATGTTGCCTGGGGAGAGGTCGCAAAGGCCAGCCAGGCACGCCGCGCTTCGGTGTTAAAACGCACGCTGTCGCCAGTGAGTGAGGCGTGGCGCTCCACTTCATAATCCAGGTTCGGTTCAATATCTTCCTGGCGTTGGCGTAATCCTGGCAAGGTGAAGGTCCAGAGATTTATTCGCGCGTACAGGTCTTCACGAAATTTGCCTTCGGCAACCAACTGGCGCAAATCGCGCACCGTTCCGGCGATAAGCTGAAAATCACTGCTCACCTGGCGATCGCTGCCAAACGGGTAAAAGGTTTTCTCTTCAATGGCTTTCAGCAGCATTGCCTGTTCGTCTGCGCCCAGTTCGCCAATCTCATCAAGAAACAACATTCCGCCGTTGGCGCTGCGTAATAATCCTTCACGCGATTCCCGCGCCCCGGTAAACGCGCCTTTCACATGACCAAACAGCGTCGACATGGCGGTATCGCCGCGCAGGGTGGCGCAGTTCACTTCCACAAACGCGCCGCTAAACTGATGCCGCGCCTGTTTTAGCTCGAAGATGCGTCGTGCCAGAAATGACTTACCTGCACCGGTCGGGCCGTTAAGCAGGATCGGTGCGCGGGATTTTATCGCCACTTTTTCAATCTGCTCAATCATGCGGTTGAAGTGGGAGTTACGCGTGGCAATGCCGGACTTAAGAAAATCAAGCGTTTGCTGGCGTTCCTCGGCAAAGCGGCTGGCGATGGCGTTATAACGGCTTAAATCGAGATCGATAATCGTCACTGCGCCAGGGCTATCGGGCCGCTCTTTTTTGCGCGGTGGTGAAGATTGTATCAACCGGGCGGGCAGGTAACGCGCTTCTGCCAGCAGAAACCAGCAAATCTGCGCGACGTGGGTACCGGTGGTGATGTGAATTAAATAGTCTTCTTTTTCTGGCTGGAACGCGTAACCACGGGCGAAATCATGCAGGCAGGCGTAAACCTCTTCGAAATCCCAAGGGTTATGCAGTTCTATCTCAACGCCCACCACTTCTGTTTCTGGCGAAACGCTGGCGATATCGCGTTTAAGCGTTTCGAATAGCGAGCGCGAGCGGGCGTCGTGCAATAATTCCAGCCGATCGATAACTAACGATTCTTGCTGGCATAGACAGAGTGTCGGACGCCATTTTGACCAGCGCTGACTGCCGCGCCCGGCATAATCCAGCACCGTTCCGACAAAGCCAAAAGCCACTGTTTTACGCATCTTAGATATCCTTATAAAAGACGAGATTTCATTATCGGTAAATCGGCTTTGCGGGAAATCTCCGTTTACGGACGTAAAAATATAATATTTTTAAAAACAATGAATTAAAAAATTAAGCTGCTTATTTGGTTTTCTGGCACGACGGTTGCAATTATCAGGACAGCAAACAACGAAAAGAGAAAAACAAAATGAATTACGAATTACTGACCACTGAAAATGCTCCGGTAAAAATGTGGACCAAAGGCGTGCCGGTAGAAGCCGATGCGCGTCAGCAACTTATTAATACCGCGAAGATGCCGTTTATTTTCAAACATATTGCGGTAATGCCTGATGTACACCTGGGTAAAGGTTCCACCATTGGTAGCGTGATCCCGACCAAAGGGGCGATTATTCCGGCGGCGGTGGGCGTGGATATCGGTTGTGGAATGAACGCGCTGCGTACCGCGTTAACGGCGGTAGACCTGCCTGAAAACCTGGCGGAGCTGCGTCAGGCGATTGAAACGGCCGTGCCGCACGGACGTACCACTGGCCGTTGTAAACGTGATAAAGGCGCATGGGAAAATCCACCTGTTAACGTCGATGCGAAATGGGCTGAGCTGGAAGCCGGTTATCAGTGGTTAACGCAAAAATATCCCCGTTTCCTTAACACTAACAACTATAAACACCTGGGAACGCTGGGAACGGGTAACCACTTTATTGAAATCTGCCTTGATGAGTCGGACCAGGTGTGGATTATGCTGCACTCCGGTTCACGCGGAATCGGTAATGCCATCGGAACTTACTTTATCGATCTGGCGCAAAAAGAGATGCAGGAAACGCTTGAAACGTTGCCATCGCGTGGCCTGGCGTACTTTATGGAAGGTACGGAATACTTTGATGATTACCTGAAAGCCGTGGCCTGGGCGCAGCTTTTTGCCAGCCTTAACCGCGATGCGATGATGGAAAACGTGGTAACGGCGTTGCAGAGCGTTACGCAGAAAACGGTAAAACAGCCACAAACGCTGGCGATGGAAGAGATCAACTGTCACCACAACTATGTGCAAAAAGAACAGCACTTTGGCGAAGAGATCTATGTGACGCGTAAAGGCGCGGTGTCTGCGCGTGCGGGTCAATATGGAATTATTCCCGGTTCGATGGGGGCGAAAAGCTTTATCGTCCGTGGGCTGGGAAATGAAGAGTCGTTCTGTTCGTGCAGCCACGGTGCCGGGCGGGTAATGAGCCGTACTAAAGCGAAAAAACTGTTCAGTGTGGAAGATCAAATCCGTGCCACCGCGCATGTGGAGTGCCGTAAAGATGCCGAGGTGATCGACGAAATCCCGATGGCGTATAAAGATATTGATGCGGTGATGGCGGCACAAAGCGATCTGGTGGAAGTTATCTATACCCTGCGTCAGGTGGTGTGCGTAAAAGGATAAATGATGAAAAGGATGATTGTGCTGGATGGCGCACAGGGCGAAGGCGGCGGGCAGATCCTGCGCTCGGCGCTGAGCCTGTCGATGATAACCGGCCAGCCATTTACCATCACCGGCATTCGTGCCGGGCGGGCGAAACCGGGGCTGTTGCGCCAACATCTGACCGCGGTAAAAGCGGCTGCGGAAATTTGTAGGGCAACGGTGGAAGGCGCTGAGCTGGGGTCGCAGCGTCTGGTCTTCCGACCTGGCACCGTGCGCGGCGGCGATTACCGCTTTGCTATCGGTAGCGCCGGAAGTTGTACGCTGGTGCTGCAAACGGTGCTGCCCGCGCTGTGGTTTGCCGATGGACCTTCGCGTGTTGAAGTGAGCGGCGGCACCGATAACCCGTCGGCCCCGCCTGCGGATTTTATCCGTCGGGTGCTGGAGCCGCTGCTGGCGAAAATAGGAGTTCATCAGCAAACCACGCTGTTACGTCACGGTTTTTATCCTGCCGGAGGCGGCATGGTAGCAACGGAAGTCTCACCGGTGGCATCGTTTAATAGCTTGCAACTTGGCGAGCGCGGGAACATTGTGCAGATGCGTGGAGAGGTGCTACTGGCTGGTGTGCCGCGCCATGTTGCTGAGCGTGAAATCGCTACACTGGCGGGTAGTTTTTCCTTGCATGAACAGAATATTCATAACCTGCCGCGCGACCAGGGGCCGGGTAATACCGTCTCGCTTGAAGTCGAAAGTGAAAATATCACCGAACGCTTTTTTGTCGTCGGTGAAAAGCGCGTCAGTGCCGAGGTGGTCGCGGCACAGTTGGTGAAAGAGGTGAAACGCTACCTGGCAAGCCCGGCGGCGGTGGGGGAATATCTCGCCGACCAACTGGTGCTACCGATGGCGCTGGCGGGCACGGGGGAATTTACGGTCGCCCATCCCTCATGCCATCTGCTGACCAATATCGCCGTGGTGGAGCGTTTCTTGCCGGTGCGGTTTGGTTTTATAGAAACAGATGGCGTAACGCGGGTGAGCATTGAATGATGTAAAGATGTAAGCCGGATCCGACGCATTATCCGGCTAAACTCACACCCCATATCCCATCATCTTCAGCAGTTTCTGCGCGTGTTGTACCGCGGCCTGACGGTGGGCGACACCGAGTTTTTGGTACAGATTGCGGATATGCGTTTTGATGGTGGTTGCCGCCACTTCCAGCTCGCCTGCAATTTGCTCATTGCTGTAACCGGAGTAAATCAGCCCCAGGACCTGCCATTCACGTTGGGTCAACGGGCTGGTGCGGATCAGCTCTGGTACTTCCGGATGATTTAGCAGACGTTCAACGAAATTCTCATCGAAATGGGCGAATTTATGCCGATGATGTTGATTGATTTCTCGCAGAATACGCTGTGCGCGATGCTGTTCCAGCTCCGGCAGCGTATTGAGTTGAATAAGCTGGCGCAGTTGTTGCGCCATCGCTTCGCCTTCGATGACAAAATGACTGATAAATCCGGTACGATTCGCCAGTTTTAATGCGTCCAGCAACACACGCTGGGCGTCACTTTTACGTCCGGCCTGCCAGTACAGTTGATTAAGCAGCAACAGGTTACGGTTGAGATCGCTCATCAACCGCAGACTGCGGGCATTTTCATTGAGTTCTTCGAGGACAATTTCCGCAGATTCAAACTCGCCCAGCAAGATTTGTGCGCGGGCAATGTTGCGCCATTGACCTTGCAGGAAGTGGTTGTTCGCAAACTCCGGTTTAGCCGTATGACGCAACCAGTTGGCAGCGGCGGCTTTATCGCCGGTCATTTGCCAGTAAATCACCCGGACTTTGTTGGCGTTAGAGATCCAGTCGCTGTGATATTTGCCATTCCCCAGCAGGTTTTCCAGACGGTTCAGCTGGCTACGGGCGTTATCTAAATCACCACGGGCCAGCGAGCATTGAATCAACATTGCCAGGCACTGAAGCTGTTGCTGTGGCTGATAAGACGACAAGACTTCAATCCCGCTGCGCGCCGACGCTTCGGCTTCATCCAGCCGTGCCCAGGCCCATAACAGCTGCGCACGAATGCGCACCAGAAACTCATGCATTGGCAGCTGTTCCAGATGCTGCTCGTTGATCAGCTGGAACGCTTTTTCCTGCGTTTCCCACGCGGTTTGCAGGAACCCTTGGGCAAACAGAATTTCACTTTGCTGGATTAAACTCCACAAAGCGTAGTGCCAGACATCGTGCTGGCGTGCCATCTGTTCGGTTTGCTGCATTAACGCCAGTGAGCGGGTCAATTCGCCTTTGCAGTGCAACACTTCACCCAGCACCGAGGTTGCCACAATGCGGCTATAGAACCAGCCTGGCGGCAGCTCTTCCAGTGCCAGTTTTGCCAGCCGTTCCGCTTCATCCGGACTACCATCGTTAATCGCCACCTGGGCGCGCAGAGCGTTAAATTCTGCGTGCATGGTGCCTTCTCTGATGTCCTTGATTTCATGTTCAGCGCGGGCCAGCAGGGTGTTAACTTCGCCGTAGCGATGCTGGCTTTGCATCAGCCACGCCTGCAATAACACCAACTGCGGATTTTCCAGCAAACTGTCCCACGGCAGGGCCTTAAGCGACTCTTCCAGCAGCGACAGTTCGCTATGGTTGAACAAACTCCAGGCGTGATTAAGCAGAATATCGCGCAGCATCAGCGCATCGCCTGCCGCCAGCGCATGATGAATCGCTTCGCTGGGAAATCCCTGGGCCATCCAGCTTTCTGCGGCGGCACGGTGGATTTCCGGCAGCTCCGCCGCCAGTTCCCACTGGCAGCGCTGGCGCAGGAAGTTACCAAACAGTGGGTGATAGCAAAACCACTCGCCGGTATCATCCATCCGCTGTAAAAACAGCCCCTGACGCTCAATCTCTTCGAGGCGCATTTGCCCGTTTTCTTCGCCGGTCACACGGGTGATGAGTGCATCGTTCATTGAGCGCAAAATGGCGCTTTTCAACAGAAAATGGCGCGTTGCGAGATCGACGTTATCCAAAACCTCATCGACCAGATAATCCGAAAGATGGCTGGCATTGATTCCCGCCAGGCGGCGTGCCGACTTATGGGCTGAGTGAGTATTCTGCCGGGCGGAGAGGGCGATTAGCTGCAGTGCCGTCGCCCAACCGGAAACGTCATCGCAAATCCGACTGCTTTCTGCGGCTTCAATTGGCGATGACAGACGGCAATCAAAAAACTGTTTCGCTTCCTGATGGGTAAATGCCAGTTGCTGACTGCCAATTTCCAGCAGCTGGTCACGAACACGCAGATTGGCAATGCCCAGTTGCGGAAGGTTGCGTGACAACACCACAAGGGTGAGATTTTCTGGTTGATGGCGAATAAAGAAGCGCATTGACTCGTGGATCACAGGATTAGTGATCAGATGATAGTCATCGATGACCAGATAAAGTGGGCTATGCCATTCCGCCAGCTCAATGAAAAGCTGGGCGAAGAGTGACGTCAGGCTGGCATATTGCCGTTTTTGCGCCATCGTCTCACATATCGCGCAGTGACCGTTGGTTGCCTGTTGCACGGCGGCAATGAGATAGCTGGCGAAACGCTCTTGCTGGTTATCACCTTCATCCAGCGAGTACCAGCCGATATCGTTTTTGCCTGCCGCCCACTGGGAAATGAGCGTGGTCTTTCCGTAGCCCGCAGGACTTGTGATCAGCGCCAGCCGGAAGTTGTTCGCGCCGGAAAGTTTAGCCAGCAGGCGCTCACGAACCACGGTATGGTCGAGTCGAACCGGACGACTTAATTTTGACGGAATCAGCATAGTTAATCACTTCACTGTGGAAAATGAGGAAATATTATTTTTTTTGCGCTTCGTAATTAATGGTTATAAGGTCGGCCAGAAACCTTTCTAATGCAAGCGATGACGTTTTTTTATGTGTCTGAATTTGCACTGTGTCACAATTCCAAATGTTTATTAACAACTCACCTAAAACGACGCTGATCCAGCGTGAATACTGGGTTGTACGGTATTTTCCTTATGTTCATCAGTTTCATTTAAGTAAGGGTTTCTTCTTCATTTCTGATGAAAGTGCCATCTAAAAAGATGATCTTAATAAATCTATTAAGAATGAGATGGAGCACATTTGATATTTTACTTGTGAAACTGTTTCACTCCTTTACTTAATTTATAGAGTTACCTTCCGCTTTTTGAAAATACGCAACGGCCATTTTTTGCACTTAGATACAGATTTTCTGCGCGGTATGGCATTGATTTGCTGCTAATCCTGTGGATTGCACTAGCTTTAAGTGGTCGAGATCACATTTCCTTGCTCATCCCCGCAACTCCTCCCTGCCTAATCCCCCGCAGGATGAGGAAGGTCAACATCGAGCCTGGCAAACTAGCGATAACGTTGTGTTGAAAATCTAAGAAAAGTGGAACTCCTATGTCACAACCTATTTTTAACGATAAGCAATTTCAGGAAGCGCTTTCACGTCAGTGGCAGCGTTATGGCTTAAATTCTGCGGCTGAAATGACTCCTCGCCAGTGGTGGCTGGCAGTGAGCGAAGCACTGGCCGAAATGCTGCGTGCTCAGCCATTCGCCAAGCCAGTGGCGAATCAGCGACATGTTAACTACATCTCAATGGAGTTTTTAATTGGTCGCCTGACGGGCAACAACCTGTTGAATCTCGGCTGGTATCAGGATGTACAGGATTCGTTGAAGGCTTATGACATCAACCTGACTGACTTGCTGGAAGAAGAGATCGACCCGGCGCTGGGGAACGGTGGTCTGGGACGTCTGGCGGCGTGCTTCCTCGACTCAATGGCAACTGTTGGTCAGTCTGCGACGGGTTACGGTCTGAACTATCAATATGGTTTGTTCCGCCAGTCTTTTGTCGATGGCAAACAGGTTGAGGCGCCGGATGACTGGCATCGCGGTAACTACCCGTGGTTCCGCCACAACGAAGCACTGGATGTGCAGGTAGGGATTGGCGGTAAAGTGACGAAAGACGGACGCTGGGAGCCGGAGTTTACCATTACCGGTCAAGCGTGGGATCTCCCCGTTGTCGGCTATCGTAATGGCGTGGCGCAGCCACTGCGTCTGTGGCAGGCGACGCATGCGCATCCGTTTGATCTGACTAAATTTAACGACGGTGATTTCCTGCGTGCCGAACAGCAGGGCATCAACGCGGAAAAACTGACCAAAGTTCTCTATCCAAACGACAACCATACTGCCGGTAAAAAGCTGCGCCTGATGCAGCAATACTTCCAGTGTGCCTGCTCGGTAGCGGATATTTTGCGTCGCCATCATCTGGCGGGGTGTAAACTGCACGAACTGGCGGATTACGAAGTTATTCAGCTGAACGATACCCACCCAACTATCGCGATTCCAGAACTGCTGCGCGTGCTGATCGATGAGCACCAGATGAGCTGGGATGACGCCTGGGCCATCACCAGCAAAACTTTCGCTTACACCAACCATACCCTGATGCCAGAAGCGCTGGAACGCTGGGATGTGAAACTGGTGAAAGGCTTACTGCCGCGCCACATGCAGATTATTAACGAAATTAATACTCGCTTTAAAACGCTGGTGGAGAAAACCTGGCCGGGCGATGAAAAAGTGTGGGCCAAACTGGCGGTGGTACACGACAAACAAGTGCATATGGCGAACCTGTGTGTGGTTGGCGGTTTCGCGGTGAACGGTGTTGCGGCGCTGCACTCAGATCTGGTGGTGAAAGATCTGTTCCCGGAATATCACCAGCTATGGCCGAACAAATTCCATAATGTCACCAACGGTATTACCCCACGTCGCTGGATCAAACAGTGCAACCCGGCACTGGCGGCTCTGTTGGATAAATCACTGAAAAAAGAGTGGGCTAACGATCTCGATCAACTGATCAATCTGGAAAAATTCGCTGATGATGCGAAATTCCGTCAGCAATATCGCGAGATCAAGCAGGCGAATAAAGTCCGTCTGGCAGAGTTTGTGAAAGTTCGTACCGGTATTGAGATCAATCCACAGGCGATTTTCGATATTCAGATCAAACGTCTGCATGAGTACAAACGCCAGCATCTGAATCTGCTGCATATTCTGGCGTTGTACAAAGAAATTCGTGAAAACCCGCAGTCTGACCGCGTACCGCGCGTCTTCCTCTTCGGCGCGAAAGCAGCACCGGGCTACTACCTGGCGAAAAATATTATCTTTGCGATCAACAAAGTGGCTGACGTGATCAACAACGATCCGCTGGTTGGCGACAAGTTGAAGGTGGTTTTCTTGCCGGATTATTGTGTTTCGGCGGCGGAAAAACTGATCCCGGCGGCGGATATCTCCGAACAAATTTCGACTGCAGGTAAAGAAGCTTCCGGTACCGGCAATATGAAACTGGCGCTCAATGGTGCGCTTACTGTCGGTACGCTGGATGGTGCGAACGTTGAAATCGCTGAGAAAGTCGGTGAAGAAAATATCTTTATTTTTGGTCATACCGTGGAACAAGTGAAGGCAATTCTGGCCAAAGGCTACGACCCGGTGAAATGGCGGAAGAAAGATAAGGTGCTGGACGCAGTATTGAAAGAGCTGGAAAGCGGTAAATACAGCGACGGCGATAAGCATGCCTTCGACCAGATGCTGCACAGTATCGGCAAACAGGGCGGCGATCCGTATCTGGTGATGGCAGATTTCGCCGCTTATGTAGAGGCACAAAAGCAGGTGGATGTGCTGTACCGCGACCAGGAGGCCTGGACTCGCGCGGCGATCCTCAATACCGCCCGCTGCGGTATGTTTAGCTCGGATCGCTCTATTCGCGATTATCAGGCTCGTATCTGGCAGGCAAAACGCTAAGGAAGCTCGATGGAAAGCAAACGTCTGGATAATGCCGCGCTGGCGGCGGGGATCAGCCCCAATTACATCAATGCCCACGGTAAACCGCAGTCGATTAGCGCCGAAACCAAACGGCGTTTGCTTGACGCGATGCATCAACGTACCGCCACGAAAGTGGCGGTAACGCCAGTCCCGAATGTCATGGTTTATACCAGCGGCAAAAAAATGCCGATGGTGGTGGAGGGCAGCGGCGAATATAGCTGGCTGCTGACCACCGAAGAAGGAAAGCAGTACAAAGGCCATGTGATGGGGGGCAAAGCGTTCAATCTACCGACGAAGCTGCCGGAAGGTTATCACACGCTGACGCTTACCCAGGACGACCAGCGCGCGCATTGCCGGGTGATTGTCGCCCCGAAACGCTGTTACGAACCGCAGGCGTTGCTGAACAAACAAAAGCTGTGGGGTGCCTGCGTTCAGCTTTATACACTGCGATCGGAAAAAAACTGGGGTATTGGGGATTTTGGCGATCTCAAAGCGATGCTGGTGGATGTGGCAAAACGTGGCGGGTCGTTCATCGGTCTGAACCCGATTCATGCGCTCTATCCGGCAAATCCGGAAAGTGCCAGCCCGTATAGCCCGTCTTCTCGCCGTTGGCTGAATGTGATTTATATCGACGTTAACGCCGTTGAAGATTTCCATCTTAGCGAAGAGGCTCAGGCCTGGTGGAAGTTGCCGACCACGCAACAGACGCTGCAACAGGCGCGGGATGCCGACTGGGTCGATTACTCCACGGTTACCGCCCTAAAAATGACAGCATTACGAATGGCGTGGAAAGGTTTCGCGCAACGTGATGATGAACAGATGGCCGCGTTTCGCCAGTTTGTTGCAGAGCAAGGCGACAGCCTGTTCTGGCAGGCGGCGTTTGACGCACTACATGCCCAGCAAGTGAAAGAGGACGAAATGCGCTGGGGCTGGCCTGCATGGCCAGAGATGTATCAGAACGTGGATTCACCAGAAGTGCGCCAGTTCTGCGAAGAACATCGCGATGACGTTGATTTTTATCTCTGGTTGCAGTGGCTGGCTTACAGCCAGTTTGCCGCCTGCTGGGAGATAAGCCAGGGCTATGAAATGCCGATTGGCTTGTATCGTGACCTGGCCGTTGGTGTAGCAGAGGGTGGAGCAGAAACCTGGTGCGACCGGGAGTTGTATTGCCTGAAAGCGTCGGTTGGAGCACCGCCGGATATCCTCGGCCCGTTGGGGCAGAACTGGGGATTGCCGCCAATGGACCCGCATATTATCACCGCGCGTGCCTATGAACCGTTTATCGAGCTGTTGCGTGCCAATATGCAAAACTGCGGCGCATTACGAATTGACCATGTGATGTCGATGCTGCGTTTGTGGTGGATACCGTATGGCGAGACGGCAGATCAGGGGGCATATGTTCACTATCCGGTGGATGATCTGCTCTCGATTCTGGCACTCGAAAGTAAGCGTCATCGCTGTATGGTGATTGGTGAAGATCTCGGTACCGTACCGGTAGAGATTGTCGGTAAGCTGCGCAGCAGCGGTGTGTACTCCTACAAAGTGCTCTATTTCGAAAACGACCACGAGAAGACATTCCGCGCGCCGAAAGCGTACCCAGAGCAGTCGATGGCGGTTGCGGCGACACACGACCTGCCTACGCTACGCGGCTACTGGGAGAGCGGGGATCTAACGCTGGGCAAAACGCTGGGGTTGTATCCGGATGAAGTGGTACTGCGCGGTCTGTATCAGGATCGCGAACTGGCGAAGCAAGGACTACTGGATGCTCTGCATAAATATGGTTGTCTGCCAAAACGTGCCGGGCATAAGGCATCGTTGATGTCGATGACGCCGACGCTGAATCGTGGCTTACAGCGCTACATCGCCGATAGCAACAGCGCCCTGTTAGGGCTACAGCCGGAAGACTGGCTGGATATGGCAGATCCGGTAAATATTCCCGGCACCAGTTACCAGTATAAAAACTGGCGACGTAAACTTTCCGCAACGCTTGAGTCGATGTTTGCCGATGATGGTGTGAACAAGTTGCTGAAGGATTTGGACAGACGGCGCAGAGCGGCAGCGAAGAAGAAGTAGAGTGCGGTTGATGCCGGATGCGACGCTTGACGCGTCTTATCCGGCCTACTAATTAATGCCGAATCGTAGGCCGGATAAGGCGTTCACGCCGCATCCGGCCATCAGTATTATCAAATCACCATATTCAGCAGCAGACAGCCTACCAGACCGCACACCGAGATAATGGTTTCCAGCATCGACCAGGATTTGATGGTCTCGCCGATAGTCAGGTTAAAGTACTCTTTGAACAGCCAGAAGCCCGGATCGTTCACGTGAGAGAAAATCACACTACCGGAACCAACCGCAATAACCATCAGCTCCGGGCTAACACCCGTCGTTGCAATCAGCGGTGCCGCGATACCACCCGCAGTGATTGCCGCGACGGTTGCGGAACCCAGCGCGATACGCAGTACGGCAGCAATCGACCAGGCCATCAGCAGCGGAGAAATGTTGGTTTCGTGCATCATGGAAGCAATGTATTTGTCCACGCCGCTGTCTACCAGCACCTGCTTGAACGCACCGCCACCACCGATAATCAACAGCATCATCGCAATGATTTTGATGGAAGAAACCAGCGTGTCGTTAATCTGATCCATTGAACGACCACGGTTCAGACCAAAGGTGAACATCGCGATCAGCACGGCAATCAGCGTAGCCATTACCGGGTCACCGAGGAACTCCGCTACCGGCAGGAAAGCGTGACCTTTCGGCAGGATCATTTCGGCAATCGCACGCATCGCCATCAGAACCACCGGCACCAGAGAGGTCCAGACGCTGACGCCAAAGCTCGGCATCTCTTCTTCGCTGAAGGTTTTCGCGCTGTACAGACCTTCCGGGATCGGCTTATCGATACCTTTCAACACGCGAGCGTAAACCGGACCGGCGAGAATCACGGTCGGGATTGCCAGAATAGTACCGTACAGCAGAGTTTTACCCATATCGGCATTGAAAATGGTGGCAATTGCAGTCGGACCCGGATGCGGTGGCAGGAAGCCGTGGGTCACAGACAGTGCAGCCGCCATTGGTACACCAACATACAGCAGTGGAATATTCGCGGAAGCCGCGATGGTAAACACCAGCGGCAGCATCAGCACGAAACCCACTTCATAGAACAGGGCAAAACCAACGGTAAAACCGGTCAGTACCACCGCCCACTGGATGTGTTTTTTACCAAATTTGGCAATCAGTGTGGTAGCGATACGTTGTGCGCCACCGCAGTCTGCCAGCATTTTGCCCAGCATCGCACCAAAACCCATGATCAGGGCAAGGCTACCGAGCGTTCCGCCGACACCGGCTTTGATGGAGCCAATAACTTTATCCAGCGGCATCCCTTGCATTAATCCAACAGCAAGCGCCACGAGGACGAGAGCGATGAAGCCGTTCATTTTGAAGCGGATCATCAGGAGTAATAACAAGATTACACCGATAGCAACAATGACTAATGGCATGATTTACCTGGCCTTTAATTTGTTATGGGTAACGTCAGGTTTCTGACGGAAAATCCTGGTTGTCCCAACTGGGAACAGAGATGTTACGGCACCACGGCTGATGACCCCTAAAACGAGTTAGTGTAGTCAGATGTTATGAGTGTGTTTGGTGCCCATGAGAATGATACGGGTAACATTACGTGCTTGAGAATCACCAGAGCGGGGTAAATTTAAATTATGAGAGGTTGGTCATATTATCGTGGGGAAACGAAGAGATTGGATTTGCTGAGGTAATTCTGCGCTAATGTCAGACTCTCGTGCAACGTACAGGCCCGATAAGACGCTTTAGCGTCACATCGGGCAATCGACAAAAGAGGAGAGAACTTAGTAGTAAGAGTGCTCGCCGCGTTGGTGTTCGGTGAGATCGCGTACACCTTTCAGCTCCGGGAATTCGTTCAGCAACTGCTTCTCGATCCCCTCTTTCAGCGTTACATCGACCATGGAACAACCGTTACAGCCGCCGCCAAATTGCAAAATGGCGTAACCGTCTTCGGTGATTTCCATCAGCGAAACGCGACCACCGTGACCAGCAAGCTGTGGGTTGATCTGTGATTGCAGCATATACTCCACGCGCTCCATCAGCGGCGCATCGTCAGCCACTTTACGCATTTTGGCGTTAGGCGCTTTCAGCGTCAGCTGCGAACCCAACTGGTCGGTAACAAAATCGATCTCTGCATCTTCCAGGTAAGGAGCGCTTAACTCATCAACATACGCGGTCAGCAGGTCAAATTTCAGGGCAGTGTCGGTGGCTTCCACAGCGTCCGGCGGACAATAAGAAACGCCACATTCAGCGTTAGGCGTGCCAGGGTTAATCACAAATACGCGGATTTGTGTCCCTTCTTCCTGGTTTGCCAGCAGTTTGGCAAAGTGCGCTTGTGCAGCATCGGAAATACGGATCATAGTAATGGCCTAATAGTTGACTATTTTAGTTGGTTATAATACGCCCATCATCGAGGCTCTACAAGGTTCGACAAAGGCACCAGACCTGGACAGTCGCCGCACCATTGCGTAAAAGCAACTGCGCAATCTCTGCGACGGTACTTCCGGTGGTAACGACATCATCCACAATCACCATATGGCGACCTTGCACAGGCAATTCAAGGCGAAAGGCATTTTTCAGGTTGTGTTTGCGTAGCCGGGCGTTAAGAAAATGCTGGGTCGCGGTGGCCCGTGTTCGTGTGACGGCTTCGCTATCCCATTGGCAGTGTAGCCAGCGTGATAACGGCTGACACAGCAAATCGCTCTGATTAAATCCCCGACGCCAGTGACGCCGCTGCCATAACGGAACGCTGATGATGCGATCCGGCAATTGCAACCCGGTGGTGCGACGAGCGTGTAAGACCTCCAATAGTAACAGACGTGACAGGGCGCTGGCGATTTCGCTGCGCCGGGAAAACTTAAGCTGGTGGATTAGCGGGCTTAACGGCGGCGCATAGTCGGCAACCGTGACCAGTCTTTGCCAGGGCGGCGGTTTTTGCAGGCAGCGACCGCAGGGAAGATGTGAGTGTGTGGCGGGTAATCCACATTGGGGGCATAACGTTTTATCTGTACGGGCGGCGCGTGAGCATACCGAACAAATCCCCCAATGACCTAACGCCAGCGGCATTCGGCATAGCCAGCATAATCCCGGTACTGTTAGCATATGTTCATCCTTGTAAGTCAAAAGAGAACAATAGCGGATGAATAACATCTGGTGGCAGACCAAAGGTCAGGGGAATGTTCATCTTGTGCTGCTGCACGGATGGGGACTGAATGCCGAAGTGTGGCGTTGCATTGACGAGGAACTTAGCTCGCATTTTACGCTGCACCTTGTTGATCTGCCCGGTTTCGGGCGCAGTCGGGGATTTGGTGCGCTGTCGCTTGCTGATATGGCCGAAGCCGTGCTGCGACAGGCACCTGATAAAGCCATTTGGTTAGGCTGGAGTCTGGGCGGGCTGGTGGCAAGCCAGATTGCGTTAACCCATCCCGAGCGTGTTCAGGCGCTGGTCACCGTGGCGTCGTCGCCTTGTTTTAGTGCTCGTGACGAGTGGCCGGGGATAAAACCGGACGTGCTGGCGGGATTTCAGCAGCAGCTGAGTGATGATTTTCAGCGTACAGTGGAGCGGTTCCTGGCGTTACAAACCATGGGTACTGAAACGGCGCGCCAGGATGCGCGGGCGTTGAAGAAAACCGTACTGGCGTTACCGATGCCGGAGGTGGACGTGCTCAATGGTGGGCTGGAAATCCTCAAAACGGTCGATCTCCGTCTGCCGCTGCAAAACGTGTCCATGCCGTTTTTGCGATTGTATGGCTATCTTGATGGTCTGGTGCCGCGCAAAGTAGTGCCGATGCTGGATAAACTCTGGCCGCACAGCGAGTCGTACATTTTCGCCAAAGCGGCCCATGCGCCGTTTATTTCACATCCGGACGAGTTTTGTCATCTGCTGGTGGCGTTGAAGCAGAGGGTGTAGGTGGCTTTCGAAATGGCGGGACAGAACTTTACTGGCTCGCCGCAGCCAACTCTTCTTCTGACACCCCGGTAAAGCGCATGATGTCTGCAAGAGGGACTCCGGATTCAAGCATTATTTTTGCTATATGCAAGGCTTTGGATTGTTCCCCTTCCTGCCGCAATCTTTCCGCAATAGTCATTAAACTCTCCTTGTGTTTTGGTGAACGTTCGGCCACACCATCGATAAAATCGTTAAAACGTACCGCGTCGCCGGTTTGCAGTATGTAATTAAACAGCCCTTTGATTTGTCTGCCATTAGCGTATCCACTACTTAATAAGCAGGCCATTTGCTCTACCAGCCCCATCAGGTCGCGTTGACGAATATGTTTTTGAATTAACTCCAGCAGTGCCATACGTCGGTGCTGCATGATTTCATCATCAGGCATGACGGTGACATCAATCAGCGGAAATGCAGAGGCATAAAGCTGCCTTGCCAGGTTGGGATCGGCGAAACAATCCAGCCAACACAGCGAATAGGGATAGGGGCTTTCAATACCGTGATAAAACAACAATGGCACCACCATCGGCAATGTTTTGTATCCGGCATCAAGGTGATTTTGCATTGCGGCAATGGCGTAACGCATCGTGTGGGGTGGAACTCTGCTTTTTGCTCATGGCGTTCCTTCACCTGTTATTTGAATGCCGCGACTCTACGCGCCACTCCACACCTGTGCATTAGCGAGTTTTCATCCCTGCGAGACGCTTTCAGAGGAACTTACGTCGCGCTGCAAGGGTTGCATTTTTATGGAAAGCCGCACGCAAAAAAGCCCGGATGCAAACGCATACCGGGCTTTCAAAACAGGCAGTGAAACAAGGTTAACGCAACGCCCACCATTCGTGCAGACAGGCTTTTCCTTCCGGGCAGCTTTTACAACTGCCGGAAAGACAGCCGTCAGGTTCTTCCTGAATCCGCACTGCTTTTCCCATACTTTCTAGCTGTTTCAGCATGGCGTTAATCATTGGCTGCGGAGTGTTCAGTGTCTGGCTAATCTGGGCCGCTTCCATACGGCCCCGTAATGCCAGTAAATCACGCACTTGAATGAGCGAAGCCATTGTCGTGTCCTTAGTGGCAATCGCCAGTGGTGCTGGCCGCACAGCAACTGCTTACCGATTTGCGCGTTGCCAGCAGTTCGACATCTACCCGGCTACGCGCGCGGCGCAGCAGACCGATAACCACGATGTTAAACAGGATAACTGCCAGAATGCACACCAGGCTGTAAGTTGGATGCTGGCTGTAGC
The DNA here is from genome assembly GCF_046487695.1 of Escherichia sp. WS1118. NCBI lineage: Bacteria > Pseudomonadati > Pseudomonadota > Gammaproteobacteria > Enterobacterales > Enterobacteriaceae > Escherichia > Escherichia sp. WS1118. Next base: position 67,398 of record NZ_JBJQIZ010000011.1, on the reverse strand, counting down.
TGGCGACCTGATAGAACAATGTTGCCAGTGAGTAAGCAATATTCAGCCCCCACAGGATGGAGAAGCCCATCCAGCCACGGCTTGATTCACGCGCGATAGCCCCCATCACCGAGATGCACGGTACGTACAGCAGGACGAAAATCAGGTAGCTGTATGCGGCAGCTGCGCTACCGAATTTCTGATCCATCACGCCCATCGCCCCGGTACCCATTTCGCCGTCGCCTTTGCTGGCTTCAATGGGGTTCATCAGTACGCTAAGGCTGAAGGTGTCTTTCAGGCTCTGCCAGGTTTCATCTACCGCACTGAACAGCTCTTCACCGAGGTTAAATTCCGCCGGATTGAACTCTTCGTCCTGAATATTTTCTGCGGTGTAGAGGGTGTTGAGCGTGCCCACCACCACTTCTTTCGCCATTGCGCCTGTAAACAGGCCAACCGTTGCCTGCCAGTTATCTTCATGCACGCCAATCGGCTTGAAGACTGGGGTGATCACCCGGCTGACGGAAGCCAGCGCCGAGTCGTTGATGTTATCGACGATTTTTCCGCTCAGCGAGAAGCTGTTGAAGGCGCTCAGGAAAATGCTGACGATGATAATCACTTTACCAGCACGCAGAACGAAGCCTTTCAGACGCTGCCAGGTCTGGATAATCAGGCTTTTAACGTGTGGTACATGGTAGACCGGCAGCTCCATGACAAACGGCGTCGCTTCACCGCGCATGATGGTGTACTTGAGCATCAGGCCCGTCAGCACCGCCATTACGATACCCAGCATATACAGCGAGAAGACCGCCAGCGCACCGTTCTGCCCGAAGAAGGCAGCCGCGAATACTGCGAAGATAGCCAGACGCGCGCCGCAGGACATAAACGGTGCCATCATGATGGTCATCAGACGTTCACGCGGTGCATCAAGCGTACGTGCGCCCATTACCGACGGTACGTTACAACCGAAACCAACGATCAGCGGTACAAAGGATTTCCCCGGCAAGCCCAGCGCCTGCATCAGACGGTCCATCACAAACGCCGCACGCGCCATATAGCCGGAGTCCTCAAGGAAGGAGAGGAACAGGTACATCATGCCGATCTGCGGCACCAGTGGCAGCACGGTGTTAATACCACCGCCCAGGCCTTGGGCGAGGAAGATAGTCAGCCAGTCCGGGAAGTGGAGCGTGTAGCCAATCCACTGAATACCATGCACAAAGAGTGCTACGGAGCCGACGTCAAACAGCGGCTGTAACGCCCCGCCGATGTTGATAGCCAGCAAGAACATCAGGTACATCACAAAGAGGAAAATCGGCAGACCGAGGAAACGGTTGAGCACGATTTTATCTACCGCAGTGGTGAAACGGCTGGGTTCTGCCGTCAGGGTGTTGCTTACCACATCACAGATGGCAGCAATGCACTGGTAACGCGCATCGGCAATGTGCAGCGCCGGATCGTCCATCTCATTACGCAGACGGGCGAGGGCGGCATCCAGATGCTGCGACGCTTCACCGGCGTAGGCGCGGCTGTAGATATCGCCTTCCAGCATTTGCAGGCCCAGCCAGCGACGTTGTTTCAGCGGGATGTCGGAAGGCATCACTTTTGCCAGTGAATCTGCTTCGTTGAGCAGCGGCTGAGCGTAATGCACCAGTTCCACATTTTCGTTAGCTTTATAGCGATCAATCGCCAGCTTGAGCGCTTCAATACCGCGACCACGGGTTGAAACCAGCGGGATCACCGGGCAGCCAAGACGCGCCGACAGAGCATCAATTTCAATGCGAATATTTTGCTTCTCGGCAATGTCGAGCATGTTCAGCGCCACGATGCAGGGAATGCCGAGTTCCAACAGTTGCAGCGTCAGGTACAGGTTACGCTCAAGGTTAGACGCATCCACCACGTTAATCAGCAGGTCTGCGTCGCCACTCAAAATGTAGTGACAGGCGATTTGCTCATCGAGCGAGGTCTGCGATGAGATGGTGGTCAGAGAATAGGTGCCGGGCAGGTCCACCAGCGTGACCTGATGATCGGTGGTGGAGAATTGCCCTTCTTTACGTTCGACGGTAACGCCAGCCCAGTTACCTACACGCTGACGTGAGCCAGTGAGCTGGTTAAATAACGTTGTCTTGCCAGAATTTGGATTACCAATTAAGCCAATGGTTAATTTTTTCATTGTTGTTATCACCGTATTAACAGGAAACCGCTTCCACTTCTAATAAGGCCAGATCTTTTTTGCGTAATACCAGGCTCACACGACGGGTTTCGATATGAATGGGGTCGCCGAGTGGAGCGACGCGCACCACATTAAAAGAGGAGCCAGGTAACATGCCAAGAGAAAGCAGTTTTTGGCGATATGCCGGGCTGATTTCACGGGAAAAGCCAGTAATTTTCCACGCAGTATCTGGAGTGTATTGCATAGGTGCCTACTTGTTTCTCATTAACTGGATAACTACCTCATGGGGCGTTTGACAGCGACATGAGACCAGATGATTTGCCAACGAAGGAGAGATTAAATAATCAACAGTACAATGATAATGAGAATGGTTTCTATCAGCAATACTTAAAATGTGTGTGAATGTTGGTTTGAATAATAATCTGACTCAATGTTGATATGGCTCAAGGTTATATCGCAGCGAAAATATAATTCGCATGACGAATTATTAGGGCTGGTTAATGTTTAATTAAGGTCTCAGTTGTTAATGAAGTGATAAATATTAGGGAGTATATTGTGGGGTTGGCTGTGGAATAAAAATGCCGGAGATATACTCCGGCATTTTTATGTCAGGCAAGGCGTGTATTGCCAGATGCGGCGTGAACGCCTTATCTGGCCTACGATTTCGTGAAAATTTGAACCGTAGGCCAATCAGGGGGTTTAACGCTTTTTACCCATTGCTGCCGCCAGCGCGTCCATCATCGCGCTATTACCGGCAGGCTGCGCTTCACGCCCACGCGGTTTGGCTGCCGGGCGGTTGTTTTGCAGGCGTTCATTACCGCCGCCGCGACGGGCGTTGGTTTCGCCAGGCTGCTCGTCCAGACGCATGGTCAGGGCGATACGTTTACGCTGAAGATCCACTTCCAGCACTTTCACCTTCACAATGTCGCCCGCTTTCACCACGGTATGCGGATCTTCCACAAACTTGTTCGACAATGAAGAGATGTGAACCAGGCCGTCCTGATGCACACCAATATCGACAAACGCGCCAAAGTTGGTGACGTTGGTCACCGCACCTTCGAGGATCATACCCGGTTGCAGGTCGTTCATTGTCTCGACGCCATCGGCAAACTGAGCGGTTTTAAATTCCGGACGCGGATCGCGACCCGGTTTTTCCAGCTCTTTGATGATGTCGGTTACCGTCGGCACACCGAATTTCTCATCAGTAAAGTCAGATGCTTTCAGGTTACGCAGTTCGCTGCTGTTACCCATCAGATCTTTCAGTGCCTGCTGTGTTGCTGCCAGAATGCGTTCCACCACCGGATAGGCTTCCGGGTGAACGGTAGAAGCGTCCAGCGGGTTATCACCGTGGTTAATGCGCAAGAAGCCCGCGCACTGCTCGAAGGCTTTCGGCCCCAGACGGCTCACTTTTAACAGTTGCTGACGGTTCTGGAACTGGCCGTTCTCATCGCGCCAGGCCACGATGTTTTGCGCCATCATGCGCGTCAGGCCCGCCACGCGGGTTAACAGAGGAACAGAAGCGGTGTTGAGATCGACGCCAACGGCGTTTACGCAGTCTTCTACTACTGCATCCAGTTTGCGTGCCAGCTGCGTCTGGCTGACGTCATGCTGATACTGACCTACGCCGATAGATTTCGGATCGATTTTCACCAGCTCCGCCAGCGGATCCTGCAAACGACGGGCGATAGACACCGCGCCACGCAGCGAAACGTCGAGATCCGGAAATTCCTGTGCTGCCAGCTCGGAAGCCGAGTAAACCGACGCGCCAGCTTCGCTGACGATCACTTTCTGCGCGGTCACTTTCGGGAACTGCTTCTGCACGTCGAGATAGAAACGTTCGGTTTCGCGAGAAGCTGTACCGTTGCCGATCGCCACCAGTTCAACGTTATGCTTTTCACACAGCGCAGCAACGGTCATCGCTGCTTTTGCGGCCTGCCCGGTATGCGGATAAATGGTATCGGTCGCCACCAGTTTGCCAGTTGCATCGACTACCGCCACTTTTACCCCGGTACGCAGACCCGGATCGAGGCCCATCGTTGCACGCAGCCCGGCAGGGGCCGCCATCAGCAGATCGTGCAGGTTACGGGCAAAGACGTTGATTGCTTCATCTTCCGCGCGTTCGCGCACGGTGCCCATCAGTTCAGTTTCCAGATGCATCAACACCTTGATGCGCCACGTCCAGCTCACCACACCTTTGCGCCAGCTATCCGCCGGGGCATTGTTCAGGCGCAGGCCAAGGTGATCCATGATGATTTGCTCGCAATAGCTCTCTTTCGGCGGCTCTTCGAACTGCGGATCGGCATTCAGCGAAAGCTGAAGTATGCCTTCGTTACGACCACGGAACATCGCCAGCGCGCGGTGAGAAGGCACCGTGGACAGCGGTTCGTGATGATCGAAATAGTCGCGGAATTTTGCCCCTTCCTCTTCTTTACCGCTCACCACGGTTGAGACCAGATGCGCGTTCTTCCACAGATAATCACGCACTTTCGCCAGCAGCGCGGCATCTTCGGCAAACCGTTCCATCAGGATATAGCGCGCGCCGTCCAGCGCGGCTTTGGTATCTGCCACGCCTTTATCGGCATCAATATATTGTGCAGCGGCGACTTCTGGCGTGTGTGACGGATCGCTCCACAGCAGATCGGCCAACGGCTCAAGCCCTGCTTCAATGGCGATTTGCCCACGGGTGCGGCGTTTAGGTTTGTAGGGCAGGTAGAGGTCTTCGAGTTCGGTTTTGCTTAGGGTGGCGTTGATGGCATTCGCCAGATCATCGGTGAGTTTGCCTTGCTCGGAAATAGACTTGAGGATCGCCTGACGTCTCTCTTCCAGCTCGCGCAGATAGCTCAGACGCGTTTCCAGATTACGCAGCTGCGTGTCATCCAGACCGCCGGTGATTTCCTTACGATAACGTGCGATAAACGGCACGGTATTCCCTTCGTCAAGCAGGCGAACGGCAGCGTCAACCTGTTCCGGGCGCGCCTGAATTTCACCCGCAATAATGCGGCAGAACGAATCATTCATCATGGTTTGAGTTCATCTTTTCGGATCAAAAATCAGGGGATAGTTATACGGACTGGCTGGCAAAAATGCCAGCCATCGGCAGGAGGTTAAGACTCTTCCTTACGGTTTCACGTACTCGATAGCATTAACATACCAGCTCGCTTCCCCGGCAGGGGTATTCACCACCGCCAGATCGCCGACTTCTTTTTTCAGCAATGCGCGGGCCATCGGGGAATCGATAGAGATGTAATCTTTACGGCCAAAAATTTCATCGTAGCCGACAATACGGAAACGGTGAGTCACGCCATCGTCGTTTTCAATCTCCACCCACGCGCCAAAAAAGACTTTGCCTTCCTGCTGCGGGGAGTAATCGACGATTTTGAGATTTTCCATGCATTTAGTGAGATAGCGCACGCGACGGTCGATTTCACGCAGGCGCTTTTTATTATACTGATAGTCAGCATTTTCGCTGCGGTCACCCAGACTTGCGGCCCAGGTCACTTTCTTTGTGACCTCCGGGCGTTCTTCACGCCAGAGATAATTAAGCTCTTGTTTGAGTTTTTCATACCCTTCCCGGGTAACCAGGGGCGTTTTCATCTCGTTGATTCCCTTTGTCTGTTTGATAATGCGCACATTGGGTATAACGTGATCATATCAACAGAATCAATAATGTTTCGCCGAATAAATTGTATACTTAAGCTGCTGTTTAATATGCTTTGTAACAATTTAGGCTGAAATTCATACCAGATTTAGCTGGTGACGAACGTGAGCTTTTTTAAGAATACACGCTTACAAATTGTTGCGAACCTTTGGGAGTACAAACAATGCAAGAGAACTACAAGATTCTGGTGGTTGATGACGACATGCGCCTGCGCGCGCTGCTGGAACGTTATCTCACCGAACAAGGCTTCCAGGTTCGAAGCGTCGCTAATGCAGAACAGATGGATCGCCTGCTGACTCGTGAATCTTTCCATCTTATGGTACTGGATTTGATGTTACCTGGTGAAGATGGCTTGTCGATTTGCCGACGTCTTCGTAGCCAGAGCAATCCGATGCCGATCATTATGGTGACGGCGAAAGGGGAAGAAGTGGACCGTATCGTTGGCCTGGAGATTGGCGCTGACGATTACATTCCAAAACCGTTTAACCCGCGTGAATTGCTGGCCCGCATTCGTGCGGTGCTGCGTCGTCAGGCGAATGAACTGCCAGGCGCACCGTCACAGGAAGAGGCGGTAATTGCTTTCGGTAAGTTCAAACTTAACCTCGGTACGCGCGAAATGTTCCGCGAAGACGAGCCGATGCCGCTCACCAGTGGTGAGTTTGCGGTACTTAAGGCGCTGGTCAGCCATCCGCGTGAGCCGCTCTCCCGCGATAAGCTGATGAACCTTGCCCGTGGTCGTGAATATTCCGCAATGGAACGCTCCATCGACGTGCAGATTTCGCGTCTGCGCCGCATGGTGGAAGAAGATCCGGCGCATCCGCGTTACATTCAGACCGTCTGGGGTCTGGGCTACGTCTTTGTACCGGACGGTTCTAAAGCATGAGGCGATTGCGCTTCTCGCCACGAAGTTCATTTGCCCGTACGTTATTGCTCATCGTCACCTTGCTGTTCGTCAGCCTGGTGACGACTTATCTGGTGGTGCTGAACTTCGCGATTTTGCCGAGCCTCCAGCAGTTTAATAAAGTCCTCGCGTACGAAGTGCGTATGTTGATGACCGACAAACTGCAACTGGAGGACGGTACGCAGTTGGTTGTGCCTCCCGCTTTCCGTCGGGAGATCTACCGTGAGCTGGGGATCTCTCTCTACTCCAACGAAGCTGCCGAAGAGGCAGGTCTGCGTTGGGCACAACACTATGAATTCTTAAGCCATCAGATGGCACAGCAACTGGGCGGCCCGACGGAAGTGCGCGTTGAGGTCAACAAAAGTTCGCCTGTTGTCTGGCTGAAAACCTGGCTGTCGCCCAATATCTGGGTACGCGTGCCGCTGACCGAAATTCATCAGGGCGATTTTTCTCCGCTGTTCCGCTATACGCTGGCGATTATGCTGTTGGCGATAGGCGGGGCGTGGCTGTTTATCCGTATCCAGAACCGACCGTTGGTCGATCTCGAACATGCTGCTCTGCAGGTCGGTAAAGGGATTATTCCGCCGCCGCTGCGTGAATATGGCGCGTCCGAGGTGCGTTCGGTTACCCGCGCCTTTAACCATATGGCGGCTGGTGTTAAGCAACTGGCGGATGACCGCACGCTGCTGATGGCGGGGGTAAGTCATGACTTACGCACGCCGCTGACGCGTATTCGCCTGGCGACCGAGATGATGAGCGAGCAGGATGGCTACCTGGCAGAATCGATCAATAAAGATATCGAAGAGTGCAACGCCATCATTGAGCAGTTTATCGACTACCTGCGCACCGGGCAGGAGATGCCGATGGAAATGGCGGATCTCAACGCCGTGCTCGGTGAGGTGATTGCCGCCGAAAGTGGCTATGAGCGGGAAATTGAAACCGCGCTTTACCCCGGCAGCATTGAGGTGAAAATGCACCCGCTGTCGATCAAACGCGCGGTGGCGAATATGGTGGTCAACGCCGCCCGTTACGGCAATGGCTGGATCAAAGTCAGCAGCGGCACGGAGCCGAATCGCGCCTGGTTCCAGGTAGAAGATGACGGTCCGGGTATTGCGCCGGAACAACGTAAGCACCTGTTCCAGCCGTTTGTTCGTGGCGACAGTGCGCGCACCATTAGCGGCACGGGATTAGGGCTGGCGATTGTGCAGCGTATCGTGGATAACCATAACGGGATGCTGGAGCTTGGCACCAGCGAACGGGGCGGGCTTTCCATTCGCGCCTGGCTGCCAGTGCCGGTAACGCGGGCGCAGGGCATGACAAAAGAAGGGTAAAAAAACGGGAGGTGAAGGTGCCTCCCGTTTTTAGATTGTTTTCAATTGATTGATAATGAAAGGATTCGCTTGCAAAAGCAGGAGCAATTTTCGAGGTGCTCCGGTAGGTTGACGGCGTTTGGTTTCCCAGCTTTTGACCAGGTCATAACTTACCCCTACGGCGACAGCAAAATCTTGCTGACGTAAACCCGTTGCTTCACGGATCGCTTTTACATCGATCTCGCTAAAAGTATGGACGTGCTCTGGTTCAGGCGTTTCTTCACCCTTTTCGATGCGTACCATTTCTTCTGCGCTGGCAAGAAGATCAGCAAATAATTCATCTTTCATCTGTTTTCAATGTCTCCGTTGGCATTTCGACCATGGTGGAATTTGTGGCGCTTCAACATTAAAGCAGCTTCTCGGACAATAGTTTCAATGCCTTTCTTTGTTCTTCTGTTAAATCATCCTGTTCATTTTTAGGATAAATCAACGCCAGATAAATTCGACCATTGCGTGTTACGTTGTAATAAATTATTCGAATGCCACCCCGTTTCCCCATTCCAGAACGGTTCCAGCGAATTTTTCTAAAACTGCCTGTGCCTGCGATAATGTCACCGGCAGTGGGATCTTGAATGAGTAGTTCCTGAAAAGCCCGGAACTACTTATCAGGTAGCAATAACTGGCGGCGTTTGCTAAATCCTTGTAGTTCAATAAAGGTGAACATAATGCATCCTGCGGTCTATTGATAATTATAAGTGTACATATTGGTAGCTAATTAGATATAAAAAAACCCCTTATCCGTTTGGATAAGGGGTCAATGAGATATCAGCTGATTACAGCTTCGGACCAGCCGCTACCAGCGCGGCACCCGCTGGGGTGTCGGTGTATTTATCGAAGTTGTCGATAAACAGTTTTGCCAGCGTTTCGGCTTTTTCCTGCCACTGTTCCGGAGAAGCGTAGGTGTTACGCGGATCGAGAATCTTCGTGTCTACGCCCGGCAGTTCGGTTGGGATCGCCAGGTTAAACATCGGCAGAGTGAAGGTTTCTGCGTTATCCAGCGAACCGTTGAGGATGGCGTCGATAATAGCGCGGGTATCTTTAATGGAGATACGTTTGCCAGTGCCGTTCCAGCCGGTGTTAACCAGATACGCCTGCGCACCCGCCGCCTGCATACGTTTCACCAGCACTTCTGCGTATTGGGTCGGGTGCAGCGACAGGAACGCCGCGCCGAAGCAAGCGGAGAAGGTTGGCGTCGGTTCGGTGATGCCGCGCTCTGTACCAGCCAGTTTGGCGGTGAAGCCAGAGAGGAAGTGGTACTGGGTTTGATCGGCAGTCAGACGAGAAACCGGCGGCAGCACACCAAAGGCGTCTGCTGTCAGGAAGATAACTTTCGTTGCGTGGCCCGCTTTGGAAACCGGCTTAACGATGTTATCGATGTGATAGATCGGATAAGAAACGCGGGTGTTCTCGGTTTTTGAACCATCATCAAAGTCGATTGTGCCATCTTCACGCACGGTGACGTTTTCCAGCAGCGCATCGCGACGGATAGCGTTGTAGATTTCAGGTTCCGCTTCTTTCGACAGCTTGATAGTTTTCGCGTAGCAGCCGCCTTCGAAGTTAAACACACCGTCATCATCCCAGCCGTGCTCGTCATCGCCAATCAGGCGGCGTTTCGGGTCGGTGGAAAGGGTGGTTTTACCGGTGCCGGAAAGGCCGAAGAACACCGCAACATCGCCTTTCTCGCCAACGTTGGCGGAGCAGTGCATAGAAGCGATACCTTTCAGCGGCAGCAGGTAGTTCATCATCGAGAACATCCCTTTCTTCATTTCGCCGCCGTACCAGGTGCCGCCAATCAGCTGCATGCGCTCGGTCAGGTTAAACGCCACGAAGTTTTCGGAGTTCAGACCCTGTTCTTTCCACTGCGGGTTAGTGCACTTCGCGCCGTTCATAACGATAAAGTCTGGTTTGAAACCTGCCAGCTCTTCATCGCTCGGGCGAATAAACATGTTTTTGACAAAATGCGCCTGCCAGGCCACTTCGGTGATGAAACGGACGGAAAGACGAGTATCCGGGTTCGCACCACAGAAGGCGTCGACAACGAACAGACGTTTGCCGGAAAGCTGCCTGGTCACCAGGCCTTTCAGATGCTGCCAGGTTTCCGGAGAGAGAGGTTTGTTGTCGTTCTTACCTTTGCCTTTGTCTGCCCACCAGAAAGTATCGCGAGTGGTATCGTCACGAACGATATACTTATCTTTCGGTGAACGACCGGTGAAGATCCCGGTATCGACGGCAACGGCACCCAGATTAGTTAACACCCCGCGCTCATAACCGGTCAGGCTCGGGTCCAGCTCTTCCTGGTACAGCAGATCGTAGCTTGGGTTGTAAACGATATCATGTACGTCACTGATACCATAAGCCTCGAGTTCTTGCGGGGTCAAACCATTGTTAACGCGCATTTCACTGCTCCTTAGCCAATATGTATTGCCTGAATAGTAAAGTCTTTTTGGGGGTGTTAACCGCGACAAGGCTCATAGATTTACGTATCTGGAGAAATTCATATTTGACAAAAAACTCCGTGATTCCTGTCACGAAACGGTTGCTATTATCGCAGAAATAGCATTTTAGGTGTGGAAAATGTTCTCAAAAGGTTAAAACTTGGTTTATATGGCGGGAATATTGTGAGTGGAATCGCATTCATGAATGAAATTGATGCAAATTCAATCGGTAAAGTATCGATTCACCACGCTAACTTTTTTTGATTATTTTCTGAAAAAAGCAAAATACTACTGCCCGGATGCGATAATTAACCCACCTTTTGATTCTGGATAACCAACATGGATAACGTTGAACTTTCACCGGCAACACGCTGGGGGATGATTGCTACCGGATTACTTCAGGGGCTGGTTTGCTACCTGCTGATCGCCTGGCTTGCCGGAAAAAATCACAGTTGGATTGTTTATGGCGTGCCTGCGACCGTCGCGTTTTCATCCGTTTTACTCTTCTCCGTGATCTCCTTTAAACAGAAGCGCCTTTGGGGATGGCTGGCGCTGGTGTTTATTGCCACGCTGGGAATGAGCGGTTGGCTAAAGTGGCAAATTGATGGCATGAACCACTGGAGAGCAGAAAAGGCGCTTTGGGATTTTGGCTGCTATCTGCTGCTGATGGCAATGTTGTTGCTACCGTGGATACAACAAAGCCTTCGCATCCGCAATGACAGTAGCCGCTATCGCTATTTTTACCAGTCAGTATGGCATAACGTACTTATATTACTGGTGATTTTTCTCGCCAATGGCCTGACGTGGCTGGTACTTTTACTGTGGGGAGAGTTGTTTAAACTTGTTGGCATCACGTTTTTCAAAACGCTCTTTTTTGCAACCGACGGGTTTATTTATCTCACGTTAGGTCTGGTTACCGCACTGGCGGTGATCCTCGCGCGTACACAGTCACGTTTAATCGACTCTATTCAAAAGTTGTTCACGTTAATCGCCACGGGGTTGCTGCCGTTAGTATCATTGCTAACCCTGACGTTTATCATCACCCTGCCGTTTACGGGCCTGAGCGCGATTTCTCGCCACATTTCCGCCGCCGGGTTGCTGTTGACGCTGGCCTTTTTGCAATTGATCTTAATGGCTATTGTCCGCGATCCGCAAAAAGCGTCACTTCCCTGGACGGGGCCGTTGCGTTGCCTGATTAAAACCGCTTTGCTGGTTGCTCCGCTGTATGTGTTCGTCGCCGCCTGGGCGTTATGGATGCGGGTCGCTCAGTACGGCTGGACTGTCGACCGCTTGCAGGGCGCGCTGGCGGTGCTGGTGTTACTGGTATGGTCGCTGGGGTATTTTGTCAGTATCGTCTGGCGTAAAGGGCAAAACCCCCTTGTTCTTCAGGGCAAAGTGAACCTTGCGGTTTCGTTATTGGTGTTGGTAATACTGGTGCTTCTTAATTCTCCGGTGCTGGACAGTATGCGCATTAGCGTGAACAGTCATATGGCGCGTTATCAGAGCGGCAAAAACACGCCAGACCAGGTAAGTCTCTATATGCTCGAACAGAGCGGTCGCTATGGACGTGCGGCGCTTGAGTCGCTGAAAAGCGATGCCGAGTATATGAAAGACCCGAAACGCAGGCGGGGTCTGCTGATGGCTTTTGATGGAGTACAACGTCTTCAGCAGCAGATATCGGAAAAAGCATTAGCAGATAATGTATTTATTGCCTCAGGTTCTGGAAAACCGGATACGATATTCTGGTCGGCAGTGATGAAAAATCGCTATAACGCAATGATATGCATTGAAAAAGATGCCTGCGTGCTGGTAGAGCAAGATCTGAATAGTGATGGCAGGGCAGAGCGGATCCTGTTTGCCTTTAATGATGAAAGATACATTGTCTATGGTATTGATCCTGCTGGGAAAGAATGGAAAGAGATTACGATGAATTCACTCCCGGCTGTAATAACGAAAGAAAAATTACTCATGGCTGCGGAGGATGGAAAACTGGGGACGAAGCCTAAAGTGTGGCGCGATCTTACGGTGGATGGCGAAAGACTGGATTTGAATCTGAATGAATGACAGCGCATATCTGATTTTTATTGGATTCGGCACATTATCTTACCTGCGATAAATTGCATTGAATCCGTAGGTCTGATAAGCGCATCAGGCCATTACGTCGTAAAATCCGGCAGAGTCCTCTCTGCCGGACATACTCATTAATGAACTTGCGGATCTGCCGGAGACGCGTTGTTGCGGATCTCGGCAATATCCATCGCATTGAACAGATAGTGGTTACCGCAGTAATCACAATGCATGTCAATTTCGCCATCTTCCGCCAGGATGCTATCGACTTCTTCATCAGGCAGCGTTTTCAGCGCATCGGCGCAACGTTCACGCGAGCAGGTGCATTTGAACTCCACATCCTGCGGATCGTAAACCGTCACCTCTTCTTCGTGATACAAACGCCACAACACTTCGTTTGCCGGTAAAGTCAGCAGTTCTTCGGTTTTGATGGTTTCGGTTAGCGTCGCCAGGTGGTCAAAGTCGTCCTGCTGGGCATTTTGCGCAGGCATTACCTGCAACAACATTCCGCCTGCAGCCGGTTTGCCGTCTACGTCGCCGGTGCGAATAAACAGGCGCGTCGGCAGCTGTTCAGAACGCATAAAGTAATCTTCCAGGCAGGCAGCCAGGGTATCACCTTCCAGACCAACCACGCCCTGATAGCGTTCGCCTTCGCTCGGGGTGATGGTGATCACCACGTAACCATTGCCGACCAGCGTTTTCAGGTCGGCATTTTCTGGAATTTCGCCCTGCACGCGCGCCACACCGCGCATCTGCTGGTTGTTGTTACCGTTAATAACCGCCAGATTCATCGGACCGTCGCCTTGCAGCTGTACGGTGATATCACCATCAAACTTCAACGTAGCGGTTAACAGGCTGGTCGCAACCAGCAGTTCTGCCAGCACGTTCTTAACGGGCTGCGGATAATCGTGATTCTCAAGGATCTGTTGCAGGGTTTCCGAAACGGTTACCAGTTCGCCGCGAACGGCAAAGTTTTCAAACAGATAGCGATGTAATTGGTCATGTTGCGGCATAATCATCTCTCTTGCAGGTGACAGTTATTCACTGTCGCCGTGTTTAAATCGTAACAGGTCGCGGCGCTCTTTTTTGTCCGGGCGTCGGTCCGGATGCGGCATGGTTAAGGCATTAAGTTTACGTGCCAGCGCCATTTTTTCGCGTTTCTCTACACTTTCCGCAGTCTCTTCATACAGCAAGGCTGCCTCGCTGGCGGGGCGACGCTGTTCAGTAATCGCCTTTACAATCACCGTGCGTTCGTCATTTCCCTGGCGCAGAGTGAGCGTGGCATTCAGCTCGACGATTTTGCTTGGCTTGCTGCGCTGCCCGTTGTAATGCACCTTACCGCCTTCAATCATTTCACGGGCCAGCGCGCGGGTTTTATAAAAACGGGCAGCCCATAGCCATTTATCCAGTCGAACCTCAACAGCAGGTTTTTCTTTCATGGCATCTCCTTCACATTAGCGAGGGGATCAGGCGGCGGTAGTCATTCAGTGACGGATGGCGTTGATACTGTTTCTCGGCAATCCCGGAGTCAGGATTAGTCACACCGAGGCAGTAACGAATACCAAATTGCGCGGCAGCATCGAGAATCGCTTCGCTGTCATCAATAAACAGCGTTCTTTCAGCTTTAAGATCCGTAGCTTCGGCCACCGCATGCCATAACCGCTGATCCTCTTTCGGATAACCAAATGTGTGGGTGGAAAGTAATAAATCAAGGTGTGCGTCCAGACCGGTATGCTCAAGTTTTACCGCCAGGTTGTGCGGATGCGCATTGGTGAGCAAAATTCGCTGTTTACCGCTGGCTTTCAGTGCCTCAAGAAACGGAATGGTATCTTCACGCAGTACGGCACGCGGTCCCATCTCGGTGGTCATCGCACAGATATCCAGACCCAGTTGCTCACTCCAGTAATCAAGACAGTACCAGTTTAGCGTATGCTGTACGTCGTGATATTGCTGGCGCATATATTCCATCGCTTCCTGTGGCGTAACTCCGTTTTTCGCGCCCCATGTTTCAGGCACCAGCTTTTGCCAGAAATAGTTATCGAAGGCGAGGTCGAGCAACGTGCCGTCCATATCCAGCAGAACGGTATCTACGTCCTGCCAGGCAATGTTGATATGCATGAGGGAAATCTCCAGAGTGAAGCAATTTGCGCGACAGGATAGCATAACCTGCCGCGCAAACGTGTTATTCGATAAGGCTTTCTGAAGGGGTGATCAGCTGCGGGTTCAGGCAGCTTTCATAATAGGCCTGAATCTTCATCATGCGAGTACGATGGCGCTGGTAACGACGCCAGGCCTGTACGCCATTATAAATGGCGCTACCCAGCATCGTCAGTAGCAGCAGCGTGGTGCTGAGATAGCGCCACAGACCGGAACGATCCGGGATCGGATGAAGGCCAATATGCTGCGTACCATTGGCGTCAGTGAAGATTTTTGTGACGATACCTTCGGCGTTAAACGGCGTATGCATCAGCATTTGTGCCAGTTTCTGGAAAGCGTTCCACTGTTCTTGCGGCGGATAGTCGTAAAGTGATGCCGAAGGCCAGGGCTGATCAACAAAATCGCTGCCTTCGTCGCTGACAATCAGGAATCCGCCGGGGGCCGGACTGTTTAGTGATTGTGCCGCTCGCGCCGTTTCATGCGTGATAAACGGCGCGGTAGAGGTGGCCACCAGGTTATCCAGCGATTCCGCACTCACCGGGCGTAATAACACATTCACGCCATCGAGTTTCCCGGCGTTGGCGCGTTTTACCAGCGCGTCCCAGTCTTTACTGTTGCCGAGATTGACCAGCGCATTTTTCAGTCGCACACAGTCATCTTTGGCAGAACACAGATCTGCTGTCTTCAGAACAATGTCGCCAAAATCATCAAGCAATACCATACCGGATTTTTGAATTGCTGAACGTAATGAGGCACTGACGCGAGATTCATCTTCCGGTTTAGGGTGCAGCTGGCGATTAACTGCTTCGGTCAATGCCGTCGCTTTGTTGACCAATTCAGATTCTGGTAATGGCAATGAGCGGGCGTCATTCCAGATGATCTGCGAGCAGTCAAACGGTAAAAAAGGTGAGTTGGTTTTCGCGCTCCAGGTACCGGAAGTGCGAATATTACACATTCCCGTACCGCTAATACGCAATGTATCGCCAACCCGCACGCCAGCGTCAGCCAGTTGTTTTACGCTAGTGGCTTCAATGGTCTGTGCGCCTTTCATCCACGAGAGGGTGAATTTCAGCGGCATATCCAGCGGGATCCAGAATAACAGCATAAACAGCACCAATAGCGAGCCCGCAGCAATAATCGTACTGCGCAGCCAGTGCTGTAACGGAAAGTTTTTTACTTCATCATGCAGCGAAAGATATCGCCCCTGACGCACTACGTGGCGGTCGAGATAGATATCGATATCGGTTTGTTGACCAAGATCCTGAGCAATGTATGGCTGCCAGTGTGCGGGATAGACCAGGTCGATAATACCGAGTGAAATATTGTTGATCTGTTCCTGATCGTTTTCGCCAAACAATCCCCAACGACGGGGTGTACCGCGCAGACAATGAATTTCCCGCAGGGAGGATTTTGCCGGGGGCGCGAATAGCCCCCACAGACCTGCGCCCAGCAGCAGTAACGCGCCGCCTGCCAGCCACGGAACAAAGACATCCGGGGTAATCAGGCAGAAAAAGAACATCAGGAAGGAGGCGACAATCAGCAACGCTTCGCGCAGCCCGCGCGGACGACTCAGCGCATACTCTTCGTGCGTTTCTTTGCGAATATTGAGCAGCTCTATTTGCTCGCTCTCTTCCCCGCGAATCGACGCCTGCGTTGACGGAACAGGTTGCAAAGCATAGCCGCGAATTTCCTGCATGTACTCCTGCAGCGTATGACCGTTGAGTGAAATAACCAGCGGCAGCGAATCGGTATGAATCAGTTCAACGGTATTCTCATCGTTGATGTACTGTTCCCAGAAAGGCGGCAGGTGGACTTCTACCGAATCGAGGTAGTAACGCCATTTATTCGGATCGTCGGTAGAGATGCCATAACGCGTGATAGCGTGTGTCAGCATCATGACGTTGTTGCTTTCGGCATTCAGCGCCAGAGAGATCGGTGCCGCGCTGGCTCCCGTTGGGCCAGGCACCTGTAATACCTGCGTCAGGCTCTCAAGATAATTTTCAACGGCGCTACGTTCTTCAGATGTGAGTTTACGCGTTTGCGCATCCACGAAGGCGTTGGTCCAGGGCAGCTGACGCCGTCTGGATCGCACTTTTATCAGCCATCCCGCAAGTAGTGAGCAGGCCAGCAAAGCAGCTAAAAAAATCACAATGGTGCTCATGCTTTCCCCATCTTACTTAGTCTGTCAGGCGTGGTCAGTCGCACCGGACACAATACATGATTCTGCGGTTGGCTATCGGCAAGCGTGGAGTTTAACTTGAGCATCATTAAGCACATCACAGTAACCGCTGATCATAGCAAACCCTCTGAAGGCGGAATATCAGCAAATTCCTGGAGTTATTTCAACCTATTGACTTTTAATTTGATTTGAGGACGATTATTTATTAAGTTACATAAATGTAAATAACATGCAATTCACATTGCCGAAAGCGTGTCCGATATCGCACAATAACCGCTGATTTCACAGCATAGATCCCACGATGAGCAAATCATTACAAAAACCCACCATTCTGAATGTTGAAACTGTAGCCCGTTCCCGACTGTTTACCGTCGAAAGCGTGGATCTGGAGTTCAGCAATGGCGTGCGGCGTGTTTATGAACGAATGCGTCCAACCAACCGGGAAGCAGTGATGATTGTGCCGATTGTGGACGATCACCTGATCCTGATCCGCGAATACGCAGTGGGAACTGAATCCTACGAATTAGGTTTTTCGAAAGGATTAATTGATCCGGGTGAAAGCGTCTTTGAAGCCGCTAACCGCGAGCTAAAAGAAGAGGTTGGATTTGGTGCGAACGATCTGACTTTTTTGAAGAAGATCAGCATGGCACCGTCTTACTTTTCCAGCAAAATGAATATCGTGGTAGCGCAAGATCTCTACCCGGAATCACTGGAAGGCGATGAGCCAGAGCCGCTACCACAGGTGCGCTGGCCGCTGGCGCATATGATGGATTTGCTGGAAGCCCCTGACTTCAACGAAGCGCGTAATGTCAGCGCGCTGTTCCTCGTGCGCGAATGGTTGAAAGGGCAGGGGCGAGTGTAAATGCGTGAAGTTTGCCTGATGCATAATGCTTATCAGGCTTACGAAGTTCCTGCAATTTATTGAATTTTCAATTTTTGTTGGCCGGATAACGTTCACCCGCATCCGGCATAAACAAGTGCACTTTGTCAGCAAACTGAAAAAGGCGCCGAAGCGCCTTTTTAATCAGAACAATTCCTGTGCCTCGCCATTATCGATAATGGTCGTTCCCACCTCGTGCACCGCCTGTTGTGTCGGCTGCGTACCTTCGATGAAATACTCTTCGCGGCTGTTGCCACCATTAGCTAATTGCCCGGTGCTGCGATCGATATTCACCGTCACAATACCCGGTGGCGGCGTCAGCGGCTGTTCCGGTACACCTTCAAGAACGGCTTTCATATAAGCGTCCCATGCAGGCTGGGCACTCTTGGCACCGCCTTCGTAACCTGAGATCTGATCTTTAATCGCTCCGGAAGCCGTTGTATGACCGAGATTACGACGGTGATCATCAAAGCCAATCCAGACCGAGGTCACAACGCCCGGACCGTAACCCGAGAACCACGCATCTTTCGAACTGTTAGTGGTACCCGTTTTTCCGCCTATATCATGCCGTTGTAAATCACGACCTGCTCGCCAGCCAGTACCCTGCCAGCCTGGTTCACCAAAAATATTGGTGTTCAAGGCACTCTTAATCAGGAATGCCAGCGGAGTGTTGATGACGTGCGGTGCGTACTCCTGCGCGCCGGTCTTCGCCACTAACGCCTGATTTGCCTGCTCCAGCTGCGGCATTGGTACAGAAACATTCTGCTGCTCGCGGGAGATAGCGACATCTTCAACATCGTTATTTTCCAGCACGTTCGATTTCTGCGTATCACCGTAAATCACCGGAATATCGCATTCCGGGCAGGCTACTTTCGGTTTCGCTTCGAAAATTACGCCGCCCTGATCGTTTTCAATTTTGCTGATAAACCACGGGTCCACCAGGAAGCCGCCGTTCGCCATGACCGCGTAGCCGCGCGCCACCTGCATTGGGGTGAAGGAAGCTGAACCCAGCGCCAGCGATTCGGTGTGGACAATGTTTTGTGCCGGGAAGCCGAAGCGTTGCAGATATTCTGCAGCGTAGTCGACGCCCATCGCCCGCATTGCGCGTACCATCACCACGTTTTTCGACTGACCCAGCCCCTGACGTAAGCGAATTGGACCGGCATACTGCGGTGGTGAGTTCTTCGGCTGCCAGTCAGAACCGGCACCTGCATCCCAGCGGGAAATTGGCACATCGTTCAACATACTTGCCAGCGTTAGACCTTTATCCATCGCCGCGGTGTAGAGGAACGGTTTGATGTTGGAACCCACCTGACGCAGTGCCTGGGTGGCGCGGTTAAACTTGCTCTGATTGAAATCAAAGCCACCGACCAGCGCCATAACGGCACCGTTTTGCGGATTGATCGACACCAGCGCCGAGTTCACTTCCGGCACTTGCGCCAGCCACCATGCATCGCCAACTTGACGAACCCAGATTTGCTGACCCGTTTGCAGAACATCGGTCACTTTACGCGGCGTCGGTCCCTGCTGAGTATCCGAACGGTAAGGACGCGCCCAGCGAACACCTTCCATACTCAATACGACGGTCGACCCGTCTGCCAGCATCGCCGTTGCTTCCTGAGGATTGGCGCTGGTGACTGCGGCAGGCAGCAGCGGACCATAGGTCGGCAGCGCCTTCAGCGTATCGGTAATTTTGTTGTTGTCCCACGCCGATTCGCCCACTTTCCACAGCACATTTGCCGGGCCGCGATAGCCGTGGCGCATGTCGTAGTCCAGCACGTTATTACGTACCGCCTGCTGTGCGGCCTGCTGCACTTTGCGGGTGATGGTGGTGTAAATGCGATAACCGTCTTCATAGGCACTTTCGCCATAACGGTTATACATCTCCTGGCGCACCATTTCGCTCAGGTATGGCGCAGAGAAAGCAATCTCCGGCGCGTGATAGTTAGCGTTAATCGCCTCAGTGCGTGTCTGATCGAACTGTTGTTGGGTGATATACCCTTCATCCAGCATCCGCGACAGCACGACGTTACGCCGCGCGACGGCACGATCCATTGAGTAGAGCGGGTTGAAGGTGGAAGGCGCTTTCGGCAGCCCGGCTATCACCGCCATTTCGTTCAACGTCAGTTGGTCGACAGTTTTACCGAAATAGACTTGTGCCGCAGCACCGACACCATAGGCGCGGTAACCGAGGTAAATCTTGTTCAGATAAAGCTCGAGGATCTCGTCTTTCGTCAGCAACTGTTCAATGCGAATCGCGAGGAAGACTTCCTTAATCTTGCGCATCAGCGTGCGTTCTGGACTGAGGAAGAAGTTTCTCGCCAGCTGCTGGGTAATGGTACTCGCCCCTTGTGACGCGTGACCGGAGAACAGCGCCACGCTTGCCGCACGGAAGATCCCCACCGGGTCAACGCCGTGATGCTCGTAGAAGCGGCTGTCTTCCGTCGCGATAAAGGCTTTAACCATCTCCGGCGGGATTTGATCCAACGTAACCGGAATACGACGTTTCTCACCGTATTGAGCAATCAGCTCGCCATCGGCGCTGTAAATCTGCATCGGAATTTGCAGGCGAACATCTTTTAATGTCGCCACATCCGGCAGTTGTGGCTCGATGTAGCGGTATAGGCCATAAATCGAGCCTGCTCCCAGCAGAATGCAACAGACTGCAAGGATCAAAAAATACTTTACGAACTTCACTGGAAATTTCCCATTTAGTTTCATTTGGGCAGTTTATAAACAAACGCGCGGTAGTATAAAGGCAAGCCAGACGCATTGATATACCCGTCAGAGTGACGGGTGATAAGGAGATCATCACAATGGCATTTAAGAACTGGCAAATTGGTTTGCATTTACAACAGCAAGAAGCGGTAGCGGTTGCTATCGTGCGGAGCGCAAAAGAATGCTTATTGCACCGCTGGTGGCGGTTGCCACTGGAGAACGACATTATCAAAGATGGGCGGATTGTTGATGTGCAGCGGCTGGCTAACACGTTGTTACCGTGGAGTCGTGAACTGCCGCAGCGTCATCACATTATGTTGGCGTTTCCCGCCAGTCGCACATTACAGCGGTCATTTCCACGCCCGTCGATGTCCCTCGGTGAGCGGGAGCAAATGGCCTGGCTGTCCGGGACGATGGCCCGTGAGCTGGATATGGATCCGGACTCCCTGCGCTTCGATTACAGCGAAGACTCACTCAGTCCCGCCTATAACGTGACTGCCGCGCAAAGCAAAGAGCTGGCAACGCTGCTTACTCTGGCAGAAAGGTTGCGTGTTCATGTTAGCGCGATCACTCCGGATGCCAGTGCATTACAGCGATTCCTGCCTTTTTTACCTTCTCATCAGCAATGTCTGGCCTGGCGTGATAACGAACAGTGGCTGTGGGCGACGCGCTATAGCTGGGGGCGCAAACTGGCGGTGGGGATGACTAGCGCGAAGGAGCTGGCGGCAGCGTTATCTGTTGATCCCGAAAGCGTCGCGCTATGTGGCGAAGGCGGATTTGACCCCTGGGAGGCGGTTTCTGTTCGTCAGCCGCCGCTACCGCCACCAGGTGGAGACTTTGCCATCGCGCTGGGGCTGGCGCTTGGGAAGGTGTACTGATGAACCCGCCAATTAATTTTTTGCCCTGGCGACAGCAACGCCGGACCGCTTTTCTTCGTTTCTGGTTGCTGATGTTCGTTGCGCCTCTGCTGCTGGCCATCGGGATAACGCTAATACTGCGTCTGACAAGCAATGCCGAAGCACGCGTAAACGCCGTTTTGCTTCAGGCGGAACAACAACTCGCCCGCAGCTTACAGATAACGAAACCACGTTTGCTGGAACGCCAGCAGTTACGCGAACAGCGTTTGCAACGGCAGCGCCAACGACAATTTACCCGCGACTGGCAATCTGCTCTGGAAGCACTGGCGGCGCTTTTACCCGAACATGCCTGGCTGACAACGATAAGCTGGCAGCAGGGAACGCTGGAGATCAAGGGGCTGACAACAAGCATTGCCGCGTTAAACGCGCTGGAAACGTCACTCCGCCAGGATGCTTCTTTTCATCTCAATCAGCGGGGGGCCACGCAGCAGGATGCGCAGGGACGCTGGCAATTTGAGTATCAGTTAACAAGGAAGGTTAGCGATGAACATGTTCTTTGACTGGTGGTTCGCCACATCACTCCGCCTCCGCCAGTTTTGCTGGGCAGTCTGGTTGCTGGTGTTAGTTACGCTCATTTTTCTGTCATTGACACACCATGAAGAGAGCGACGCATTAATTCGACTACGGGCAAATCATCACCAGCAGTGGGCTGCACTGTATCGCCTGGTAGACACCACTCCCTTCAGCGAGGAAAAAACGCTGCCCTTTTCGCCACTGGATTTTCAGTTATCCGGCGCGCAACTGGTTTACTGGCATCCATCCGCGCAGGGAGGTGAGTTGGCGTTGAAAACGCTGTGGGAAGCAGTGCCGTCGGCATTTACACGGCTGGCAGAGCGCAACGTCAGCGTGAGCCGTTTTTTGTTAAGCGTGGAAGGTGATGACCTTTTGTTCACGCTACAACTGGAGACGCCGCATGAGGGTTAAACGCTGGTTGTTAGCAGGCATTGCATTGTGCCTTTTAACCGGTATGCGTGACCCTTTTAAACCGCCGGAAGATCTATGCCGGATTAGCGAACTTAGCCAGTGGCGCTATCAGGGGATGGTAGGGCGAGGCGAGCGCATCATCGGTGTAATAAAAGATGGGCAAAAAAAATGGCGACGGGTGCAGCAAAACGATGTGCTGGAAAACGGCTGGACGATCTTACAGCTGACGCCAGACGCACTAACGCTGGGAACCGGGACAAACTGCGAACCGCCACACTGGTTGTGGCAACGGCAAGGAGATACAAATGAAGCAATGGATAGCCGCACTACTGTTGATGCTTATACCCGGCGTACAGGCGGCAAAGCCGCAAAAAGTGACGCTGATGGTGGATGACGTTCCGGTAGCTCAGGTGTTGCAGGCGCTGGCTGAACAGGAGAAGTTGAACCTGGTGGTTTCGCCAGACGTCAGCGGTACGGTGTCGTTACATTTAACTGACGTTCCCTGGAAGCAGGCACTACAAACTGTAGTGAAAAGCGCCGGATTGATAACGCGCCAGGAGGGCAACATTCTCTCGGTGCATTCCGTTGCCTGGCAGAATGACAATATCGCCCGCCAGGAGGCGGAGCAGACGCGGGCGCAGGCAAATCTGCCGCTGGAAAATCGCAATATTACTCTGCAATACGCCGACGCCGGAGAGCTGGCGAAAGCGGGGGAGAAGCTACTGAGTGCCAAAGGGAGTATGACCGTCGATAAACGCACCAATCGCCTTTTGCTGCGAGATAACAAAACGGCGTTAAGCACGCTTGAACAGTGGGTATCGCAAATGGATCTGCCGGTCGGGCAGGTTGAGCTGTCGGCGCATATTGTCACCATTAATGAAAAAAGTTTGCGTGAGTTAGGTGTGAAATGGACGTTGGCCGATGCGCAACAAGGTGGTGGCGTTGGGCAAGTCACTACGCTTGGCAGCGACCTCTCCGTAGCGACGGCGACAACGCATATCGGTTTTAACATTGGACGCATCAACGGACGTTTACTGGATCTTGAGCTTTCCGCGCTCGAACAAAAACAGCAGCTGGATATTATCGCCAGTCCGCGTCTGCTGGCCTCACATCTTCAGCCTGCCAGCATTAAACAAGGGAGCGAAATTCCATATCAGGTTTCCAGCGGGGAAAGTGGCGCGACGTCGGTAGAATTTAAAGAGGCCGTCCTGGGGATGGAAGTCACGCCCACGGTGTTACAAAAAGGTCGCATCCGGCTGAAATTACACATCAGCCAGAACGTTCCGGGGCAGGTGCTACAGCAGGCAGATGGCGAAGTGCTGGCGATTGATAAGCAGGAGATCGAAACGCAGGTCGAGGTCAAAAGCGGAGAAACGTTGGCGCTGGGCGGCATTTTTACCCGTAAAAATAAATCGGGTCAGGATAGCGTACCGTTGCTTGGCGACATTCCCTGGTTCGGGCAATTATTTCGTCATGACGGAAAAGAAGATGAACGACGCGAGTTAGTGGTGTTTATCACGCCACGACTGGTTTCCAGTGAGTAAACAGCCGTAAAAGCGGTAATGTTTTTACGCTGAACGTGTTTCATCTATTTGACGCGCGCAGGTATTTAGCATACAAGGAGTACCGATTTGAGAGTTGGTGCTCTTCGCTGCCTGCGTTCCATGATGATGATTTATCATTCAGGCGGCATTTTGCTGTCTTTTTTACGCTAATCTTACCCGGTGATTTATCGCCAGAGCGGTGGTAGCAAGGCAGCGCGCTTGCAGCGACCAGATATGCAGAGGGATGGGTGATTTATTCAGTTGCCAAACCCGCTGGAGTATTGAGATAATTTTCAGTCTGACTCTCGCAATATCTTATGAGGTTTCAGTTCATGTCCTGCGGCGCTCTCTGAGCGAAGCGGGTTTATCATTAACGAATAGTCTTAGTAGTACCGAAAAAATGGCAGAGAAACGCAATATCTTTCTGGTTGGGCCTATGGGTGCCGGAAAAAGCACTATTGGGCGCCAGTTAGCTCAACAACTCAATATGGAATTTTACGATTCCGATCAAGAGATTGAGAAACGAACCGGAGCTGATGTGGGCTGGGTTTTCGATTTAGAAGGCGAAGAAGGCTTCCGCGATCGCGAAGAAAAGGTCATCAATGAGTTGACCGAGAAACAGGGTATTGTGCTGGCTACTGGCGGCGGCTCTGTGAAATCCCGTGAAACGCGTAACCGTCTTTCCGCTCGTGGCGTTGTCGTTTATCTTGAAACGACCATCGAAAAGCAACTTGCACGCACGCAGCGTGATAAAAAACGCCCGTTGCTGCACGTTGAAACACCGCCGCGTGAAGTTCTGGAAGCGTTGGCCAATGAACGCAATCCGCTGTATGAAGAGATTGCCGACGTGACCATTCGTACTGATGATCAAAGCGCTAAAGTGGTTGCAAACCAGATTATTCACATGCTGGAAAGCAACTAATTCTGGCTTTATATACACTCGTCTGCGGGTACAGTAATTAAGGTGGATGTCGCGTTATGGAGAGGATTGTCGTTACTCTCGGGGAACGTAGTTACCCAATTACCATCGCATCTGGTTTGTTTAATGAACCAGCTTCATTCTTACCGCTGAAATCGGGCGAGCAGGTCATGTTGGTCACCAACGAAACCCTGGCTCCTCTGTATCTCGATAAGGTCCGCGGCGTACTTGAACAGGCGGGTGTTAACGTCGATAGCGTTATCCTCCCTGACGGCGAGCAGTATAAAAGCCTGGCTGTACTCGATACCGTCTTTACGGCATTGTTACAAAAGCCGCATGGTCGCGATACTACTCTGGTGGCGCTTGGCGGCGGCGTAGTGGGTGATCTGACCGGCTTCGCGGCGGCGAGTTATCAGCGCGGTGTACGTTTCATTCAAGTCCCGACGACGTTACTGTCTCAGGTCGACTCCTCCGTTGGCGGCAAAACTGCGGTCAACCATCCCCTCGGTAAAAACATGATTGGCGCGTTCTACCAGCCCGCTTCAGTGGTGGTGGATCTCGACTGTCTGAAAACGCTTCCCCCGCGTGAGTTAGCGTCGGGGCTGGCAGAAGTCATCAAATACGGCATTATTCTTGACGGTGCGTTTTTTAACTGGCTGGAAGAGAATCTGGATGCGTTGTTGCGTCTGGACGGTCCGGCAATGGCGTACTGTATTCGCCGTTGTTGTGAGCTGAAAGCAGAAGTTGTCGCCGCCGACGAGCGCGAAACCGGGTTACGTGCTTTACTGAATCTGGGACACACCTTTGGTCATGCCATTGAAGCTGAAATGGGGTATGGCAATTGGTTACATGGTGAAGCGGTCGCTGCGGGTATGGTGATGGCGGCGCGGACGTCGGAACGTCTCGGGCAGTTTAGTTCTGCCGAAACGCAGCGTATTATAACCCTGCTCACGCGGGCTGGGTTACCGGTCAATGGGCCGCGCGAAATGTCCGCGCAGGCGTATTTACCGCATATGCTGCGTGACAAGAAAGTCCTTGCGGGAGAGATGCGCTTAATTCTTCCGTTGGCAATTGGTAAGAGTGAAGTTCGCAGCGGCGTTTCGCACGAGCTTGTTCTTAACGCCATTGCCGATTGTCAATCAGCGTAACAACAAGAAAGGTCAGGCCGCTTATCAAGCGGTCTATTAGCTTCAGGTTAATTGCAACGTGGTAAGCATTAACCTTTTAGTGGGGTGTTAAATGGATGAATTCAAACCAGAAGACGAGCTGAAACCCGATCCCAGCGATCGTCGTACTGGTCGTTCTCGTCAATCTTCTGAACGTTCTGAGCGTACTGAACGTGGCGAACCGCAGATCAATTTTGATGATATTGAACTTGATGACACTGACGATCGCCGTCCGACTCGTGCGCAAAAAGCGCGTAATGAGGAACCGGAAATCGAAGAAGAAATTGACGAATCCGAAGATGAAACCGTGGATGAAGAGCGCGTAGAGCGTCGTCCGCGTAAGCGCAAAAAAGCAGCCAGTAAACCCGCTTCTCGTCAGTATATGATGATGGGTGTCGGCATTCTGGTTCTCCTGCTGTTGATCATCGGTATCGGTTCTGCGCTAAAAGCCCCCTCGACCTCTTCCAGCGATCAAACCGCGTCTGGCGAGAAGAGTATTGATCTTGCAGGCAATGCGACCGATCAGGCCAATGGCGTGCAGCCAGCGCCGGGAACCACGTCTGCGGAAAATACTCAGCAGGATGTTTCTCTGCCGCCGATCTCTTCTACGCCGACTCAAGGGCAAACCCCGGCGGCAACGGATGGTCAACAACGTGTTGAAGTGCAGGGTGACCTGAACAATGCGCTGACCCAGCCACAAAATCAGCAACAGTTGAACAATGTGGCGGTCAATTCTACATTGCCGACTGAACCCGCGACTGTCGCGCCTGTTCGCAATGGCAATGCATCGCGTGACACGGCGAAAACGCAAACCGCTGAACGTCCGGCCACTACGCGCCCGGCTCGTCAGCAGGCGGTGATTGAACCGAAAAAACCGCAAGCAACCGTGAAAACGGAACCGAAGCCAGTCGCACAGACGCCGAAGCGAACTGAACCAGCTGCCCCTGTGGCGAGCACAAAGGCACCGGCTGCGACTTCTACGCCAGCACCAAAAGAGACGGCGACTACGGCTCCAGTACAGACGGCATCCCCGGCGCAAACCACGGCAACACCAGCCGCTGGAGGGAAGACCGCAGGTAATGTTGGTTCGTTGAAATCGGCACCGTCCAGCCATTACACTCTGCAGCTGAGCAGTTCCTCTAACTACGACAACCTGAACGGTTGGGCGAAGAAAGAGAATCTGAAAAACTACGTTGTCTATGAAACGACGCGTAATGGTCAGCCGTGGTATGTCCTGGTTTCTGGCGTGTATGCTTCGAAAGAAGAGGCGAAAAAAGCGGTATCTACATTGCCAGCAGATGTCCAGGCCAAAAACCCGTGGGCGAAACCGCTGCGTCAGGTACAGGCCGACCTGAAGTAATCAAGGTTATCTCCCGCAATGGTTTATCATTGCGGGCGTTGCCTGAAGCGCTGGATGCTGTCGGAGCTTTCTCCACAGCCGGAGAAGGTGTAATTAGTTAGTCAGCATGAAGAAAAATCGCGCTTTTTTGAAGTGGGCAGGGGGCAAGTATCCCCTGCTTGATGATATTAAACGGCATTTGCCCAAGGGCGAATGTCTGGTTGAGCCTTTTGTAGGTGCCGGGTCGGTGTTTCTCAACACCGACTTTTCTCGTTATATCCTTGCCGATATCAATAGCGACCTGATCAGTCTCTATAACATTGTGAAGATGCGTACTGATGAGTACGTACAGGCCGCACGCGAGCTGTTTGTTCCCGAAACAAATTGCGCTGAGGTTTACTATCAGTTCCGCGAAGAGTTCAACAAAAGCCAAGATCCGTTCCGTCGGGCGGTACTGTTTTTATATTTGAACCGCTACGGTTACAACGGCCTGTGTCGTTACAATCTGCGCGGTGAGTTTAACGTGCCGTTTGGCCGCTACAAAAAACCCTATTTCCCGGAAGCAGAGTTGTATCACTTCGCTGAAAAAGCGCAGAATGCCTTTTTCTATTGTGAGTCTTACGCCGATAGCATGGCGCGCGCAGATGATGCATCTGTCGTCTATTGCGATCCGCCTTATGCGCCGCTGTCTGCGACTGCCAACTTTACGGCGTATCACACAAACAGTTTTACGCTTGAACAACAAGCGCATCTGGCGGAGATCGCTGAAGGTCTGGTTGATCGCCATATTCCGGTGCTGATCTCCAATCACGATACGATGTTAACGCGTGAGTGGTATCAGCGCGCAAAATTGCATGTCGTCAAAGTTCGACGCAGTATAAGCAGCAACGGCGGCACACGTAAAAAGGTGGACGAACTGCTGGCTTTGTACAAACCAGGAGTCGTTTCACCCGCGAAAAAATAATTCTCAAGGAGAAGCGGATGAAACAGTATTTGATTGCCCCCTCAATTCTGTCGGCTGATTTTGCCCGCCTGGGTGAAGATACCGCAAAAGCCCTGGCAGCTGGCGCTGATGTCGTGCATTTTGACGTCATGGATAACCACTATGTTCCCAATCTGACGATTGGGCCAATGGTGCTGAAATCCTTGCGTAACTACGGCATTACCGCCCCTATCGACGTACATCTGATGGTGAAACCCGTCGATCGCATTGTGCCTGATTTCGCTGCCGCTGGTGCCAGCATCATTACCTTTCATCCAGAAGCCTCCGAGCATGTTGACCGCACGCTGCAACTGATTAAAGAAAATGGCTGTAAAGCGGGTTTGGTATTTAACCCGGCGACACCTCTGAGTTATCTGGATTACGTGATGGATAAGCTGGATGTGATCCTGCTGATGTCCGTCAATCCTGGTTTCGGCGGTCAGTCTTTCATTCCTCAAACACTGGATAAACTGCGCGAAGTACGTCGTCGTATCGACGAGTCTGGCTTTGACATTCGACTGGAAGTGGACGGTGGCGTGAAGGTGAACAACATTGGCGAAATCGCTGCGGCGGGCGCGGATATGTTTGTTGCTGGTTCGGCAATCTTCGACCAGCCAGACTACAAAAAAGTCATTGATGAAATGCGCAGTGAACTGGCAAAGGTAAGTCATGAATAAGTTTGAAGATATTCGCGGCGTCGCTTTTGATCTCGACGGTACGCTGGTTGACAGTGCTCCCGGTCTTGCTGCTGCGGTAGATATGGCGCTGTATGCGCTGGAGTTGCCTGTCGCAGGTGAAGAACGCGTTATTACCTGGATTGGTAACGGCGCAGATATTCTGATGGAGCGCGCATTGACCTGGGCGCGTCAGGAACGTGCGACTCTGCGTAAAACAATGGGTAAACCGCCCGTTGATGACGACATTCCGGCAGAAGAACAGGTACGTATCCTGCGTAAACTGTTCGATCGCTACTATGGCGAGGTTGCCGAAGAGGGGACGTTTTTGTTCCCGCACGTTGCCGATACGTTGGGCGCGTTGCAGGCTAAAGGCCTGCCGCTAGGCCTGGTCACCAACAAACCGACGCCGTTCGTCGCGCCGCTGCTCGAAGCCTTAGATATCGCCAAATACTTCAGCGTGGTGATTGGTGGTGATGATGTGCAAAATAAAAAACCGCACCCGGACCCGCTGCTACTGGTGGCTGAGCGGATGGGCATTGCTCCACAACAGATGCTGTTTGTCGGCGACTCACGCAATGATATTCAGGCGGCAAAAGCGGCAGGTTGTCCATCAGTTGGCTTAACCTACGGATATAACTACGGCGAGGCTATCGATCTCAGCCAGCCTGATGTAATTTATCAGTCTCTAAATGACCTTCTGCCCGCATTAGGGCTTCCGCATAGCGAAAATCAGGAATCGAAAAATGACTAAGCCCATCGTTTTTAGTGGCGCACAGCCCTCAGGTGAATTGACCATTGGTAACTACATGGGTGCGCTGCGTCAGTGGGTAAACATGCAGGATGACTACCATTGCATTTACTGTATCGTTGACCAACACGCGATCACCGTGCGCCAGGATGCGCAGAAGCTGCGTAAAGCGACGCTGGATACGCTGGCGTTGTATCTGGCTTGTGGTATCGATCCTGAGAAAAGCACCATTTTTGTTCAGTCCCACGTGCCGGAACATGCGCAGTTAGGCTGGGCACTGAACTGCTATACCTACTTCGGCGAACTGAGCCGCATGACGCAGTTTAAAGATAAATCTGCGCGTTATGCCGAGAACATCAACGCTGGTCTGTTTGACTATCCGGTGCTGATGGCTGCGGACATCCTGCTGTATCAAACTAATCTGGTGCCGGTGGGTGAAGACCAGAAACAGCACCTGGAACTGAGCCGCGATATCGCCCAGCGTTTCAACGCGTTGTACGGCGATATCTTTAAGGTGCCAGAGCCGTTTATTCCGAAATCTGGCGCGCGCGTAATGTCGCTACTGGAGCCGACCAAGAAAATGTCCAAGTCTGACGATAACCGCAATAACGTTATCGGCCTGCTGGAAGATCCGAAATCGGTAGTGAAGAAAATCAAACGCGCGGTCACTGACTCCGACGAGCCGCCGGTAGTTCGCTACGATGTGCAGAACAAAGCGGGCGTTTCCAACCTGCTGGATATCCTTTCTGCGGTAACGGGCCAGAGCATCCCGGAACTGGAAAAACAGTTCGAAGGCAAGATGTATGGTCATCTGAAAGGTGAAGTGGCTGATGCCGTTTCCGGTATGCTGACTGAATTGCAGGAACGTTACCACCGTTTCCGCAACGATGAAGCCTTCCTGCAACAGGTGATGAAAGACGGCGCAGAAAAAGCCAGCGCACACGCTTCCCGTACGCTAAAAGCGGTGTACGAAGCGATTGGTTTTGTGGCGAAGCCGTAATTTAACATTAATGCCAAAAACCGGGGAAACCCGGTTTTTTTATCCTCATTTGCAATAATCCGAAAAAATGTGAAGCGCCTCGCCGTTTCCACATCTCGTTGTTGCGCCTTATCTTCAAATTCCTGAAGATATAAACATTCATTTTATTGAAAATATATTATGCGTCGAACGTTTATCAAAAAAGAAGGCGTCGTTATCACGACACTGGCCCGTTATTTGTTGGGTGAAAAGTGCGGTAATCGACTGAAAACCATAGATGAGCTGGCAACTGAATGCCGTTCATCGGTTGGCCTGACGCAGGCCGCGTTGAAAACGCTGGAATCAAGCGGAGCGATACGGATTGAACGCCGTGGGCGCAATGGCAGTTATCTGGTCGAGATGGATAACAAAGCATTGCTGACTCATGTGGATATCAACAACGTGGTATGTGCGATGCCCTTGCCCTATACCCGTTTGTACGAAGGCCTGGCGAGCGGATTGAAAGCCCAGTTTGATGGCATTCCTTTTTACTATGCGCATATGCGCGGCGCGGATATTCGCGTGGAGTGTTTACTTAACGGCGTGTATGACATGGCGGTGGTTTCGCGACTGGCGGCGGAAAGTTATCTCACGCAAAAAGGATTATGCCTCGCGCTGGAGTTGGGACCGCATACCTACGTTGGCGAGCACCAGTTGATTTGCCGTAAAGGCGAGTCCGCAAACGTGAAGCGCGTGGGGCTGGATAACCGTTCGGCAGATCAGAAAATCATGACCGATGTCTTTTTTGGCGATAGTGATGTGGAACGAGTCGATCTCTCTTATCACGAGAGTTTACAACGCATTGTTAAAGGCGATGTTGATGCGGTTATCTGGAACGTAGTGGCGGAAAACGAACTGACCATGCTGGGATTAGAAGCGACGCCGCTCACAGACGATCCGCGATTTTTACAGGCCACCGAAGCCGTGGTCCTGACGCGAGTCGATGATTACCCAATGCAACAACTGCTGCGTGCAGTTGTTGATAAACATGCCCTGCTTGCTCATCAACAGCGAGTAGTCAGTGGGGAACAGGAACCCAGTTATTAAACGAAAGGCATCTGATATGGAAACCAGACTCAACCTGCTTTGCGATGCAGGCGTTATTGATAAGGACATCTGCAAAGGCATGATGCAGGTCGTCAATGTACTGGAAACAGAGTGCCATCTACCGGTGCGCAGTGAGCAAGGAACGATGGCGATGACACATATGGCGAGTGCACTGATGCGCAGTCGCCGTGGTGAAGAAATAGAGCCGCTGGATGACGAATTGCTGGCGGAACTGGCGCAATCCAGCCACTGGCAAGCCGTTGTGCAATTGCATCAGGTGTTGTTGAAGGAATTTGCACTGGAAGTTAACCCGTGTGAAGAAGGCTATTTGCTGGCCAACCTTTATGGATTATGGATGGCTGCTAACGAAGAGGTTTGAAGCTCCCGATAAATCCACGTCGTACAACCTAAATATTCAAAAAAATGAATATTTAATTCAAGGAACAGAAACGAGGCAACAAGATGTTTGTAGAAGCATTGAAACGCCAGAACCCGGCGCTGATTTCCGCCGCACTAAGTTTGTGGCAGCAGGGCAAGATCGCCCCGGACAGTTGGGTGATCGACGTGGATCAAGTTCTGGAAAACGGCAAGCGGCTGATTGAGACGGCGCGGCTTTACGGCATTGAACTGTATCTGATGACCAAACAATTCGGTCGTAATCCGTGGCTGGCAGAAAAACTGTTGGCTCTGGGCTACAGCGGCATTGTGGCGGTGGATTACAAAGAGGCGCGAGTCATGCGCCGCGCCTGTTTGCCGGTAGCGCATCAGGGGCATTTGGTACAAATCCCTTGTCATCAGGTGGTTGACGCCGTTGCACAGGGAACCGACGTCATCACCGTGTTTACTCTCGACAAAGCGCGGGAAGTTTCTGCGGCAGCGGTGGAGGCCGGACGTGTGCAGTCTGTGCTGCTCAAAGTTTATAGCGACGATGATTTTCTTTATCCGGGGCAGGAGAGCGGTTTTGTACAGCATTCGCTGCACGAGGTGGTTGCTGAAATCCAGAATCTGCCGGGGCTACATTTGGCGGGACTTACCCATTTCCCTTGCCTGCTTTGGGATGAGGCTGCCGGGAAAGTTTTGCCGACACCGAATCTTCACACGCTGGTACAAGCACGGGATCAACTGGCGAAATCTGGTATTGCGATTGAGCAACTGAACGCACCTTCAGCGACCAGCTGCACGTCGCTGCCATTGCTGGCGGAATACGGTGTGACTCATACCGAACCCGGTCATGCGCTGACGGGCACTATTCCGGCAAATCAACAGGGCGATCAGCCTGAACGTATCGCGATGCTCTGGTTAAGTGAAATCTCCCATCATTTCCGTGGCGACAGCTACTGCTACGGCGGCGGTTACTACCGTCGTGGTCACGCGCAACATGCGCTGGTGTTTACGCCAGAAAATCAAAGAATTACTGAAACATATCTCAACGCCGTGGATGACAGCAGTATCGACTACACCCTGCCGCTGGCAGGCGAGCATCCGGTAAGTAGTGCAGTGGTGCTCTGTTTTCGCACGCAGATTTTTATCACCCGTAGCGATGTGGTGCTGGTGTCCGGTATTCACCATGGCGAACCAGAAATAGTTGGTCGTTATGACAGCCTTGGCAACCCTCTGGAGGCGTAAATGGCGCGATTTGTGGTGTTAGTGATTGATAGCTTTGGCGTAGGGGCAATGAAAGATGTCACGTTGGTGCGTCCGCAGGATGCCGGGGCGAATACCTGTGGTCATATCCTGAGCCAGTTGCCGCATTTGCAGCTACCAACGCTGGAGACGCTGGGGCTAATCAACGCATTGGGTTATGCGCCTGGCGATATGCAGCCGTCAGACTCCGCAACCTGGGGCGTGGCAGAGCTGCAACATGAAGGTGGCGATACCTTTATGGGGCATCAGGAGATTTTAGGTACGCGCCCATTACCGCCGCTGCGGATGCCCTTTCGTGATGTGATTGACCGTGTTGAGCAGGCATTAGTTTCCGCTGGCTGGCAGGTTGAGCGTCGTGGCGATGATCTGCAATTTCTGTGGGTCAATCAGGCGGTTGCGATTGGCGATAATCTCGAGGCGGATTTAGGCCAGGTCTATAACATCACCGCCAATCTCTCTGTGATCTCTTTTGACGACGCAATCAAAATGGGTCGTATCGTGCGTGAGCAGGTACAGGTCGGTCGGGTCATTACATTTGGTGGCCTGTTAACCGACAGCCAGTGCATCCTCGATGCCGCAGAAAGCAAAGAAGGGCGCTTTATTGGCATCAATGCGCCGCGTTCTGGCGCCTATGACAACGGTTTCCAGGTCGTACATATGGGCTACGGTGTCGATGAAAAAGTGCAGGTACCGCAAAAACTGTATGAAGCGGGCGTGCCAACCGTGCTGGTGGGTAAGGTGGCAGATATCGTCAGCAATCCTTATGGCGTGAGCTGGCAAAACCTGGTGGATAGCCAGCGGATTATGGATATCACCCTCAACGAATTTAACACCTATCCGACGGCGTTTATTTGTACCAATATCCAGGAAACCGACCTCGCTGGTCATGCAGAAGACGTCGCACGTTATGCCGAACGTTTGCAGGTCGTTGACCGTAACCTTGCCCGGCTTGTTGAGGCGATGCAGCCAGATGATTGCCTGGTCGTGATGGCGGATCACGGTAACGATCCGACCATTGGTCACAGCCACCATACCCGCGAAGTGGTGCCAGTGCTGGTTTATCAGCAAGGACTGGTCGCTACGCAGCTCGGTGTGCGCACCACGCTTTCTGATGTGGGGGCTACCGTGTGTGAATTTTTCCGTGCGCCACCACCACAAAATGGTCGCTCTTTTCTTTCCTCCTTCCGGTTTGCAGGAGACACCCTATGAGTTTTGATCCGACGGGCTACACGCTCGCCCATGAGCATCTGCATATTGATCTTTCCGGCTTTAAAAACAACGTGGACTGCCGCCTTGATCAGTATGCGTTCATTTGCCAGGAGATGAACGACCTGATGGCCCGGGGCGTGCGTAATGTGATTGAGATGACCAACCGTTACATGGGGCGCAATGCGCAATTTATGCTCGATGTAATGCGCGAAACCGGGATCAACGTGGTGGCCTGTACCGGTTATTACCAGGACGCGTTTTTCCCGGAACATGTGGCGACCCGCAGCGTGCAGGAACTGGCGCAGGAGATGGTCGATGAAATTGAGCAGGGTATCGATGGCACTGACCTGAAAGCCGGGATCATCGCGGAGATTGGCTCCAGCGAAGGGAAGATTACGCCGCTGGAAGAGAAGGTGTTTATTGCCGCCGCGCTGGCACATAACCAGACCGGACGCCCGATCTCCACGCATACGTCGTTCAGCACGATGGGGCTAGAGCAACTGGCTCTGTTGCAAGCCCACGGAGTTGATCTTTCGCGCGTCACCGTCGGCCACTGCGATCTGAAAGACAATCTCGACAACATTTTGAAGATGATCGATCTCGGCGCGTATGTGCAGTTCGACACCATCGGCAAGAACAGTTACTACCCGGACGAAAAGCGCATTGCGATGCTCCATGCGCTACGTGACCGTGGGTTGCTGAACCGCGTCATGCTGTCGATGGATATTACGCGGCGCTCTCATTTAAAAGCCAACGGTGGTTATGGCTATGACTTTTTATTGACCACCTTTATTCCGCAATTGCGCCAGTCAGGATTCAGTCAGGCCGATGTGGATGTGATGTTACGTGAAAATCCCTCTCAATTTTTCCAATAAGGACAGACTCATGAAAAAGATTGGCGTTGCAGGCTTACAGCGTGAGCAGATTAAAAAAACCATTGAAGCGACGGCTCCTGGCTGTTTTGAAGTTTTCATTCACAACGACATGGAAGCGGCAATGAAAGTGAAATCCGGGCAACTGGATTACTACATCGGCGCGTGTAATACCGGTGCGGGCGCGGCCTTGTCGATTGCTATCGCGGTGATTGGCTATAACAAAAGTTGCACCATTGCCAAGCCGGGCATTAAAGCGAAAGACGAACATATCGCCAAAATGATCGCTGAAGGAAAAGTGGCGTTTGGCCTTTCCGTTGAGCACGTTGAACACGCGATTCCGATGCTGATTAACCATCTGAAATAAAAGGCACGACTATGGATCTGTATATTCAGATTATCGTGGTGGCGTGCCTGACGGGTATGACATCGCTTCTGGCGCATCGCTCGGCGGCCGTTTTTCATGACGGTATCCGCCCGATCCTGCCACAACTGATTGAAGGCTATATGAACCGTCGCGAGGCGGGGAGTATCGCTTTTGGTCTGAGCATTGGTTTTGTGGCCTCGGTGGGGATCTCTTTTACCCTGAAAACCGGGCTGCTCAACGCATGGTTACTCTTTCTTCCTACCGATATCCTCGGCGTACTGGCGATAAACAGCCTGATGGCGTTTGGTCTTGGTGCTATCTGGGGAATATTGATCCTCACCTGTCTGTTGCCAGTAAACCAGCTGCTGACCGCGCTACCGGTGGATGTATTAGGTAGCCTGGGGGAATTAAGCTCGCCGGTGGTTTCAGCTTTTGCACTGTTCCCGTTGGTGGCGATTTTCTACCAGTTTGGCTGGAAGCAAAGTCTGATCGCCGCCGTGGTGGTACTGATGACTCGTGTGGTGGTAGTGCGCTATTTCCCACATCTTAACCCTGAATCCATCGAAATCTTTATTGGCATGGTGATGCTGCTGGGGATCGCAATAACTCATGACCTGCGCCATCGTGATGAAAATGATATCGATGCCAGCGGTATGTCGGTGTTTGAAGAGCGTACATCACGGATTATCAAAAACTTACCGTATATCGCCATCGTGGGTGCATTGATTGCTGCCGTTGCCAGCATGAAGATTTTCGCCGGTAGTGAAGTGTCGATCTTCACACTGGAGAAAGCGTACTCCGCAGGCGTAACGCCGGAACAATCGCAAACACTAATCAACCAGGCGGCACTGGCAGAATTTATGCGCGGGCTGGGTTTTGTGCCGTTGATTGCCACCACCGCGTTAGCCACCGGTGTGTATGCAGTTGCGGGCTTTACCTTTGTTTATGCGGTGGGCTATCTCTCGCCGAATCCGATGGTTGCAGCGGTATTAGGCGCAGTGGTTATTTCGGCGGAAGTCTTGCTGCTTCGTTCGATCGGCAAATGGTTGGGGCGCTACCCGTCGGTACGTAATGCGTCGGATAACATCCGTAACGCCATGAATATGCTGATGGAAGTGGCGTTGCTGGTCGGTTCGATCTTTGCAGCAATCAAAATGGCGGGCTATACCGGATTCTCTATCGCGGTTGCCATTTACTTCCTCAACGAATCCCTGGGCCGTCCGGTACAGAAAATGGCGGCACCGGTCGTAGCAGTAATGATCACCGGCATCCTGCTGAATGTTCTTTACTGGCTTGGCCTGTTCGTTCCGGCTTAAGGAAGGCACCTATGAAGACGTTTCCTCTGCAAAGCCTGACGCTTATTGAGGCGCAGCAAAAGCAGTTTGCGCTGGTGGACACGATTTGCCGTCATTTTCCTGGCTGCGAGTTTCTTACCTGCGGTGATTTGGGCTTAACGCCGGGGCTAAATCAGCCCCGCATTACCCAGCGTGTGGAACAGGTGCTGGCTGACGCGTTTCACGCACAGGCCGCGGCGCTGGTACAGGGCGCGGGTACTGGCGCGATCCGTGCGGCACTGGCGGCTTTGCTCAAATCGGGGCAGCGTCTTCTGGTGCATGATGCGCCTGTTTACCCGACGACACGGGTTATTATTGAGCAGATGGGGCTAACGCTCATTACGGCTGATTTCAATGATCTGTCGGCACTGAAGCAGGTTGTTGACGAGCAACAACCTGATGCCGCGCTGGTGCAGCATACGCGCCAGCAGCCGCAGGACCGCTATGTGCTGGCAGACGTGCTGGCAACGTTGCGCGCGGCAGGTGTTCCAGCGTTAACCGATGACAACTATGCGGTGATGAAGGTAGCGCGAATCGGCTGCGAATGCGGGGCGAATGTGTCGACATTTTCCTGCTTCAAGCTGTTTGGGCCAGAGGGCGTTGGTGCGGTGGTAGGCGATGCCGATGTTATTAGCCGGATTCGCGCCACGCTCTATTCCGGCGGCAGTCAGATTCAGGGGGCGCAGGCATTAGAGGTGTTGCGTGGTCTGGTGCTCGCGCCAGTGATGCACGCGGTGCAGGCGGGGGTATCTGAACGGTTGCTGGCTTTGCTTAACGGCGGCGCGGTGGCGGAAGTGAAAAGCGCCGTCATTGCCAATGCACAGTCGAAGGTATTGATTGTGGAGTTTCATCAGCCGATTGCCGCCAGAGTGCTGGAAGAGGCGCAGAAACTCGGTGCCTTGCCTTACCCGGTTGGTGCAGAGTCGAAATATGAAATCCCGCCGCTCTTTTATCGACTTTCCGGAACGTTTCGCCAGGCGAATCCGCAGTTAGAACATTGCGCGATTCGCATTAACCCAAATCGCAGCGGTGAAGAGACGATATTGCGGATCTTGCGTGAAAGTATTGCCAGCATTTAATCGTTGTAAACGATATTTTTGAAAAGAATGCAGAAACAAATACGCCCTCGGGTAATCTCGAGGGCGTCAGGCAATTAAACCGGCGTTAGCCGATTTCTGTCAATGGCTTACTGTGCAGTCGGACCGCAACCGCCAATGATTTTAGAAATAGAAATAGCCGGGTGCAGCAGGTAGTCGTAAGAGCAGTTCTTATCACGGTTTTCAATATGACCAGTACATGCAGTTAACGTAGCCAGTACTGCGCCTACCAGTGCAACTTTAATAAATTTGTTCATTTACATTCCCTATGTATTATATATTAATTAATATTCATTGATTATATGAATATAAGCAGACTGCTCATTAAGAACGATACAGGAATATTCAATTAGCGTCAGTGAGCGATTGATTTAATTTTGTAAGTCGCTGTAACGGTGAATATAACCCATTAGCAGACAATATTTATTAAGGGGTTATGTTTTTATCTGCTGAATATATAAAGAGAGTTGTAAACGAAAAAGGCCAGACTTCTCTGGCCTTGGTTAAATTAATGGTTAGAGAACCAGTTCAATTTATCGCGCAGGCCAACAACCCGACCAATAATAATTAGCGATGGACTGTTCATTTGCTGCGCCAGTTCGCCCAGCTGCGTGAGCGTACCGTCAATCACGCGCTGCGTGACTGCCGTTCCGTTTTCGACAATTGCCACCGGCATTTCACCAGGCATACCGTATTCAATCAGCTTTTGCTGAATAGTTGCAGCCTGATTCAGCCCCATATAAAACACCAGCGTCTGTTTTTCTGCCGCCAGGTTTTCCCAGTCCAGCTCGCCACCGGTTTTTAAGTGTCCAGTAATTAAGCGTACGCTCTGGGCATAATCGCGATGCGTGAGCGGAATACCCGAATAGGCAGAGCAACCAGAAGCTGCGGTAATACCCGGAACCACCGAGAATGGAATACCCGCGTTGCACAGTGTTTCCAGCTCTTCTCCGCCACGCCCGAAAATAAACGGATCGCCGCCTTTCAGACGCACCACGCGTTTACCTTTTTGCGCTTCCCGCAGCAGGATCTGGTTAATCTCTTCCTGCGGTACGCAGTGGTATCCCGCGCGTTTGCCGACGAAAACGCGATCAGCATCGCGGCGTACCAGATTCATAATATCGTCAGAAACCAGACGGTCGTAGACCACCACATCTGCCTGCTGAATTTGTTGCAGACCTTTCAGTGTCAGCAGCCCGGCATCGCCCGGACCTGCACCAACTAGCACCACTTCACCGCGATGGTCGAGCGGTTCATTGATTAACTGTTCGGTGGTTTCAGTAATGGCTTTCTGATCGTTGTTGGCCAGCGACTGCGCCAGGCGGTCGTTAACGAACAATTTCTCCCAGAAACGGCGACGCTCACCCATCGTGGCGAACTGTTGTTTCACTCGCCCGCGTAATTGCCCGGCGTATTTCGCTACCTGGCCCAGATGTAACGGCAGCAGTGATTCGAGTTTTTCGCGCAACAGGCGCGCCAGAACCGGAGAGGTGCCGCCAGAGGAGACCGCTACCATGAGCGGCGAGCGGTCAATAATCGACGGCATAATAAAGCTGGCGGCTTTCGGCGCATCGACCACGTTACAGAAGATGCGACGAGCTTCAGCGGCTTCGCTGACGCGCTGGTTAAGCGCGTCATCATCTGTCGCTGCAATCGCCAGCCAGCAGGTGTCGAGAAGGCTTTCATCAAATGGCCCTTCGACGAGGGTTAACATGCCTGCATCTGCCCATGCGGTGAACTGTGGAATAAACGCTAATGCATTCACCGTTAAGCGAGCGCCTGCGTCTAACAGCAACCTTGCTTTGCGTTCCGCGACATCACCACCGCCGACAATCAGACAGTCGCGATCGCGTAATTGGCAAAATATAGGCAAATGATCCACGTAAAAACCCCTTAGTAATTAACCGGCAGCCGTTTCAGTTTGATTAAATTTGTCCGCAACCGGACGATTCGCTTTCGGCGTAGCATACCAATAACCCAATCCCATGAATACGGCACCCGATAAAGTATTACCCAGCGTCACCCACAGCAGGTTATGACCAATGCCCGCCAGCGTGTAGGCTTCGCTGTGGTTGCCGAACCAGGAGAGTGCGAACAGCGTCATGTTAGCGATGGAGTGCTCGTAGCCGGACGCGATAAATGCCAGCAGACACCACCAGATTGCGATAAATTTCGCCGCGCCTTCTGTACGCAATGCCATCCAGATAGCCAGACAAACCAGCCAGTTACACAATGCGCCTTTGAAGAATAATACCATTGCCGGTGCGGTGGTTTTAGCCAGCGCGACGGAGTGAACGATGCTGGTATCTACCGGCAGCAGGCTACCGCCGCCCCAGCTATAAAGCATGGCAACGAAGACGGAACCGACCAGGTTACCCAGCCAGGTTTGCGGCAGGATTGCCCACATTTGCCCGTGGCTGATGGTGCCCGCTTTCACCCCAAAGGTGAGGAACATGGTGTGTCCGGTGAACAATTCAGAACCGGCGATAATCACCAGCGTTAAGGCGATACCAAAGGTCGCGCCCATCACCAGAGGACGTACGGACGGGTCGAGCAAATTACCGAGCGTGAAAATCAGGATGATCCCAAGACCCACATACGCGCCCGCCATGGCGGAGCTGACCCAAAAGCCGAGCGGGTTATTTGCCGACAGGCGTGCAATGCGCGCAGCGTTAGCCGCACACTTAGTAATAGTGTCTGTAAACATTTGATTATCCTTTAAAAAATAAAAACAAAAAATAAAACAAAAAGTTTAAAAAATGTCCTGCAATATACCGAAGGTTATTACAGGACCATGCAAAAAGGGGAGGCATTGCGCCTCCCGTTAAAATATTAACCGCGCAGCTGTACCACGCCGTCTTTCACTCGCGCGTCGTAATGCTTGACGGAAAACTGTTCGTCTTCCATGCACAAGCCGTCGCTTAAGCGAAAACGCTGCTTTTTCAGCGGACTGGCGACCCACAGCTCGCCCTGGTGTTCCGCAATCAACCCGCGTGACAGCACGCTGGACTCGAAGAACGGGTCGATGTTGCTGATCGCAAACACCTGATCGCTGTGATACGGGCGGAAAATTGCTACTTGTTCGTCACCTAACAGCGCGCAGACGCCGGTTTCAGGCAGGATGTCATCGATTTTGCAGATGTCTTTCCACTGGCTCATGCGTTGTCCTCCACCAGAGTTACCGGGATACGTTCATACGGCGTTGCCGGACGGTGCTGTTCGCGCTCTGGCACCATCTGCACGTTCGGGTCACGCTTGTCGCTGTTGATGAAGTGTTTGAAGCGAGTCTGCGCAGACGGCGTATTGACCGTTTCAGTCCATTCGCACACTACCGCTTCCCGCAGGCGCGCCATCTCTTCTTCCAGATGAGCGTTCAGCCCCAGTTTGTCGTCAATGATCACCGCTTTCAGGTAATCGATGCCACCTTCGAGGTTTTCTAACCACGG
The DNA here is from genome assembly GCF_046487695.1 of Escherichia sp. WS1118. Lineage (NCBI taxonomy): Bacteria > Pseudomonadati > Pseudomonadota > Gammaproteobacteria > Enterobacterales > Enterobacteriaceae > Escherichia > Escherichia sp. WS1118. Next base: position 25,637 of record NZ_JBJQIZ010000011.1, on the reverse strand, counting down.
CGCGGTACGCGTCAGTTTGTCGGCAGTACGGATGTAGAACATCATGAAGCGGTCGAGATATTTGATCAGCGTTTCGCGATCGATATCCGCTGCCAGCAGATCCGCATGACGCGGTTTCATGCCGCCGTTACCGCAAACGTACAGGTTCCAGCCTTTTTCGGTGGCGATAATACCCACGTCTTTACCCTGAGCTTCTGAACATTCACGGGTACAGCCGGAGACACCGAACTTCATTTTGTGCGGCGTACGGATGCCTTTGTAACGGTTTTCCAGTTCCACGCCGAGGCCGACGCTGTCGCCAACACCGTAGCGGCACCAGGTGCTTCCCACGCAGGTTTTCGCCATACGCAGTGCTTTCGCATAGGCATGACCGGTTTCGAAGCCGGCTTCAATCAGTTGACGCCAGATCTCTGGCAGATCGTCTTTCTGTGCGCCAAACATCGCCAGGCGCTGAGAGCCGGTGATTTTGGTGTAGAGATTAAATTCACGCGCGATACGACCCACTGCCATCAGCCCTTCCGGGGTGATTTCACCGCCCGGAGAACGCGGGATCACCGAGTAGGTGCCGTCTTTCTGGATGTTCGCGAGGAAGTTGTCGTTAGAATCCTGCAGCGGAGTATGTTCCGGCTTCAGAATGTATTCGTTCCAGCAGGAGGCCAACAGCGAACCGACGGTCGGTTTACAAACTTCACAACCGTAACCTTTGCCGTGTTTCGCCAGCAGTTCTTCGAAGGTTTTAATGCCTTCAACGCGGATCAAATGGAACAGTTCCTGACGCGAATAAGCAAAGTGTTCACACAGGTTGTTGTTAACTTCGATACCCTGTTTCGCCAGTTCCGCGTTCAGTACCTGAGTGACCAGCGGAATACAACCGCCGCAGCCCGTACCGGCTTTGGTTTCGGCTTTCAGCGCCGCAACGGTGTGGCAGCCTTTGTTGATAGCAGCAATCAGGTCGCCTTTGGTGACGTCGAAGCAGGAGCAGATTTGCGCGCTGTCCGGCAGTTTATCAACACCGATAGACGGCTTACCGCTACCCGAGTGCGCTGGCAGGATCAGGGAATCCGGGTTTTCCGGCAGCTCGATAGCGTTCAGCACCAGTTGCAGCAGGTTGCCGTAGTCGCTGGTATCGCCCACCAGTACCGCACCGAGCAGGGTTTTGTTGTCTTCGCTGACAATCAGGCGTTTGTAGATCTCTTTGCTTTCGTCGAGGTAAACGTAGCTACGTGCGCCAGGCGTGCGACCGTGCGCATCACCAATACCGCCTACGTCTACGCCCAGCAGTTTCAGCTTGGCGCTAAGGTCTGCACCTTCAAAGGCGTTTTCGCTACCAAGAATATGGTCAACGGCGACCTGCGCCATTTTGTAGCCTGGTGCTACCAGACCAAATACACGGTTGTTCCAGCTTGCGCATTCACCGATGGCGTAGATATCCGGATCGGAAGTCTGGCAGGAATCATTTATGACGATACCCCCACGCGGAGCAACGTCCAGACCACACTGGGTTGCCAGCTTATCGCGCGGACGGATACCGGTAGAGAAGACGATAAAGTCGACTTCCAGTTCGCTGCCGTCGGCAAAACGCATGGTTTTACGCGCTTCAACACCTTCCTGCACAATCTCAAGAGTGTTTTTGCTGGTGTGAACGCGCACGCCCATACTTTCGATTTTGCGACGCAGCTGCTCGCCGCCCATCTGATCAAGCTGTTCCGCCATCAGCATAGGGGCAAATTCGATAACGTGGGTTTCAATGCCTAAGTTTTTCAGCGCGCCAGCAGCTTCCAGACCTAACAGGCCGCCACCAACAACGGCACCGCGCTTGCTGCGACGAGCGCAGGATTCAATGGCGTTGAGGTCTTCAATGGTGCGATAGACAAAGCAGTCCTGAGTATCAGAACCTTTAATTGGCGGGATCCACGGGTAGGAACCGGTCGCCATGATCAGCTTGTCATAAAAAACGGTACGTCCGGCGCTGGAGTGAATCACCTTCTCCTGACGGTTGATGGTGATAGCGCGTTCGCCGACCAGAACTTTGATGCCGTGTTTCTCGTAGAAGCCTTCGCGCACCAGCGACAGCTCTTCGGCGGTGTGGTGAGAGAAGTAAGACGAGAGGTGTACGCGGTCATAAGCGATGCGCGGTTCTTCACAGAAAACGGTAATATCAAAGTTGGCCGCATCAGATTTATCAAGAAGATCTTCGATAAAGCGATGGCCGACCATACCGTTACCGATAATTGCGAGTCTGACTTTGCTCATTTTTGCCTCGATTTCTTTTCTATTACCGCCTACCTTAACGATTCAGCAACCCCGCTTATTGATGTAAATCAAATTCACCTTTATATACTCCTTAAGGGGTATATTGCTGATTTGTATAAATTTTCTTAAGTCACGGAATTGTCTGATATTTCATGTTTGTGCAAAAAACAGACAAATTGAACGGATTTATAGAAATAGATGTACGTAGCAGAGTAAGAGAGGAAAAGGCCGGACGACGATAGTGCCGCCCGGCATGAACAATTAATGAGAGGTCAGGGTGTTATGCTGACGGTGACGGCTGACGAAACCTAACAGGAAGCACATCACAAAGACGACAGCGTACAGACCGTTTGCCGTCAGCAGCGCCGCCTGCGGACCACTATGTTCAACAATCGGGCCGGTAACCACAAAGGTCAACATAGTACCGATGGTCCCGCAGGTCAGGACAAAGTTAACCAGTTTTGGCGACGGTACTTTGGTCTGCTGTGAACCCAGGGTGATGATGGTGGTATAGATCGCGCTGGAGAAGAAGCCCAGGGCGAGAATTGACCACGCCATATGTGCCGGTGTTCCGGTGTTAAAGACGTACATCAGAATCGCAGCCAGACCAGCCAGTACGGTCAGAATGCGCTGCAAATCAAAGAAGCGAAGAATAAAGCTGAACGCCCACATGCCGACCATGTACGACATCCAGAAGTTACTTACCAGCGTGCCAGCGTCATTCAGGCTCATACCCAGACCTTTGGCATATTCTGGCACCCAGGAGATAAAACCTAACTGACCGAGGATGTAGCACAGCGCCGCAACAGAGAGAAACAGTACGCCGATCCCCCACTTTTCTTTCTCTACCGGAGCATCCGTTTTTGGCGCATGTTTGCCCAGCGCCGGGAACTCACAGCCGAAGGTCAGAATAAAAATAGCGACATATACCAGCCCGATGCAGGCATAAACCCAGTACCACTCAATGCTACGTGCCAGCAGAAACGCGGCGATCATTGGGAAAATCATCCCGGCCATACTGAAGAAGGAGTCGGTAAATAACAGGCGTGAACCGCGCTGACGTCCTTCATACATTTGTGTTACCAGGAATGTACCAATCGACATGGTGATGCCGCTGACCACCCCGAGAATGAACATCGCCGCCGAGAACAGCGCCAGGCTGTGGCTGAACATCAAACCGGCAACCGCCAGCACCATCAGGAGAAAGCCAAAACGTAACTGCGTTTTCAACGGGACGATTTCCATCAGCCAGGCGTTGAGGAAGATAGAGATTAAAATGCCGGCATTGAGGAAGGTGAAGGTGTTACTCATGCTGGAAACAGGCAGATTGAAATAATCGGCGATATTTCCCATCACCATCCCGGTGACAATAACCAACGCACCGGTCAGTGCGTAGGAAAGAAAGCTAATCCATGTGAGCTTGATGCGATTGCTGTTAGTCATGATTGGCCTGCGTTCAAAAATAAAATGGCATAGCGGGCTATGCCGCGAGCGGGCGATTTTAGGCGATTTTGTGATCTGATTAAATGTTTTATTGCAATCGGTTGCTAAATTGCATTTTAAGAGGTGATTTTGGTCACGGAATAAAAAGTTATCCTCAGGTTACATATATTTCAGATACGTAAAATTAGGTAAAGGGATGGCCTTGTTCTTGAAGGCTATTTAGAATCTCTTCACTTGCTTTTTTTCTGCTCTGTTTGTTAAGGAAATCTCATGTTCAAATCGACCCTGGCGGCGATGGCTGCTGTTTTCGCCCTTTCTGCTCTTTCTCCCGCAGCAATGGCAGCGAAAGGGGACCCGCACGTATTGTTGACAACCTCAGCTGGTAACATCGAACTGGAGCTGGATAAACAAAAAGCGCCAGTGTCTGTGCAAAACTTTGTCGATTATGTGAACAGTGGTTTTTATAACAACACGACCTTTCACCGCGTCATTCCTGGCTTTATGATTCAGGGCGGCGGTTTCACCGAGCAGATGCAGCAGAAAAAACCAAACCCGCCAATCAAAAATGAAGCTGATAACGGCCTGCGCAACACGCGTGGCACCATCGCGATGGCGCGTACCGCTGACAAAGACAGCGCCACCAGCCAGTTCTTTATCAACGTTGCCGATAACGCCTTCCTTGACCACGGTCAGCGTGATTTCGGTTACGCGGTATTTGGTAAAGTGGTGAAAGGCATGGACGTTGCCGATAAGATTTCCCAGGTGCCGACTCATGACGTTGGTCCGTACCAGAATGTGCCGTCAAAACCGGTAGTTATCCTTTCCGCTAAAGTCCTGCCGTAATGATTTCTCGCGCGGGCAATCTTGCCCGCGCTTCTGCTCTCCCGGCGTAACCCGGATTTGCCGCTTATACTTGTGGCAAATGGACACGTTCAGGGAGGCATCAAGTGAAGAAACTCACCGATAAGCAAAAGTCCCGTCTCTGGGAGCTTCAGCGTAATCGTAATTTCCAGGCCAGTCGCCGTCTTGAAGGCGTCGAGATGCCTTTAGTCACTCTTACTGCCGCAGAGGCTTTAGCGCGTCTTGAAGCGCTGAGGAGGCACTATGAGCGATAAATTCGGCGAAGGGCGCGATCCGTATCTTTATCCAGGCCTTGATATCATGCGTAACCGGCTGAACATCCGCCAGCAGCAGCGGCTGGAACAGGCCGCTTACGAAATGACGGCGCTGCGTGCTGCGACCATTGAACTTGGCCCGTTGGTTCGGGGTTTACCGCATTTGCGCACTATCCATCGCCAGCTGTATCAGGATATTTTCGACTGGGCGGGGCAACTGCGCGAAGTCGATATTTATCAGGGCGATACGCCGTTCTGCCACTTTGCTTATATCGAAAAAGAGGGCAATGCCCTGATGCAGGATCTGGAGGAAGAAGGTTATCTGGTTGGCCTGGAGAAAGCGAAGTTCGTCGAGCGGCTGGCGCATTACTATTGTGAAATCAACGTGCTGCATCCCTTCCGGGTGGGAAGTGGTTTGGCACAGCGGATCTTCTTCGAGCAACTGGCGATTCATGCCGGATATCAACTGAGCTGGCAGGGTATCGAAAAAGAGGCCTGGAATCAGGCAAATCAGAATGGGGCAATGGGGGATCTCACCGCGCTGCAGATGATATTTAGCAAAGTGGTAAGCGAAGCCGGGGAATCTGAGTAAAATAGCGCGGTTCTTTCGTACCGGAGCCGCCATGATCCTGCTTATTGATAACTACGATTCTTTTACCTGGAACCTCTACCAGTACTTTTGTGAACTGGGGGCGGATGTGTTGGTTAAGCGCAACGATGCGTTGACGTTGGCGGATATCGACGCCCTTAAACCACAAAAAATTGTCATCTCACCCGGCCCCTGTACGCCAGATGAAGCCGGGATCTCCCTTGACGTTATTCGTCACTATGCCGGACGCTTGCCGATTCTTGGCGTCTGCCTCGGTCATCAGGCAATGGCGCAGGCATTTGGCGGCAAAGTTGTGCGCGCCGCAAAGGTCATGCACGGCAAAACCTCGCCGATTACACATAATGGTGTGGGCGTATTTAAGGGGCTGGCAAATCCACTCACCGTGACACGCTACCATTCGCTGGTGGTGGAACCTGACTCATTACCGGAGTGCTTTGAAGTGACGGCCTGGAGCGAAACCCGCGAGATTATGGGGATTCGCCATCGCCAGTGGGATCTGGAAGGTGTGCAATTCCATCCAGAAAGTATTCTTAGCGAACAAGGACATCAACTGCTGGCTAATTTTCTGCATCGCTGATTTCTGATTGCCATTCAGTGATTTTTTATGCATATTTTGTGATTATAATTTCATATTTATTTATGCGTAACAGGGTGATCATGAGATGGCAATTGAACAAACAGCAATTACACGCGCGACTTTCGATGAAGTGATTCTGCCGATTTATGCTCCGGCAGAGTTTATTCCGGTAAAAGGTCAGGGGAGCCGAATCTGGGATCAGCAAGGCAAGGAGTATGTCGATTTCGCGGGTGGCATTGCAGTTACGGCGTTGGGCCATTGCCATCCTGCGCTGGTGAACGCGTTAAAAACCCAGGGCGAAACTCTGTGGCATATCAGTAACGTTTTCACCAATGAACCGGCGCTGCGTCTTGGTCGTAAACTGATTGAGGCAACGTTTGCCGAACGCGTGGTGTTTATGAACTCCGGCACGGAAGCTAACGAAACCGCCTTTAAACTGGCACGCCATTACGCCTGTGTGCGTCATAGCCCGTTCAAAACCAAAATTATTGCCTTCCATAACGCTTTTCATGGTCGCTCGCTGTTTACCGTTTCGGTGGGTGGGCAGCCAAAATATTCCGACGGCTTTGGGCCAAAACCGGCAGACATCATCCACGTGCCTTTTAACGATCTTCACGCAGTAAAAGCCGTGATGGATGACCATACCTGTGCGGTGGTGGTTGAGCCGATTCAGGGCGAGGGCGGCGTGACGGCAGCGACGCCAGAGTTTTTGCAGGGCTTGCGCGAGCTGTGCGATCAACATCAGGCATTATTGGTGTTTGATGAAGTGCAGTGCGGGATGGGGCGGACCGGCGATCTGTTTGCCTATATGCACTACGGCGTGACGCCGGATATTCTGACCTCTGCGAAAGCGTTAGGTGGCGGTTTCCCGATTAGCGCCATGCTGACCACGGCGGAGATTGCTTCCGCGTTTCATCCTGGTTCTCACGGTTCCACCTACGGCGGTAATCCTCTGGCCTGTGCAGTAGCGGGCGCGGCGTTTGATATCATCAATACCCCTGAAGTGCTGGAAGGCATTCAGGCGAAACGCCAGCGTTTTGTTGACCATTTGCAGAAGATCGATCAGCAGTACGATGTGTTTAGCGATATTCGCGGTATGGGGCTGTTGATTGGCGCAGAGCTGAAACCACAGTACAAAGGTCAGGCGCGTGATTTCCTGTATGCGGGTGCAGAGGAAGGCGTAATGGTGCTGAATGCCGGGCCTGATGTGATGCGTTTTGCGCCGTCGCTGGTGGTGGAAGATGCGGATATCGATGAAGGGATGCATCGTTTCGCCCACGCGATGGCGAAGGTGATTGGGGGTAAATAAGACGCATCAGGCAAAAGATGTCGGATGCGGCGTGAACGCTGTATCCGATGGTTTAGCCTGCATTACGCCTTCGAATCCCGCAACTTGCGACTCAGCCAAATCCCGTGATGCGGTCGCTGCCGCCATGCCATCGACGAAATGGTGTGCATGGTGTTCAGATGACCAATAACCCGTTGTAAATGCTGCTCCAGCGTACCTGCCGCGCCTTCGTGCGGCTGCATCTCCGGCGCATCCATGATATTGGCATCGCCAGAACTACCCGGTTCGTCATACTCCAGTCGCTGCTGACAACGCTGAATGGCGATTTCACAAGACTGTAAATACTCTTGTGCCAGTTCCGGTGGCAATGCCCGGTGTTCCCGCGCCAGCGTGGTCATGGCATTAATATGCTCAACAATAAACTGGCTGTGCGTTACCCACAGTTTCATATCTGCCAGATAATGGCTGTTAAACGCCGGTTCCTGCATCGCCTGATTCAATGAGTTATACAGAGTGTTATGCGCCTGATTTACCCGCATTCGCTGCCAGGCCAGTGGCGTAGGTTGCGGGTCCTCGCTCAGAATCAAGCGAATCGCGTCCTGATAGGCTTCTAAAGCGTCATGGGCGTTCTTACGCAATAACCCGCTCTGCCACTGCGGCCACAGCCAGACAGTACCGCCGAAAGCAATTAAACAACCAATAATGGTATCGATAAGACGCGGAAGGATGTACTGCTCACCGTTCAGCCACAACAGTTGCAGGGTATACACTGCGGTAATAGTAAAACCGACCGTCGCCCAGCCGTAGTTTTTGCGCAATATCAGGTAGCTGGCGAGGGTGGTAATCAGCATCAAGGTCAGGGTGTAACCTTCGGGAATTTTAAAGTGTAGCGTCACGCCTGCAATGATTAACCCGACCACGGTTCCCACGGAGCGATTTACAATCCTCAGACGGGTTGCGCCATAGCCATTTTGCGTCACCAGCAATACTGTCATCAGGATCCAGTACGACTTCGGCAGATGAAGCGCGGTGCCCATCAGGCTGGCAACGCTTAACATCACACTGAGTCGTCCGGCATTGCGTAGCGCTGGAGACTTTAGTGACAGATAACTTTTCAGCGCCGGAAGTAATGGCATTCGCCGCTGTTTATCGGCCAGTAAGTCACGGGCATAGAGCGGTTTTTGGGTGCGCAGCACACGAGCAATGCGGCTGAAATGCCAGTAGCAGAATTGCCCAACCGGATTATCCGGGTGTTGGCGGGCGATTTTTTCCAGTGCGCCAATTTGCTTTTCCATCGTAAAACGCGTTGGCAGGCGATGGTAAAGAATGTCATCAGCCAGCACGCGCAGGCGAGCGGCGACGGTTTGCGCATTCCAGCGGATAACTTCTTCCGCATGGCTACGCTCGACCAGCTTTTGCACCTCTTCCGGCTGATGCAAACTGACCGAAATATGTTCCTGCAAATCCAGCGCCTCCTGGAAAATACGCAGCATCCGCTTGTAATCGGTATTATTTTGCGCGGAAAGCATATGCATTTGCTGATAGCACTGGGTAATTAGATCGACCGCTTTTTGCTGGCGCACCAGCAGCGGCGGCAGCGCTTTATCAGGGTCGGTGTGCTGGGTAAGCAGGCTGTATTTGGCTTCACAGTAATCTGCCAGTTCACGGTACAGCAGACTTAGTGACTCGCGTAGCGGTTGTTCGCGCCAGATCCAGAACCAAAACCAGTTAAACAATCCGTACCACAAAGTGCCCAGCGCATAGATGAGCAACGGTTCCCAGACCGGCATGTATCCCGCCAGACTGAGGGTAAAAATGGCAGCGAGCAGCGATGCGGGAAGCAATTTTGCGTGCAATGGCCCCAGTTCAGCAGTGACGCCAAGTACCAGCGTTAATCCGGTCAGCAAAAAGGGCAGGGGAACATCTTTTGCCAGTAGCACCTGTGTCAGCAAGCTACAGGTGGCAAACAGCGACGCACCAATGATTAAGCGTTTGAAAAAACGTTTATGAGGCGTATCAAGGCCCGCAATATTGCAACAGGCAGGAACGAGGGAGAAGAGCAGGCCGAATCGTAATTCGCCAAGCATTAACCCAACGGCCACGGGCAAACATAGCACCAGCGTTTGTCGAAGTGCATAGTTGATATCGGGGTGATAAATCAGTCTGCGCCACATCGGGGGAAACAAAATGGCGCGCTACCAGGTAACGCGCCACTCTGACGGGATTAACGAGTGCCGTAAACGACGATGGTTTTACCGTGTGCGGAGATCAGGTTCTGATCTTCCAGCATCTTCAGAATGCGTCCCACGGTTTCACGAGAACAGCCGACAATCTGACCGATTTCCTGACGGGTAATTTTGATTTGCATACCGTCCGGGTGAGTCATAGCATCCGGTTGTTTTGCCAGATTCAGCAGAGTCTGTGCAATGCGGCCCGTCACGTCGAGGAACGCCAGGTTGCCTACTTTCTCTGAAGTGACTTGCAGACGACGCGCCATCTGTGCAGACAGACGCATCAGAATGTCCGGGTTTACCTGAATCAATTGGCGAAATTTTTTGTACGAAATTTCAGCCACTTCACAGGCGGTTTTCGCACGTACCCATGCGCTACGTTCCTGGCCCTCTTCAAACAGGCCCAGTTCGCCAATAAAATCACCCTGATTCAGATAGGAGAGGATCATTTCTTTACCCTCTTCGTCTTTGATCAGCACTGCCACAGAGCCTTTAACGATGTAGTACAGCGTTTCCGCTTTTTCACCCTGGTGAATAAGCGTGCTCTTGGATGGGTACTTATGAATGTGGCAATGAGACAAGAACCATTCGAGAGTCGGGTCTGTTTGCGGTTTGCCAAGCACCATGCGCGGTTATCCTCTGTTATAAGCTTTCTCCAGAGCCAGATAACGCCGCTGTCTCTGGATTGCCGAAATATGCTTCCCGCTACCTGGGAAGGGGCTATCAACTGTACTGCACGGTAATGTGGCGTCCTTTGCATACATGCAGTACATCAATATATTACTGTAGCATCCTGACTGTTTTAGCATAGCTTTCGCTTTGTGTCTCCTGGTGTCTCGCTTCAGCATGACCCAGGTCGCCTTCCGTTGCGCGATTTGGTTAGTACGCGTACTCTGTCAGGAAAATTGACGCAGTGGAGTAGCAAAAATGCAAGCGCGAGTGAAGTGGGTCGAAGGGTTAACTTTTCTGGGCGAATCCGCCTCTGGTCACCAGATTTTAATGGACGGCAACTCAGGCGATAAAGCACCAAGCCCGATGGAAATGGTGTTGATGGCAGCGGGTGGTTGCAGTGCCATCGATGTGGTTTCTATCCTGCAAAAAGGGCGTCAGGATGTGGTCGATTGTGAAGTAAAATTGACCTCTGAGCGCCGCGAAGAGGCACCACGCCTGTTTACGCACATTAATCTGCATTTTATCGTCACCGGTCGTGACCTGAAAGACGCAGCGGTTGCGCGTGCGGTTGATCTCTCTGCCGAGAAATATTGTTCAGTGGCGCTGATGCTGGAAAAAGCGGTGAATATTACTCACTCGTATGAAGTGGTTGCCGCGTGATTTAACTATCCCGTTGTGAAGCCGGATAGTATTTTATCCGGCGTAATAGCAGCGTTACTCGATTTTCTTTCCTTCCATCAATCGTTGCACCAGCGGCAGCATAATTAATTCCATTGCCAGACCCATTTTGCCGCCAGGCACCACTAACGTATTGATGTGGGAAATGAATGAGCCTTGCAACATCGCCAGCAGCCAGGGGAAATCGATCCCTTCCAGATTACGAAAATGGATCACCACAAAGCTTTCATCCAGCGACGGGATACCTTTTGCCGCGAACGGGTTTGAGGTGTCGACGGTGGGAACGCGCTGGAAGTTAAGATGGGTGCGGGAAAACTGCGGTGTGATGTAGTTGATATAGTCTTCCATTGAACGCACTACCGAGTCCATCACTGCTTCTCGTGAGTGCCCGCGCTCGCTGGTGTCGCGGATCAGTTTTTGAATCCACTCAAGGTTAACGATAGGCACCACGCCGACCAGTAAGTCCACATGCTGCGCAACGTTATGCTGTGGCGTGACTACGCCGCCGTGTAAACCTTCATAAAACAGTACATCAGTGGGTTCCGGTAAAGATTGCCAGGGGGTGAATGTCCCCGGTACCTGATTCCACGGTACGGCTTCATCGTAGGTATGCAGATATTTGCGAGATTTCCCTTTGCCGCTCTGACCGTATTCAATGAAGGTTTGTTCCAGAAGGCCGAAGTCGTTCGCTTCGGGGCCGAAGTAGCTGATATGCCGCCCGGCGTCGCGCGCTTTGCGGATCGCCATGTCCATTTCCGGGCGGGTATAACGGTGAAAACTGTCGCCTTCCACCTCGGCTGCATGCAGATTTAACTGTGCGAATATTTTACGAAACGCGAGGCTGGTGGTGGTGGTCCCCGCACCGCTGGATCCTGTTACCGCAATGACCGGATGTTTGGCAGACATAGTAACTCCATGACTTAGCTATCATTATTATCTCGTCCGCCGACGGTTGCAGGTTATTCGCGAAACTGACTGCGCGGCATGATATTGACCGTTTCGTGCAGCTCCGACCATACCAGCACCGCTTCTCCGCACTGTAGCTGGCGTTTGACGTCGGCGACTTTCTGTTCAAGTGTACGCTCATGTTCACCATAATCGGTGCCTTCACGTAACACAAAGCTTTCAATTAAATTTTCCAGCGTTTCGGGGGAGAGGTCTTGCCACGGAATCAACATGATTTCGCCTCCAGATACGTTGTTAACCAGTCAGGAATGCGTGACTCCAGCCACATTTGCGGATGAAGTAATGTACCGCCAATAAAGCCAACATGACCGCCATGTTCAGTCAGCTGATACTCCACCTGCGGGGGGAGACTTTCCGGTTTCGGGATCACCTGATGATCCATAAACGGATCGTCTTTGGCGTGAATAATCAGTGTCGGTTTGGCTATCCGATTGAGCATCGGCATGGCGCTACACTGACGATAATAGTCGATAGCGTCAGCGTAGCCGTGAATTCTGGCGGTGATGAGATCGTCAAATTCACGGATGCGACGTACCGATTTTAACTGCGTGAGATTAATCGGCAGTGTTCCGGGGTAGGCTGCCAGCTTGCGCGCGGCATTGGCTTTTAACAGGTTCAGCAAGTAACGCTGATAAATGCGGGAAAAGCCCTTTTCCATATGGTAACTACAGGCCTCCAGCATAAACGGCGCAGAGACAATCACTGCCGCATCAATCGGGAGATCATTGCCTTCTTTTGCCAGCAAACAGGCCAGCATATTACCGCCGAGCGAATAGCCGACGGCAGCCGTTGGCGCATGACCAAACTCGCGTTGCAGCCAGCGTAAAAACCAACTGGCGTCTTCGGTTTCGCCCGAATGGTAAATGCGGTGCATACGGTTTGGTTCACCGCTGCATCCGCGAAAATGCATCACCACGCCCAGCCAGCCGCGCTTTTGCGCCGCCTCAACCAGACCGTGAGCGTAAGGGCTATTGAGACTGCCTTCCAGCCCGTGAAATACCACTAAACGCGGTTTATGCCGCGCCTGTGCAGGATCTTCACTCCACGCGAGATCGACAAAATCGCCGTCGGGCAACTCCAGCCGCTGCCAGTACGGGGTGAATTTCACCTTGCGACGGAACAGACGCGGCAGCATGGTTTGTAGATGACAATTGCTAAAGCCGCGCATAGGGGTGAATTTAGCACTGCTGCTAAATTCATTGGCATCGGTCGTTGTTATCTGCGCCATCAGTTGCTTTGGCCTTCCAGCAGCATCTGCTCAAGCTGCTCCTGGGCTTCCAGCCATGCCATTTCGCACTCTTCCAGGCCGGATTTGGCGCTGGCTTGCTGTTGCAGGCAGGCGGTCAACTCCGCTTTACGGCTTTGATCGTACAGTTCGCTGTCGCCGAGTTTCTCTTCCGCCTGCGCCAGTTGCGCGTTCAGCTTCTCCATCTCTTTTTCCAGACGGGCAATCTCTTTACGCAGTGGCTGGGTTTGCGCACGCAGCTCCGCTTCCCGACGCTTCTGATCTTTACGTGCCTGGGCGCTGTTCGCGTTCTCTTTTGGCGCTTCGTCGGTCTGGTTTTCCTGCTTTTGTACGTCGCTCAACCACTGTTGATAATCTTCCAGATCGCCGTCGAACGGTTCGACTTTACGATCGTGAACCAGGTAGAGATCGTCAGTGGTGGAACGCAGCAAATGACGGTCGTGCGAGACGACAACCAGCGCGCCTTCGAACTCGATTAATGCTTCGGTGAGTGCCTGACGCATGTCGAGGTCAAGGTGGTTGGTCGGTTCGTCGAGCAGCAGCAGATTCGGACGCTGCCAGACAATTAATGCCAGCACCAGGCGGGCTTTTTCCCCACCGGAGAAGCGGCGCGTTTCTTCGGTTACTTTATCGCCCTGGAAACCAAAGCCGCCGAGGTAGTCACGCAGTTTTTGCTCCAGCTCCTGCGGCGCTAAACGTGCCAGATGTTGAATAGGCGATTCGTCGGCGCGCAGGTATTCCAGTTGATGCTGGGCGAAGTAGCCGAGCTTGATCCCTTTCGCCAGACCAATTTCACCGCTGACTGGCGCAAGTTCGCCGGCTAACAGTTTGATTAATGTCGATTTACCCGCGCCGTTGCGGCCTAGCAGACCAATGCGCGAGCCGGGGACCAGATTCAGTTTAATCGAGTCGAGAATAATGCGATCGCCATAGCCTGCGCTGACTTTTTCCATCTTCAGTAACGGATTTGGCAGGCTTTCCGGCGCGCGGAAGCTAAAGCGGAACGGGTTGTCGACGTGCGCGGGGGCAATCAGCTCCATACGCTCAAGCATCTTAATGCGGCTCTGGGCCTGCTTCGCTTTGGTGGCTTTGGCACGGAAACGGTCGATATAACTTTGCAGATGCGCTACGCGTTCCTGCTGGCTTTCATACATCGCTTGTTGCTGCGCCAGACGGGTGGCGCGCTGTACTTCAAACGAACTGTAGTTGCCGGTGTACTCGAACATGCTTTGTTGTTCGATATGAATAATTTTATCAACGATCGGATCGAGGAAATCGCGATCGTGAGAGATCAGGATCAGCGTGCCCTGATAGTTCTTCAGCCATTTTTCCAGCCAGATAACGGCATCGAGATCGAGGTGGTTAGTCGGTTCGTCGAGCAGCAGCAAGTCTGAACGGCAAATCAGCGCCTGGGCAAGGTTAAGACGCATACGCCAGCCACCGGAGAAATCACTTACCGGGCGCTCCAGTTGTTCATTGCTGAAACCGAGGCCGTGCAGCAGGCTGGCGGCACGGGAGCGAATACTCCATGCGTCAATAGCATCCAGCTTGCCATGAATGGTCGCAATGGCGTGCCCGTCGTTACGTTCGTTGGCGTCGTGTAGCTGCGCTTCCAGTTGACGATATTCACGGTCGCCGTCAATGACATATTCCAGCGCCGCTTGCGGTAACGCCGGTGTTTCCTGATTCACCCACGCCAGTTGCCAGCTTCCCGGAAAGGTGTAGCTGCCGCCGTCGGCGCTGATTTCATTTTTCAGCAATGCCAGCAGGGTAGATTTACCACAGCCGTTTTTACCCACCAGGCCGACTTTCTGCCCAGGGTTGATGGTGGCGGTGGCATTATCCAGCAGGACGCGCACGCCGCGACGAATTTGTAACGAGGAAAAAACAATCATAAGGCGCCGTATGTTCAGACTATGTTAACTTATCATTATGATAATGTAATGTATGGGCGAGCTGCCGCACCGGGCGCAATGGTAGCCCAAAACAGCGACTATACACAAAAACCATACCGGGAGGGGGATGATGTCTCAGCCAGCGAAAGTTTTGCTGCTGTATGCCCATCCGGAATCTCAGGACTCGGTGGCAAACCGGGTTCTGCTTAAACCGGCCACGCAGCTCAGCAATGTTACCGTGCACGACCTTTACGCGCACTATCCCGACTTTTTTATTGATATCCCTCGTGAGCAGGCATTACTGCGCGAGCACGAGGTGATTGTCTTTCAGCATCCTCTTTATACCTATAGCTGCCCGGCGCTACTGAAAGAGTGGCTGGACCGGGTATTAAGCCGTGGTTTTGCCAGCGGACCGGGGGGAAACCAACTGGCGGGAAAGTACTGGCGTAGCGTGATTACCACCGGGGAGCCGGAAAGTGCTTACCGTTATGACGCGTTGAATCGCTACCCGATGAGCGATGTTCTGCGCCCCTTTGAACTGGCGGCGGGCATGTGCCGGATGCATTGGTTAAGCCCCATCATTATTTACTGGGCGAGACGGCAAAGCGCACAGGAGCTGGCGAGCCACGCCAGAGCCTACGGTGACTGGCTGGCAAATCCGCTGTCTCCAGGAGGCTGCTGATGGAAGGTTCTGATTTTTTACTCGCAGGAGTGCTGTTTCTCTTCGCGGCGGTGGCTGCGGTGCCGCTGGCATCGCGGCTGGGTATTGGTGCAGTGTTGGGATATTTGCTGGCGGGGATTGCGATTGGCCCGTGGGGGCTGGGGTTTATTAGCGACGTCGATGAGATCCTCCACTTTTCGGAACTCGGCGTGGTATTCCTGATGTTTATCATCGGCCTTGAGTTGAATCCCTCCAAGCTTTGGCAACTGCGGCGTTCGATTTTTGGCGTAGGCGCGGCACAGGTGCTGTTAAGCGCGGCGTTGCTGGCAGGATTATTGATGCTGACCCATTTCTCATGGCAGGCGGCGGTGGTCGGTGGCATTGGCCTTGCGATGTCTTCAACTGCAATGGCGTTGCAATTGATGCGTGAGAAAGGGATGAATCGCAGCGAATCCGGCCAGTTAGGTTTCTCGGTACTGCTGTTTCAGGATCTGGCGGTGATCCCGGCACTGGCGTTAGTGCCGTTGTTGGCGGGTTCGGCAGACGAACATTTCGACTGGATGAAGATCGGCATGAAGGTGCTGGCGTTTGTCGGCATGCTGATTGGCGGGCGCTATTTACTGCGTCCGGTATTCCGTTTTATTGCAGCTTCTGGTGTGCGGGAAGTGTTCACCGCCGCGACGCTGCTGCTGGTGTTGGGTTCCGCATTGTTTATGGATGCGCTGGGGTTGTCGATGGCGCTCGGTACGTTTATTGCGGGTGTGCTACTGGCGGAAAGTGAATATCGCCATGAACTGGAAACGGCTATCGATCCCTTCAAAGGCTTGCTGCTTGGTTTGTTCTTTATCTCTGTCGGCATGTCGCTCAACCTCGGGGTGCTTTATACCCATCTGTTGTGGGTAGTGATAAGTGTGGTTGTGCTGGTGGCGGTGAAAATTCTCGTGCTGTATCTGCTGGCGCGATTGTATGGCGTGCGCAGTTCTGAGCGGATGCAGTTTGCTGGCGTGTTGAGTCAGGGCGGTGAGTTTGCCTTTGTCCTCTTTTCTACCGCTTCTTCACAACGCTTATTCCAGGGCGACCAGATGGCGCTGTTGCTGGTGACGGTGACGCTTTCCATGATGACCACGCCGCTGCTGATGAAGCTGGTCGATAAATGGCTATCCCGCCAGTTTAACGGACCGGAAGAAGAAGACGAAAAACCATGGGTCAACGATGATAAACCGCAGGTCATTGTCGTGGGCTTTGGGCGTTTTGGTCAGGTGATTGGTCGTTTGCTGATGGCAAATAAAATGCGCATTACTGTACTGGAGCGGGATATCAGTGCCGTTAACCTGATGCGCAAATATGGCTACAAAGTTTATTACGGCGACGCCACGCAGGTAGATCTTTTACGTTCTGCGGGTGCAGAGGCCGCTGAGTCTATCGTCATTACCTGTAACGAGCCGGAAGACACTATGAAGCTGGTGGAAATATGCCAGCAGCACTTTCCGCATTTGCATATTCTTGCGCGAGCGCGCGGACGTGTGGAAGCGCATGAGTTATTACAGGCAGGGGTGACGCAGTTTTCCCGTGAAACATTCTCCAGTGCGTTAGAGCTGGGGCGCAAGACGCTGGTCACGCTTGGCATGCATCCGCATCAGGCGCAGCGCGCGCAACTGCATTTTCGCCGCCTGGATATGCGAATGCTGCGGGAGTTAATCCCGATGCATGCTGATACCGTACAAATTTCTCGCGCCAGGGAAGCCCGACGCGAACTGGAAGAGATTTTCCAGCGTGAAATGCAACAAGAACGACGCCAGCTGGACGGCTGGGATGAATTTGAGTAGAGGGTAAAGATGGCAATCCGAAAACGTTTTATTGCGGGCGCAAAATGCCCGGCCTGTCAGGCACAGGATTCAATGGCGATGTGGCGCGAAAATAATATTGATATCGTTGAATGTGTTAAGTGTGGACATCAGATGCGAGAAGCAGACAAAGAAGCCCGCGATCACGTTCGCAAAGATGAGCAAGTGATCGGGATTTTTCATCCGGACTAGCGATATGCGCCGAGTTTTTTTAAGCTAGTGAGTACACGGCTGCAGAATTCCGCTACAATCTGCGCCACTATTCTTCCCATGCTCAGGAGATATCATGAAAGTAGCAAAAGACCTGGTGGTCAGCCTGGCCTATCAGGTACGTACAGAAGACGGTGTGTTGGTTGATGAGTCTCCGGTGAGTGCGCCGCTGGACTACCTGCATGGTCACGGTTCCCTGATCTCTGGCCTGGAAACAGCGCTGGAAGGTCATGAAGTTGGCGACAAATTTGATGTCGCTGTTGGCGCGAACGACGCTTACGGTCAGTACGACGAAAACCTGGTGCAGCGCGTTCCTAAAGACGTATTTATGGGCGTTGATGAACTGCAGGTAGGTATGCGTTTCCTGGCTGAAACCGACCAGGGTCCGGTACCGGTTGAAATCACTGCGGTTGAAGACGATCACGTAGTGGTTGATGGTAACCACATGCTGGCTGGTCAGAACCTGAAATTCAACGTTGAAGTTGTGGCGATTCGCGAAGCGACCGAAGAAGAACTGGCTCATGGTCACGTTCACGGCGCGCACGATCACCACCACGATCACGACCACGACGGTTGCTGCGGTGGTCATGGCCACGATCACGGTCATGAACACGGTGGCGAAGGCTGCTGTGGCGGTAAAGGCAACGGCGGTTGCGGTTGCCACTAATATCGAAAAGGTGACAAAAAAGCGGGGAATCCCCGCTTTTTTTACGCCTCAATAATGTGGCGGAGGCGTTTCTTCAGCCTGCGACGCGATGTTCGACGGCTGGCTGGCTTTTAACTTCTCGGTCAGCAGACGCAGATGATCGCGCAGTTTCGCCATCTCCATTTCATGAGCGGTCACCGTGACGTTCAGTTCTTCAATGGTGATTTCCTGAAAAGCCAGTCGGCTCTCCAGCTCTGCCAGGCGTGCTTCCAATGATAAATCCTGCATGATTCACCTCTTTTGTCGAATGGTCGCCGCGGATTCTACTTAACTTTGCTGCCCGAGACAGCACTCATTTCGCGGTCATCGAAACTAATTTAAACAAAAAGAGTCTGAAAATAGATGATAATAGGGCGTGTCTGTATGTAGATTTGTTCGACAACGCTTTATAGTACCCTTCTGATAATAGTTAACCCTGGGGTGAGATGCCCCGATCCTGGAGATATGGATGAAATCACTGTTTAAAGTAACGCTGCTGGCGACCACAATGGCCGTTGCCCTGCATGCACCAATCACTTTTGCTGCTGAAGCTGCAAAACCTGCTACAACTGCTGACAGCAAAGCAGCGTTCAAAAATGACGATCAGAAATCAGCTTATGCACTGGGTGCTTCGCTGGGTCGTTACATGGAAAACTCTCTTAAAGAACAAGAAAAACTGGGCATCAAACTGGATAAAGATCAGCTGATCGCTGGTGTTCAGGATGCATTTGCTGATAAGAGCAAACTTTCCGACCAAGAGATCGAACAGACTCTGCAAGCATTCGAAGCTCGCGTGAAGTCTTCTGCTCAGGCGAAGATGGAAAAAGACGCGGCTGATAACGAAGCAAAAGGTAAAGAGTACCGCGAGAAATTTGCCAAAGAGAAAGGTGTGAAAACCTCTTCCACTGGTCTGGTTTATCAGGTAGTAGAAGCCGGTAAAGGCGAAGCCCCGAAAGACAGCGATACTGTTGTAGTGAACTACAAAGGTACGCTGATCGACGGTAAAGAGTTCGACAACTCTTACACCCGTGGTGAACCGCTCTCTTTCCGTCTGGACGGTGTTATCCCGGGTTGGACAGAAGGTCTGAAGAACATCAAGAAAGGCGGTAAGATCAAACTGGTTATTCCACCAGAACTGGCTTACGGCAAAGCGGGTGTTCCGGGGATCCCACCGAATTCTACCCTGGTGTTTGACGTAGAGCTGCTGGATGTGAAACCAGCGCCGAAGGCTGATGCAAAGCCGGAAGCTGATGCGAAAGCCGCAGACTCTGCTAAAAAATAAGCACTAAGAACCGCCGCCTGACCAGGCGGCGGTTTTTTTATTACAGGCCGGATATAATTAGTGCTGGAAAGCGGAACCTCCGCTGTATTAATTTAGTTACCCGCATCATTAATGAGCCTGCCCTGAAAAGTTAACGACAGGCTCCTGAAAAGGAGTGTTTTTTTTCATGTCCAGGTCGCTTTTAACCAACGAAACCAGTGAGTTGGATTTACTGGATCAACGTCCTTTTGACCAGACCGATTTTGATATTCTGAAATCCTACGAAGCGGTGGTGGACGGGTTAGCGATGCTTATTGGCTCCCACTGTGAAATCGTTTTGCACTCTTTGCAGGATCTAAAATGTTCAGCCATTCGCATTGCTAACGGTGAACATACAGGCCGGAAGATTGGTTCGCCAATTACTGACCTGGCGCTACGTATGCTGCACGATATGACGGGAGCGGATAGCAGCGTTTCTAAATGCTACTTTACTCGCGCCAAAAGCGGCGTATTAATGAAGTCCCTGACTATCGCGATTCGTAACCGCGAACAGCGTGTAATTGGTCTGCTGTGCATCAATATGAATCTTGATGTTCCCTTCTCGCAGATTATGAGCACTTTTGTGCCGCCGGAAACTCCGGATGTCGGTTCAAGCGTCAACTTTGCCTCTTCTGTTGAAGATCTGGTTACCCAAACGCTGGAGTTTACCATCGAAGAAGTGAATGCCGATCGCAATGTTTCTAATAACGCCAAAAATCGTCAGATCGTGCTAAATCTCTACGAGAAAGGGATCTTCGATATTAAAGACGCGATCAACCAGGTTGCTGACCGCCTGAACATCTCCAAACACACTGTCTATCTCTACATCCGCCAGTTCAAGAGCGGTGATTTCCAGGGGCAAGATAAGTAATGCGTTTTGCCATCGTGGTGACCGGGCCAGCATACGGTACGCAACAGGCGAGTAGTGCTTTTCAGTTTGCGCAGGCGCTAATAGCAGAAGGCCATGAGTTAAGCAGCGTTTTTTTCTATCGGGAAGGGGTCTATAACGCTAACCAATTGACCTCACCGGCAAGCGACGAATTTGACCTTGTGCGCAGCTGGCAACAGTTGAATATGCAACATGGTGTGGCGCTGAATATCTGCGTAGCGGCGGCATTACGCCGTGGCGTTGTTGATGAAACGGAAGCCGGAAGACTGGGGCTGGCTTCGTCAAACCTTCAGACGGGATTTACCTTAAGCGGACTTGGCGCGCTGGCGGAAGCCTCGCTGACCTGTGACAGGGTGGTACAGTTCTGATGAAACGAATTGCGTTTGTTTTTTCTACTGTGCCTCATGGCACCGCGGCTGGCCGCGAGGGATTAGATGCTTTACTCGCAACTTCCGCATTAACTGACGATCTGGCCGTCTTCTTTATTGCTGATGGCGTTTTTCAGCTGCTGCCAGGACAAAAGCCCGATGCAGTGCTGGCGCGTGATTACATTGCCACTTTTAAATTGTTGGGTCTGTATGACATTGAACAGTGCTGGGTTTGTGCGGCTTCACTGCGCGAACGCGGGTTAGATCCGCAGACACCTTTTGTTGTCGAAGCCACGCCGCTCGAAGCAGATGCCTTACGCCGCGAACTCGCCAACTACGATGTTATTTTGAGGTTTTGAGGCGTTATGCTGCACACATTACATCGTTCACCCTGGCTGACGGATTTTGCTGCGCTGCTGCGTCTGCTCAGTGAAGGTGACGAACTGCTATTATTGCAAGATGGCGTAACTGCCGCAGTTGACGGCAACCGCTACCTTGAAAGTCTGCGTAATGCCCCCATTAAGGTCTATGCTCTGAACGAAGACCTTATTGCCCGCGGTTTGACTGGTCGAATTTCGAACGACATCATTCCCATTGACTATACTGATTTCGTCAGACTTACGGTTAAGCACTCCAGCCAGATGGCCTGGTGATGGCGGGATCGTTGTATATTTCTTGACACCTTTTCGGCATCGCCCTAAAATTCGGCGTCCTCATATTGTGTGAGGACGTTTTATTACGTGTTTACGAAGCAAAAGCTAAAACCAGGAGCTATTTAATGGCAACAGTTAACCAGCTGGTACGCAAACCACGTGCTCGCAAAGTTGCGAAAAGCAACGTGCCTGCGCTGGAAGCATGCCCGCAAAAACGTGGCGTATGTACTCGTGTATATACTACCACTCCTAAAAAACCGAACTCCGCGCTGCGTAAAGTATGCCGTGTTCGTCTGACTAACGGTTTCGAAGTGACTTCCTACATCGGTGGTGAAGGTCACAACCTGCAGGAGCACTCCGTGATCCTGATCCGTGGTGGTCGTGTTAAAGACCTCCCGGGTGTTCGTTACCACACCGTACGTGGTGCGCTTGACTGCTCCGGCGTTAAAGACCGTAAGCAGGCTCGTTCCAAGTATGGCGTGAAGCGTCCTAAGGCTTAATGGTTCTCCGTTAAGTAAGGCCAAACGTTTTAACTTAAATGTCAAACTAAACTCGTAGAGTTTTGGACAATCCTGAATTAACAACGGAGTATTTCCATGCCACGTCGTCGCGTCATTGGTCAGCGTAAAATTCTGCCGGATCCGAAGTTCGGATCAGAACTGCTGGCTAAATTTGTAAATATCCTGATGGTAGATGGTAAAAAATCTACTGCTGAATCTATCGTATACAGCGCGCTGGAGACCCTGGCTCAGCGCTCTGGTAAATCTGAACTGGAAGCATTCGAAGTAGCTCTCGAAAACGTGCGCCCGACTGTAGAAGTTAAGTCTCGCCGCGTTGGTGGTTCTACTTATCAGGTACCAGTTGAAGTCCGTCCGGTTCGTCGTAATGCTCTGGCAATGCGTTGGATCGTTGAAGCTGCTCGTAAACGCGGTGATAAATCCATGGCTCTGCGCCTGGCGAACGAACTTTCTGATGCTGCAGAAAACAAAGGTACTGCAGTTAAGAAACGTGAAGACGTTCACCGTATGGCCGAAGCCAACAAGGCGTTCGCACACTACCGTTGGTAATCCCTTCGGAGTTTTAGTCACCAGGCGGGCGCTTCCAGTAAGCAGCCCGCTTTGGGCTACTTAAATTGAACGCCTAAAAGATAAACGAGGAAACAAATGGCTCGTACAACACCCATCGCACGCTACCGTAACATCGGTATCAGTGCGCACATCGACGCCGGTAAAACCACTACTACCGAACGTATTCTGTTCTACACCGGTGTAAACCATAAAATCGGTGAAGTTCATGACGGCGCTGCAACCATGGACTGGATGGAGCAGGAGCAGGAACGTGGTATTACCATCACTTCCGCTGCGACTACTGCATTCTGGTCTGGTATGGCTAAGCAGTATGAGCCGCATCGCATCAACATCATCGACACCCCGGGGCACGTTGACTTCACAATCGAAGTAGAACGTTCCATGCGTGTTCTCGATGGTGCGGTAATGGTTTACTGCGCAGTTGGTGGTGTTCAGCCGCAGTCTGAAACCGTATGGCGTCAGGCAAACAAATATAAAGTTCCGCGTATTGCGTTCGTTAACAAAATGGACCGCATGGGTGCGAACTTCCTGAAAGTTGTTAACCAGATCAAAACCCGTCTGGGCGCGAACCCGGTTCCGCTGCAGCTGGCGATTGGTGCTGAAGAACATTTCACCGGTGTTGTTGACCTGGTGAAAATGAAAGCTATCAACTGGAACGACGCTGACCAGGGCGTAACCTTCGAATACGAAGATATCCCGGCAGACATGGTTGAACTGGCTAACGAATGGCACCAGAACCTGATCGAATCCGCAGCTGAAGCTTCTGAAGAGCTGATGGAAAAATACCTGGGTGGTGAAGAACTGACTGAAGCAGAAATCAAAGGTGCTCTGCGTCAGCGCGTTCTGAACAACGAAATCATCCTGGTAACCTGTGGTTCTGCGTTCAAGAACAAAGGTGTTCAGGCGATGCTGGATGCGGTAATTGATTACCTGCCATCCCCGGTTGACGTACCTGCGATCAACGGTATCCTGGACGACGGTAAAGACACTCCGGCTGAGCGTCACGCAAGTGATGACGAGCCGTTCTCTGCACTGGCGTTCAAAATCGCTACCGACCCGTTTGTTGGTAACCTGACCTTCTTCCGTGTGTACTCCGGTGTGGTTAACTCTGGTGATACCGTACTGAACTCCGTGAAAGCTGCACGTGAGCGTTTCGGTCGTATCGTTCAGATGCACGCTAACAAACGTGAAGAGATCAAAGAAGTTCGCGCGGGCGACATCGCAGCTGCAATCGGTCTGAAAGACGTAACCACTGGTGACACCCTGTGTGACCCGGATGCGCCGATCATTCTGGAACGTATGGAATTCCCTGAGCCGGTAATCTCCATCGCAGTTGAACCGAAAACCAAAGCTGACCAGGAAAAAATGGGTCTGGCTCTGGGCCGTCTGGCTAAAGAAGACCCGTCTTTCCGTGTATGGACTGACGAAGAATCTAACCAGACCATCATCGCGGGTATGGGCGAACTGCACCTCGACATCATCGTTGACCGTATGAAGCGTGAATTCAACGTTGAAGCGAACGTAGGTAAACCGCAGGTTGCTTACCGTGAAACTATCCGCCAGAAAGTTACCGATGTTGAAGGTAAACACGCGAAACAGTCTGGTGGTCGTGGTCAGTATGGTCATGTTGTTATCGACATGTACCCGCTGGAGCCGGGTTCAAACCCGAAAGGCTACGAGTTCATCAACGACATTAAAGGTGGTGTAATCCCTGGCGAATACATCCCGGCCGTTGATAAAGGTATCCAGGAACAGCTGAAAGCAGGTCCGCTGGCAGGCTACCCGGTAGTAGACATGGGTATTCGTCTGCACTTCGGTTCTTACCATGACGTTGACTCCTCTGAACTGGCGTTTAAACTGGCTGCTTCTATCGCCTTTAAAGAAGGCTTTAAGAAAGCGAAACCAGTTCTGCTTGAGCCGATCATGAAGGTTGAAGTAGAAACTCCTGAAGAGAACACCGGTGACGTTATCGGTGACTTGAGCCGTCGTCGTGGTATGCTCAAAGGTCAGGAATCTGAAGTTACTGGCGTTAAGATCCACGCTGAAGTACCGCTGTCTGAAATGTTCGGATATGCAACTCAGCTGCGTTCTCTGACCAAAGGTCGCGCATCATACACTATGGAATTCCTGAAGTATGATGAAGCGCCGAGTAACGTTGCTCAGGCCGTAATTGAAGCCCGTGGTAAATAAGCCTAAGGGTTAATACCAAAGTCCCGTGCTCTCTCCTGAAGGGGAGAGCACTATAGTAAGGAATATAGCCGTGTCTAAAGAAAAATTTGAACGTACAAAACCGCACGTTAACGTTGGTACTATCGGCCACGTTGACCACGGTAAAACTACTCTGACCGCTGCAATCACCACCGTACTGGCTAAAACCTACGGCGGTGCTGCTCGTGCATTCGACCAGATCGATAACGCGCCGGAAGAAAAAGCTCGTGGTATCACCATCAACACTTCTCACGTTGAATACGACACCCCGACCCGTCACTACGCGCACGTAGACTGCCCGGGGCACGCCGACTATGTTAAAAACATGATCACCGGTGCTGCTCAGATGGACGGCGCGATCCTGGTAGTTGCTGCGACTGACGGCCCGATGCCGCAGACTCGTGAGCACATCCTGCTGGGTCGTCAGGTAGGCGTTCCGTACATCATCGTGTTCCTGAACAAATGCGACATGGTTGATGACGAAGAGCTGCTGGAACTGGTTGAAATGGAAGTTCGTGAACTTCTGTCTCAGTACGACTTCCCGGGCGACGACACTCCGATCGTTCGTGGTTCTGCTCTGAAAGCGCTGGAAGGCGACGCAGAGTGGGAAGCGAAAATCCTGGAACTGGCTGGCTTCCTGGATTCTTACATTCCGGAACCAGAGCGTGCGATTGACAAGCCGTTCCTGCTGCCGATCGAAGACGTATTCTCCATCTCCGGTCGTGGTACCGTTGTTACCGGTCGTGTAGAACGCGGT